>SVMB01000029.1 GCA_015067675.1 Oscillospiraceae bacterium
GCAAATATCAAGAATTCTCTTTTTTGACTGTAAACGAAAAAAATTCTTTTGAAGAGTTTTGTGAGGAGCTTGTAACAACGCACACGGAATAGTCAGAAATTGTTGTCCCTAATGACAATCACCCGTGAGCGGCAGTCCGATCATTCAGGACGGGAAGATCATTGGTGCGGTGACCCATGTGCCGGTCAATAACCCGACGAGAGGATACGGCATCTTCATCGAAAATATGCTCGCGTAGGCTGAAAATCAAACACCATCACTGCTCACTTACCGCCGGACATAAGTGAGCAGTTTTTTTCTGCCTCTATTTCGTGGCTCTCATTTTCGTGGGAGAAATACTGTAAAACCGCTTGAACGCCCTGCTGAACTGATAAATATCGGAGTAGCCCACCATATATGCAACATCTCTCACGGGAAGCATCTCCGTAATCAGAATCTTTGCCTGTTTCATCCGGGTCTCGGTAATGTACTGAAACGGCGTCATTCCTAGTTCTTTCACAAACAGTTTATGAAGATAGGATTTGCTCATACTGCAGCTCTTCGCCAGATCGTCAAGCGTCAGGCTGCTTTTATGATAAGACTTTTCAATCATTTCAAGTATCGGAGATAATGGCGACGTGGTGTCACCGTCTTCACCGGGCAGGCATTCGCCGAGCAGCTGATACAGTTTTTCAAAGATTCCGGATTGCTTTTTGGCCGAAGGATTGACATTCAGCACCGTTATTTCATCATAAATCCATTTCAGCCTCTCCCTGTTCACCGGTTGAAGCCGCAGGATATCCGCTTTGTTATTCTGTAATCTGATATTGAACATCAGACTTTGTGCGTCTTCGATGCAGGTATTCGTATAACTCATTCCCTCATAAATCAATACCGGCTGGTCGGAATCGGCAGTGACGGCTTGTGTCTCCCATGTAAACTCCAATCGTCCGTATTTCGGGAAAATCAGGGCTGAACTCTCCCTTTCTTTCATTTGAAGTCTCGTGCCGCAATGATTGATCGGTTCGCTTGCGGATACAAATTCAGTAATCACAAAACTGTTATGTTCCATACCTTCACCTCCCTGCTTTAATTATAGTAGAGCGTGTTCCCTCCGTCAACGCATTTGTACACTTTCAGCTAAACAAAATGCAGTTTGAAGCATTTCATTCATCGGTTCGGTATGTTATTCTATTCTCATGAAAAGGAGGTTGCGACTATGGATTTTACAGGAAGAACAGCTTTTGTTACAGGCGCCGCCAGGGGCATTGGAAGGGCGGCGGCGATAGGATTTGCCAAAAAAGGGGCAAATGTCGTTCTCGCCGACATTTCGGATTTAACCGAAACCTATGAGGAAATCAAAAAGTACACCGACAATGTCATCAAAGCCAATTTTGATGTATCCAACGAGGCCGACGCAAGAGCAGCCATTGCAAATGCACTGGAAATTTTCGGCAAAATAGACATTCTTGTAAACAACGCCGGCATTTTTCCTTTATCTGATTTTGTAAACTCCTCATCCGACGACTGGAAAAAGGTATTCGACATCAACGTTATGGGTACCATGTACTTATCCCACGCGGTTTTGCCGTCAATGATCGAAAACGGGTACGGCAGAATCGTCAATGTCGGCTCGGTGGCAGGTGTATACGGTCTGAGCTGGTTTGTTGATTACTCCACGTCGAAGGGCGCTGTTATTTCGTTTACCAAAGCCCTTGCAAAGGCCGTGTCCGATAAAGGCATTACCGTAAACTGCGTCTCTCCGGGCAGTGTCGCCCCTGCGGGAAGCGACACAATGAAGAACTTCTCATTTGTCGGCCGTGCCGGCAGCTATGAAGAAATTGCCAATGTGATTCTGTTTGTTGCCAGCGAGGAAGCAAGCTACGTTTCGGGACAGAATTATCTTGTCGACGGCTGCCGCAAGCAGATGTAAGCAGAAATTTGCTGCCCATATTGACATCCCGCCTGCCGGGCAGGTGCCATCACCCATATCCCGTTCATCACCCCGGCGTGGGGATATGGAATGCTGCGCAAGAATATACAGGAAGTAAGCCGGTTTTACTGCGGCAATAAAAGAGAGTTCCGGTGTTAATGTCTGCTTCGCTTCTGGAATCAGCTTTACAAAAAAACAGATTGTTGGTATAATTAGAAAAACACCGCTTTTATGGAGGTAATCGGCATGATTTTGTTTATGGGCGGTGAAAGGACAGCCTACCGCGATCCCGCCTGTTATTTTTACAATGGATGCTATTATCTTTTCTTCACAGTCTCCGAAAAAGAAAACGGCTATATGTACAATCAGATAGCCATGAGCAAAAGCGAGGATCTCATAAACTGGTCCTCGCCTGTTGTCCTGACGGAAACCGATAATCTGAAAAACTACTGCAGCCCCGGTTGTGTGCTTGAAAAGGACGGCGAATTCATCCTTTGCTTCACCTCATATCCCATGCCCCGGCCTTTCGCAGAATGCAGCATTGCGGACAATACCGCAAGAATCTATCTGATGCGCACAAAAGACTTCAAGACCTTTTCCGTCCCCGAAAAGATTTACGCCAAAGGCAAGAGCTGCGATTTTGAAGCCGAAGGCAGAATGATCGACCCTTTCCTGATTAAAAAAGACGGGCAATATTACCTTTTTTTCAAACAAAACGGCGTCAGTCTTTCCGTTTCAAAGGATTTGGACAACTGGGAGTTTCGCGGTTCTGCTCCCGGCGGCGAAAATGCCTGCGTAATTGAAGCAGACGGCAGATATCTTCTCATCCATTCCCCCAAAAACGGCATCGGCATCAAAGAATCCGGCGACCTTGCCAATTGGGAAGACAAGGGCATTCATACTCTGGAACAGGAATCCTGGGACTGGGCATCCGGCCGGCTTACAGCAGGCTTTGCCATGAAGAGCTGCGGCGGTACAAGCAGCAAATATATCCTTTTCTTCCATGGCTCCCGGAAAGAAGCCTTCCCCGAAACCCACGGAGAGGCAACCCTCGCCTGCGCCTTCACGGATGACTTCCAAACGTTTCGTTATGAGCCATAGGTACGTCTTGATATGGATTATCAGCCAACGGTTTTCAAGGAGCTGATAAAAGCAGCCTTTTTCTCGCTGTCTGTGATAAACCGGAAAGGAATGAGCCAATATGTCCGCTAACGAAAACCTGCCGATTCTGGACCTTGAATATCAGAATAACGTCATCCGCTTCATCGACTCCAATTACATGGGACAGCCCGGACAGTATCGCTACAGCGCTGCCTGCTCCGTGCCCACCTTATATTCCTCCACCTACGCTGCGATGACGCTGTCACTGTTGGGCCGTGAGATTCCCGACCGTGAGCAGTGGATACAGTATCTCTGCGCCCATCAGGACGACGACGGTCTGTTCCGTGACCCGGCAATCTGGGGCGCCGGCTGGTACAAGGGCGATCCGCTCTGGTGCGGGCGCACCCATCTGACCAGTCATGTCGTGATTGCGCTGGCCTGTCTCGGTGCGGTCGCGCCGAAAGAGAATACCTTCCTGAAACCATGGGAGGACATCGACCGTTTGGTGGACTGGCTTGAAAACCATGTATGGAACTGCAAAGGCGACATCAGCCAGACCGGCAATGAGATCATGAACATCGGCGGTCTTTTACAGTACGAGCGCGATTTTCACGGGAACGACCGTGCCGGAAAGGCCGTCGAAGTGATCCTGGAGTGGCTCAGCACCCACCACGTCAATCCCGACACCGGTTTGTGGGGAGATGACGTCGATCTGGATGATCCCCTGCAGCTCTCAAACGTTGTCCAGGCCGCATATCACTGGTGGGAACTGTTTTTCTACGACGGGATTCCCATTCCCTATGCGGATAAGGCAGTTGAGTCCATGCTGAAAACCCAGAACCCGCTGGGCGGCTTCGGCCTGGGCGTTCATCACCCGGACGATCCGTTTGTATCCAGCGCCTGCGAGGATATCGATACCATGTCTCCGCTGGCACGGCTCTACCGCATGGGGATTGCAGAAACCAGCAAAGTGCGTCAGGCGCTGCAGCGGGGCGTAAAGTGGGTGAAGAGCAATCAGACGCCGGACGGCGGTCTGCAGTTTATAAAAAATAAGGCGTTCACCTACGGTCATCCCAATCTCACGGGTCCTGCCGACCGCGGCGCCATGTTCCCCACCTGGTTCAGAACCCTGACGCTGGCGCTGACCGCGAAGGCATTGGGCGGGGAGCCCGTGCAGCTTGTCCGCTGCCCGGGTATGCAGTTTGACGTGCTTCCTGCAAGATAAGCACCCGTTATCAACAATCATCCATCACACCGACAGGCGAACAAAAGGCAATATCATCCTTAACCAGGAATGATATTGCCTTTGTCTTTCAAACATTGCTTTCGTGACCTTTCAGCTTCTCAAGATATGCATCCATTCTGCTGTTTACCGTCTTATTGCATCCAATACGCGCCAGCCGCTCCGCCGTCAGATTTTCATACTCCATGCGAAGTCCTTCCTCCAGCGGCATAAGCTCCTCCTGCGAGGCACCCATGAGACTGAGGATCTTCGAATTATCAACAATTCTGTTGTAGCATCTGTCATACTTCAACTGCTGCTCAGCGTAGATTCCGCCGCCGATCAACTCGATATAATCCTCGTCCCGAACGGTTATGTATTTCAAGCCGCCGATACGCCCGTACATTTCCGCAATCTCCCGCCAGGTATGGTGCTCTGACGTAGATACCGTATACGTTTCCCCGAATGCTGCGCGATTGAGCAGGATTGCCGCAAACATCTTCGCAACATCCCCCGCCCATGACATGGTTGCCTCGCAATCCATCGCTCCCTCAGGCAGCAAAACGGTCTTTCCGTTGAGCATTCGGTAAATGAGAACGCTTGCCTCAAGCGTGGTAAGCTGAAAGCGGCATTGCGAATAGGTTATGGCGGGTCTTACAATCGTGAAATTTGAGTATCCGGACTGCCGAAGCATATCCTCTTCTTCGGCTTTATAGATCGAATACTCCTCAAACGACACAAAATCCGCCGGTTTCTCCGCCTCCAGCAAGCGCAGTGAGTCCTCCCTGAGCGGATAGTCTCCGGCATAGATTCTGTACGTTGACAGGAAAATGTAGTGAGACGTATTTTCCAAATAGAGCTTGTAGTATTCTCCAAAATGCTCCTTGCTCTTGTAGACCATAAAATCCACGATCGCGTCATACCCTTTTGCAAGTTCCTTTTCAAGAAACATGTGATCTTTCGCGTTTGCCTGTACGTATCGAAGGTTTGGATGACCGGATTTCACATCGTCAAGACTCACGCCGGTAACGCAGTACCCTTTTTCAAGCAACTCGGGCACAAGATAGGTTGCCATGGCACCGGTTGCACCCAGGATAAGTACTTTTTTCATCTTTTGTTCTCCCTCGTATGTGTTTTGCCCAGCATGACATCTGAGCTTTCGGAGACCTCGGGTTTTTCCACAGCAATCATATCACACGAAACCTACCCAGGCAATCACTTTAACACCCGCAATATGCATTTCCGCTACTTTTTCTCAGGAAGACATTGATCTTTCATGCCGAAAATGATATAACCTATGTAGCGCCATACAATGCAGAAAATGCGAGGTTTCAAATGGTTGAATCAATGATAACAGGTACGCCCTGCGTCAGGAAAATCACGCACGTTCTCACAACGGAACACTCCGCAGGCAGCCATATGCGTATGCAAAACCGTCCCTGGTACGGGATTTCTCTGGCCATTGACGGGGAAATCATTTATAAACATAACGGCAACCGGTTTATATCCGACAGCCGCCATATCGTTATCTTACCCAAAGATCAAACCTATGAGCTCGAATGTGTCCGATCCGGTAAATTTGCCCTCATCAACTTTCTTCTTGATACAGACATTACACTTGATACATTTCAGGTAACAGAGATCTCCAACCCCGAAATATTTCTCGCGCTTCACAAGAAGATTGAATCGCTGTTTCTGTCCTATCAGAGCAGCAAATATGCAAGAACGCTCTCCGGCTTTTATGAAATCGCTGCTTTGATCATTGAGGAATATGAAAAAAAGCGGGTTCCGTTTGTGATAAAAAAGGCCATATCTCTCATCGAAACGCACATCGAAAACCCTGAGCTCTCCAACACCTGGCTTGCTTCCAGTCTGCATATCAGCGAAAGTTATCTGCGAAAGCTCTTTCACATTTATCTGTCCACGTCGCCCCAAAAATACGTTCAGGCTCTGCGGTTTAACCGTGCGGAAGAATTACTGATAAGCAGCTCTTACTCCATTTCTGCCATTTCCGGAAAGTGCGGATACTCCGAAACCGGCATCTTTTGCCGCGCATTTAAGAAGAAATACGGCGTTACGCCAACAGAATATAGAAAAGACAACCGACTCTATATCATCTAAAAGCAGACCCCGCTGCTATTCTTCGCCCCAAGCAGTGAATTGCCATAACTGCGCACATATCACCGCTGTTCCCCGAACAACTCTTTCCCGTGATATTTTCGGATACACGCAAACAAAAATTCCGATTCCTGCCGATTCCCCCTGTCATTTTCCTTACTTTTATGGTATAATGCATCCGTTACACCAATATCGGGAGGCTGCGGTTTTCAATGAACAATCTCTTTGTACAAGGCGTGGGAATCCTCGGCACCGTCTTGTTTTTCCTTTCCTATCAATGCAAGCGCAACAAGGCCCTCTTTCGTGTGCAGTTTATCTCGTATCTGTGTTATACCACGCATCTATTGATGCTGGGTGCCACCACCGGCGGCATCAGCTACATCTTAAACACGATCCGTTCCTTTTGTCTTGGCAGCAAAAACGCCTTTCTGAAAGGGAAGTGGATGTGCGTTCTGATCTGCGTGCTGCAGCTCGTCACATTATACTTCACCTGGGGCGGCTGGTGGTCCGTTCTTCCGGTCGCCGCCAACATCGCCTCAACCATCGGCGGCTATACCTACAACGCGCGGAAAATCCGCATCGCCGGTATGTTCATCAATTCCCCCCTGTGGATCATCTACGATATCGCGGTCGGCTCCTGGGCCGGTGTTCTGGATGAAGTCGTCAGCGAGGCATCTATGATCCTGTCGGTGTTCCGGTACGGGTGGAAGAATCTGGATGAGATTAAAGAGTGACGCATTGCAAAACGCCCGCCGCAGTCTGTTGGCTGCAGCGGGCGTTCTCTTTGCAGTATTCATCGACCGAAGATTCCGGATGCGCGGCCTTATGCCGCCGGTTCGTGCTGTTTTGCCAACTTCTTCATCGTCGGGAAGTACACACACAGTCCGCAGATGATGGAGGCAACCCAGCCGATGGGCCAGACCAGATACAGGAAGGTCAGGTTGGGGAACAGCGGGAATACGAAGTACACCCAGGCAAAGCGCAGACCGCACATGAAAATCAGGGTGGTCACGGTGGGGAATGTGGGCTTTCCCATGCCGCGCAGGGCTGCGTTGAAAATGTCGTTGATGCCGCAGATGAAGTAGGTGCTGGATATGATGATCATCTTCTGACGGGAGTAATCGATAACCACCGGATCATCGGACATGATGGACGACAGAGGGCCTGAGAAGATCGCCGACAGTGCGCCGAAAAATGCGCCGATACCTACGGTGAGCAGTATACCCTTCCACACCGACTTTGACGCACGCTTCACATTGCCCGCGCCGATGTTCTGACTGACAAAAGGCATGACCGCCAGAGAGGTTGCGTGGCAGATGTTGTAAAGGAGGCCGTCGAAGGTGTTGGCGATGGAGATACCGGTGGTCGCCTGTGCACCGAAGCTGTTGACGGCGGAGGAGATCATGACGTTGGCTACGGAGTACAGACCCATCTGCAGACCGGAGGGAACGCCGATGCGCAGAATCTGGGGAAGCTCGGGGCGATAAAAGCGCAGATGATCCATGTACAGCTTTACGCTGCCATTGCTTCTGAACAGCGAGATCAAACCCATCGCGGCGAACGCAAGCCAGGAGATGATCGTCGCCAGTGCAACGCCGACGATGCCCATGCGGAACGCCGCCACCAGCAGGCAGGTCATGCAGACCTTCACCACGCCGCCCGTTATGGAGATCATCATGATCCGGCGGGAGTTGCCGCTGGCGCGCAGCGCGCTGCTGCAGAAGTTGTAGATCATCAGCAGCGGGATGCCGGCAAAGTAGAGCCTGAAATACAGCACCGCGCGTGAGAACAGCTCCTCCGGGCAGTTGACCCATCTCAGAAAGAGCTCCGCGCAGGAGACGCCGATCACCGCAAGCGCCAGACCGCCCACAGCCGAAAAGGCAATCGACGTACCGGCGGCACGGTTGATATTCTGCTGCTCGCCCTTTCCTATGTACTTGGCGATGATAACATTGGAGCCGGTGGAAATACCGACCACCAGATTGGAAATCAACGTGATCAGCGAGCCGCACACGCCCACCGCGCCGACCGCCATACCGTCGGTGTCAAAGCTCTTCAGAATCGTCATGTCCACGATGTTGAACATGGACTGGATCACGTTCATGATCATGACGGGAATGCAGATCACCAGCAGGCCTTTTGTAATCGACCCGCTGAGCATATTCACGTCTTTCGTTCGCATGGAATCCCCCCAGAAAGATTTTTCTTGCTTCTGATTATTATAGTGCATACGTCTGGTAATTGCAACCGTTTCGGCAGCAGATTCAAACGGTATTTATCAAGCAAACCGCTCGCTTCAAGCAAAAACAGGACTTCGGATGCACTCCAAGTCCTGTTTTCTGTCATTATTCAATCCACTGAATGAACGCTGTCTTATCGGTACTGTTGTAACCGGCATTGCGGTAGAAGTTGAGCGTTTTTTCTTCCTTTGACCCTGTGAGCAGCATCATCTTGTAGCACCCGGCAGTCCTTGCAATCTGTTCTGCGTACCGCAGACACTCCGTGGCACAGCCGCGCCCCCGGTAATCGGCATGGGTGACCACGTTTTCCACGAATGCATAGGGTCTGATCCCCCGCGTCAGGTTCGGGATAATCACGCAGACACAGGAGGACACAAGCTTTCCATCTGCTTCCAGGACGATAATATGGTGATTTTCATCCCGCATGATCGTTTCCCACGTGCTTTTCAGGTGTTCATCCGTCTCCGGCACTGATTTTTCATGCAGATGCAGATACAGCTCCAGAATCTCCCGCAATTCATTTTCTCGTGCTTCTCTTACCATAACAACTCCTCCAAAAATGCGGTTATTTCAGGATCTCATCCGTAAAATATGCGTTTGTGTACGCTTTTGTACCGTCCGGACCGATGGCAGTGAGGAAAAAGTACCCATCATCATCATCCACGTCAAAAACTGCCTCCGTGATGAGGTTTCCTCCGTCCTGCGCAAGGGCGATATTGCGTCCGGGCTTGGTGATCGTAATTCCCCGCACAGGTGAGGTGGTAATGTAAACCTTTCCGTCCTCATACCACAGGGTTTTAATCAGCGGGCCCTCGGAAGCATAGAAATGCCCCTTCACCAATGCGTCCGCTATGGCGGCGTAGGTAAGCGACTCTGCCCTGATCATGGTAAATGCCCCGAAATAATCGGGCAGCCCGGGCTTGCAGTGATTGTCATCCGCTGCGATGCAGTAAAGCCGTTTCCCCGCCCGAAGCATGTCGTTGTAGATCCGCGCATTGTGCTCGTCGTGACCGCCCACAACACAGCCGTAGTTGCAGATCTCCATGGCGTGCATGCCGTCGTAGCGCATATAATCGGTATACTCCGCCAGCGACCAGGTGGGGTGATTGTAGGTCACGAAGAACCCCTGTTTTACTGCATCGCGTAGTACCGCATTGACGAAGTCAAAGTCATACTTCATCAGAATATACCGTCCCAGCTCATCGGGCACTGTCTCGGACTTATCCCATTCCGGTGACGCCGTGATATTGGGATCCAGCGCGATCAGACCGAAATCACAGTTCTTGCGTGTCTTTTTCTCTGCGCTGTCGATGGCGCCGATCTCCACGCCGTTCAGGGCAACGAAGTGCTCATCGGCGAGCTCGTTGTGGGGGACAAAGATATGGTGATCGGTGTAGGCAACCACCGAATAACCGGCCTCCATGTAGCGGACCTTGATTTCCTCAGGCGTCCAGCGTCCGTCGGAGACGGTGGTATGGCAGTGGAGATTGGCCTTATAGTATTGTCCCGTTTCCGGCAGCAGATATCGTTTCATTGTAAACCTCTCCTCCCCGATTCGCCGGGCTGCACCTGCTTACTTCCACTCGTTGAAGCAGACGACCTCTTCAAAGGCCTTTCTCATCTTCGGGCGGGGCGGCTTATCTTCCTTTGCGTATCCCACTGCCAGCACCACGCGCACAAACTCATCCTCCGGGATGCTGAAGGCCGCGTGGATCTTCTTCTGATCGACCAGACCCAGAATGCAGGTGGAGAGGCCCAGTTCCAGCGCCTGATAGCACATATTCAGGCTCGCCATGCCCACATCACCCTGGGCGAAGTGCTGGGAATTGCCGAAATATTTGATTGCCCCGGGCATCAGATTGGCTTTCTGTTCCACGAATGCGATGAACGCCGGGCATTCCTCACGCCAGGAAGCCGCGGTCATGCCGCCCTCGACCACCAGTGCGTCGCAGATTCTGGCCTTGGCCTCAGGCTCGTCGGCAACGAGAAACTTCCAGGGCTGCGAGTTGCAGGCGCTGGGCGTCAGGCGTCCGGCCTCGCAGATTTTCATCAGATCTTCCCGGGAAACCGGGGTATTACGGTAAGAGCGGCAGCTTTCACGTGCCAGCAGCATTTCTTCAAACTTCATAGGATCTCCTTTCACACGCAGGCACTATCGCCTGTGCATCCATTGATATCAATTGTATTTATTCTATCGGCCGGTACATTATTTGTCAAGCAGGCGCATCTGCCTTCACCCGGAAATCGTTCGACACAGACCGATAGCCTCTGTCTTTTTTCACGATCTGTGCTATAATGATAGCATAAACAGTAAGGAGGCAATCAAAAAAAATGATTCAGATACCCTACGGGACGATGGTCCTGTCCATCAGCATCCTCTGGCTGATTCTGAGAGCAGCTGTCTGCACAAGGATGCGCCGTATTTCATGGCGGCGTGAGCTGCAGCTGCTGCTTGTCTATATCTGCCTGATCGTGATCACGCGTTTCACATTCTGTCCGTTTGGCAAGGTTGACGGCCAGATCCAGCCGCTGCTTTTTGACAGGAACCGCATCTTTCCGCCCCGGATCAATCTTCTGCCGCTGGTATACCTGGCAGACTACCCCGATCCTCGCGAGGCGCTCCTCAACTTCATCGGCAACACCGCCATGTTCATCCCCGTCGGCATCGTCTGGCCGGCCGTTTTCCGCGAGCTTCGCCGTGCTGCAGCAGGCATCGCCGCAGGCGTCGGCTTTTCTTTCTGCATCGAGATCCTGCAGCTGCCGTTTTTTGACCGCGTGAGCGACATAGATGACCTGCTGCTCAACTCACTGGGCTATGTGATCGGATACGGGCTGTTCCTGCTTGTGAAGAAGCTCTGCGGTACAGCGCATACCAACCGCGTTTGACCCCGGTTTACGCCTGTGCAGCCTTCGCAGCTTCTAAACCAGCAGATTGTTTTCCCGCCTGTACTGCAGCGGCGTCAGCTGCTCGCTGCGCTTAAAAACGCTGATAAAGTGCGACGCGTTGGCAAAACCGCACAGCTCTGCAATGGCGTCGATGGTCATATCGGTGGATGCCAGGTAGGCTTTGGCCTTTGAAAGCCGCACCCGTCTCTGGTATTCTGTCGGCGTCAAGCCCATTTCGGCTTCGAACTTTCTTTGCAGATAGACCGGATGCAGATGAAATTCCCCGGCCAGCACGTCCAGGGTAAGTCTTGCGGCGAAGTGATCCTCGATGTATTTTTTTATTTGCCCCGTCGTTTTCTGTTCCTGATTTTCTTTTTGTTCCCGATACTGCTCCCGAATGCTGCCCAGCAGCTTCCAAAGAGAACAGATACACGTAAAGTCGTCCCGTTCCACCAGCGCGGCAATCAGAGTCCTGAAAAGCTGTGCTTCCTCCGCAAAATCCGGAAGCGTGACAAACGCCGGGAAACCGCCAAAGAGCGCCTTCCCCCGCTGCTCATCCTCCACCCGGAAGTGCAGGACGTAGATTTCATTGAACCGGTAGCTGTAAACGCGATCTCCCGGCCGATGAAAGCGCACCGATCCCGCCGCAATCGGATACTTTTTCCCGTTGATCACAGCCGCTCCGCCCGGCTTTAAAAACAGCACCAGCTCATAGCATTCAACCGTTCTCTCCGCCGTCACGCCGCTGTTCTTGAAAAACACGTTAGCCGGTACGAAGCGGGCGGTGTCGATCCGGATTCCCGTTGCCTCACAGCAATTCATACGCATCACCAACAGTTAAGATTTTATTATTTTCAGTTAATTCTATTGCTTGATATGGTTTTGCTTTCATCATACAATACAACTACCAAAAAGTCAAACCGGCACCGGATGCCGCTGCATCAAGCTGTCCGGTCATCACCGCGCTGACACAAGTCAGCAGAATGGAGCTATGGTATGTACAAAGCAATCGGGAACTATAGAAAAACCTTCGACGGATTATCCTCCGAAATCCGCGCCAACACCGAACAATACCGCAAAGGCGACTTCACCCTCCGGCTTCTCTCCCCCGACGGTACCCCGGTGCGTGCCTCTGTTCGTGCCGTCCAGAAAAGCCACGACTTCAACTTCGGCACAAATGTGCTGATGCTGGGCAGCATGGGCGACCAGGAGCAGGCATACCGTGACGCTGTCACCGATCTCTTCAATTTCGTCACCACCACCTTCTGCTGGAACTGCATGGAAACCGAGCCGGGGAAGTTTCGCTTTGCAGAAGGCAGCGAGGAGATGTACCGCAGACCTCCTGCGGACCGCGTGCTGACTTTTGCAAAGGAAAATAACCTCCGGGCCAAGGGGCAGCCGCTGTTCTGCGCTCGCTGGTGCCCGGAATGGGTACCCCATGACACGGATACGCTCAAAAACCTCTGGACCAAATTCGTGACGGCCGTGGCCGAGCGATACGACGGCGAATACTACACCTTCGACGTGGTAAACGAGTCCTATCAGCGGCACTTTGAAGATATGGGCGTCTTTAAAAACCTGTGGATTTCCGAGTCGGCAACGAGTTTTGTAAAGTGGCTGCTCAAACGTGCAGGCGAAATCTTCTCCCGCGACTGCATCATGGCCCGAAACGAGACTACTCATGTGAACTTCGGACCTCATGCGGACTACTATTACGAGGAAAACCGTCAGCTTCTTGAGGAAGGCGTGCGTCTTGACTCCATCGGATTCCAGGTCCACTTCTTCAACGGTGCTTCCTGTCTGGAAAAGCATATTTCCGGTGAGGCAGGCCTGGAAAGCATCTATAAAACCTACCACAGAATGGCCACGCTGGGTGTTCCGATGTCCATAACCGAGATCACCGTTCCCACGGTTTTCGAGGGAATGTCTCTGCCTGAGGGCGAGGAGCTGCAGGCAGAGATTCTTGAATACCTCTACCGGCTGTGGTTCTCCATCCCCCACATGAGCGGCATCACCTACTGGAATCTGAAGGACGGCGACGCCTGGAAGAGTGAGGGAAGCTGCCGCGGCTGTCTGATCGACGAGAATCTGCGCCGAAAGCCCTCCTATCTCGCGCTGGAGCGGCTTATCCGGCAGGAATGGAACACCAACATCACCACCCGCACCGACGACGCAGGCGCACTTTCCTTCCGGGGCTTTTACGGCAATTACGAGCTGACCATCGAAGCGGAAGGTCAGGCGCCGGTCACACGCACAGCATCATTTACGCAGAAAACCGACTCTCTGACGCTCATCCTGTAGGCGGATCCCCCTTCCTCTCACCAGCCCCGGGAACCATCATTTCTCCGTTTTCTGATCTGACGGCAGAAAAACCGGTTCCCCGATTCCCTGTTTTTTGTAGTAAGACGGATTCTTTCCCGTGCAGCTCTTAAACGTTCTGGTAAAGAACGAAAGGTTTTCAAATCCGCACAGCGCCGCTGTTTCGGCAACGGTATATCCCTCAGACAGATAATCGATAGCCTTCAGTGAGCGATAGTGATGCAGATACTGAATGATCGTCTGTCCCGTATAGCGTTTGAACTCCTTACACAGGGCATATTTATTGAAATAGACGCTTTCGGCAAGTTCTGACAGCGTCACTTTCCGATCATAATTTTTCTCAATACAGGCAATTGCCGCCACAATTACGTCAAAATACCGGTTCTTTGAAGCAGCCGCAAGCCGGGGAGATGCATACTGCTCGCTCAGCGTAATGAGCAGATGCAGCAAAAGCCGGTTTGCCTTTGCCACACGCAGGGGATCGCTGTGATCTGCGCAAATCTCCGACAGCCGTTCAATCAGCGCTTCCAGCTCCCTGCAGACAATGACCGGCGAATAGCGAAGATTACTGTAGTCAATCTGCATCTTCCGGCACCACTGGGTACTGACAATCAGGCAGGTATAGCGCAGATAATGCTCCGTCAGCGTGTAGTGCACCACATTGGAATTGACCACAACGATATCCCCGGGAGACACCGTATATCTTTCACCGTCAAGAAGCACCGTTCCGCTGCCCTGCGTACACAGTTGGATCTCGATATTTTCATGCCAGTTTTTCTCCCGGCTGCAGTTAAACGGCGTGCGCTCGATGCCGGTCACCAGTGAAAACGGGAGTTCATCTATCAGCTCCGCATATGTTTCATGTCGGATACCTATCATTCATCCGCCCCCCAGTGCAAGATCGTGTTATTTTATGTCAATATCCCCTATTGAATACGCGCTCATTTGACAATATAATACTTATACTACGCAGTGCACGATCTGTCAAGGAGGCAATCCCATGAACATACCTGTCCATCTTCTGGGCCTCGGAGCCATGGTATCCCTTTTTCTGATTTATCAGCAGAAGGACCGCCGGCGCATCCTCCTGTGCAAGCTCTCGGCGGACGTGTTCTGGATCGCCCACTACTTTCTCCTCGGCGCCACCGCCGGCATGATCCCAAACCTCGTGGGCATCTTCCGTGAGCTTGTGTTCATCAACCGCGGCAAAAAGAAATGGGCCTCCACCCCGCTCTGGGCAGCCCTGTTCATCCTCATCAACCTCACCCTCGGCATTCTCTCCTTCGACATCTGGTACGATATCATCCCCATCGTCGCCTCGTCCTTTGTCACCATATCCCTCTGGATCAACAATCCAACCCTCACAAAGCTCATCACTCTGCCCGTCTGCGCGGCCTTTCTCACCTACGATCTCTTCGTCGGCTCATATATGGGCATCCTGAATGAGTCCATTTCCATCGTTTCCATCATTCTTTTCTTCATCAAGAAATCCAAGGGGGACAAACGCCATGCGTAACGCTGTATTCACCGACGATATCCGCACCGACCGCGAGCTGATCTATTCTCCCGGCGCACCCATTGACTGCACCGTGCGCACCATCACCGATCAGGTATCTGCCGCAGCGCTTGCAAAGGGCGAAGCTTTCGCCCGTGAGATCGAGGAGAGGCACGTCTCGGACTTTGAAAAGCCCGGCGACAAAATGGCGCACGTCTCCACCTTCGTCGTCATGGGTGATACGGTCTACATGACCTATTACGCCAACACCAAAGAGCCCTCGGAGGATCCGAAGAATCAGACTGCCCGCCTTGTCTGGGCGCCGCTGGATGATCCTGAGAACAAGACCTTTCTCGACCTGCAGACCACCGGTGATGTGGTCGGCGGTCACGTCATCGACATGGTCTACGACACCATTCTGATGAAAAAGGACGCCGAGACGCTCTTCATCCTCTGGACTGCCCGTACAGAGGAAAACTACTACCGCTTCTACTGCCCCTTCCACGTGCCCACGAAGACCCTCGGCGAAATCGGCGTCAACCGCTTCCGTGTCGGGGACATCACCAACGATTTCTCCGCCACCGGCATCCGCGCCGCTCTTGCCGCAAACGGCATCCCCTGCAAGAAGATGTTTTCCGACATCGGCATCATGCAGAAGCAGTCCGGCCGTGAGGAAAACGGTGAGTGGTACTGGTACACCGGCGCCTACAGCGGCGACTTTACCTGCCTCATCAAAAGCCGCGACCTGATCACCTGGGAATATGTCTCCCAGCCGGATTTCATCAATGACTCCAAGTGGGAAAACGCCACTTATGTCCTGGGAGATAAGGTCTATTACTTCGTGCGCCAGCAGGACACCAATAAGTGCGGCTTTCTCACCGCCTACGACCTGAAAACCGGCAAGTGGGATGCGCCCGTGGAGATTTACGACTGCCAGTCCCGCGGTGATTTCATCTTCTACCGCGGCGGGCTCTATCTCTTCCATGCACCCATCGACCGCGAGCACATCGGCATCGTGAAGATTGATACCGAAAACCTCGCCGCCAGTGAAGTGGTACTGCAGGCGAAGATGCATTCGTTCTGCTTCTACCCCTTCGTGGATTATTACCGCAGCGGAGAGCTTGCCATGTCCTATACCGTGGCGCGCAAACACATCCGGCTGGCCGAATTTGACCTGAGCCGGTATCTGTAACGTCTGTATCCGCATTTTTTCTGACAGAGGGGTTTTCCCCTCTGTTTTTTTGTCCCGTTGTATGCTATAATCGCCGTATACCGACCCTATACTGTCAGCCGGCTTTGCGTCCTCCGCGACATCCTGCCCCTTTGAAAATCATATTTTGCATGGAGGTATGTCATAATGAGAACGATTACCATTCATAACAGCGCAGAAAATATGACACCGGTGATCCGTGGAATCCTCGACTCCCTTGACAATGATACAGAAACCGTGATCGAATTTGAAAAGGGAGAATATCACTTCTACAAGGACGGCAGTCTGCACCAGATGTCGTATTCATCCTGCGGTGCGAGCGCAGAAAATGATACGGTTTTTCCTATATTCAACAAAAATAATGTTACCATTGACGGTAACGGTTCCGATTTCGTGTTCTGTGACAGAGTGCAGCCCTTTACCCTGCGGAATTCCGAGAATATCATCCTTCGGAATTTTACAACAGATTTTTCCTTCATTCGATATGCATATGCTGAAATTCTCGCTGTATCAGAGGATGGAATGGAATTGTATCTGGACCCCAGGCTGTTCCGCTATTCCATAAAAAACGGTGCCATCCTTTTCCACTGCGGTGTCGAGGATATGTCTACCGAATGCAGAAAAATCAGCTGCAAACCGATTTGCAGGACGAGCGGCGGCATATGCTTTCTATATATCGGCAATTATTCCGGCAACTATAATCCTGTTGCTCCCAATGTACTGGCAGATGCCGAGAAAACAGAAAACGGAATCTTTCTGCGGTATCGTGAGAATTCTGCGAAACCCAATTTCCAGGTCGGCGGAGTAATTTGTCTTGCCTATGATAATGACCGGGAAATGCAGGCGTTCCACAGTGAATTTTCAAAGAATATTACCCTGCACAATGTAACAATCCATCGGCAGGGCGGCATGGGCTTTGTGGCGGATGTATGTGATAATATAACGCTGGATCATTTTACCATTCAGTTGAAACCGGGTCGTGACGAATATTTCACCACTACCGCAGACGGTATTTTCCTGACCAACTGCAGTGGAAAGTTCATTCTCCGGAATTCCAGAATCTCCAACACCTATGATGATGCCATGAATATCCACGGATTCTATACAGAGATTCAGGATGTACTGTCGGAGAACAAAGTCAGAATTGCGCATCTTCATCCTTCCCATTGGGGGCTTGTACAGTATTTGCCCGGTGATACTGTGTTCTTCAGTGACCCTGTTACGCACGATGAAGTTGGCTCTGCTGTAATCTCGGAGGTATCCTACGATGATGCTCGTCAGAACATTCAGCTCATGTTCCGTGACAATTCACCGCTGAAAGAACATCTGCTGATTGAAAACCGTACCCGTATGCCGGAGGTGCTGATTGAAGACAATGAAATCAAAAACTGTCCCCATGTCCGTCTTTCCTCCCGCCGGATGGTGGTTCGCAGAAACAAACTGTCTCTGACCGCAGGAGATATTTATGTGGATGACTTAATTGATTTCTATAAGGAATACGGTGCTGTGGAATCTCTGCTGATCATAGAAAATCACTTCGGCAAAACAGGTGGTGCGAATATTCACGTTCTGAGTCAGAGAGTACCGACTTCCAACCATCTCCATGAAAACATTACCATAGAGAATAATGTATTCCTGAAAACGAAAAAAGATGCCCTGTCAATTACCGCCGTTCAGAATCTGATTGAACGAAACAATCAATTTGCCGAGTAGGTATCCGAAGGAGGTTTGTCATCATGAAACTGCCCCGGAAAACCAAAGGAATCGTATTGACCGCGCCTCTGACCAAAGAGGTAGACGCCGACACCATTCGCTATCTGTTTGAAGAATAACTCCTATCATTATCTGCCATACAGGAGGCTTTCATTTTTGCGATCACCGATTACGGTATTGTTCCGAACGCACCCTACGATCAGACCGAACAGATTCAGGCCGTGCTCGACCTTTGCCGGGAGTCCGGCGGCACGGTCGTGCTCCGGCTCACCTCTTTCATCCATACCACATCGGAGGAAACTGCCATGAAACTGCTGACTCAGCCTTATCTGCTGACCCTCCATCCCGCAGAGGAAATGAATATCGTCTGGATTCAGTCTGCCCCATCCCCGGCGTATGTGGAATACGGCCGCACGGATGCGCTCGGGACACGCGCAGAGGCCCGGTGTTACGAGATTCGCGGCTTTCGCGGACCGGGTGCAGACGGCACCTACGGCGACTCTCCCTATACACATCCCGAGGTATCGGTCTGGCAGTATATCGTAAAGCTTTCGGATCTTTCTCCCGGCGAAACGATTCACTACCGCGTGTTCGGCTGCGGCGAATACTCAAAAGTCTACTTCTTCCACACAGCGCCCTCTGAGGGTTCTGATTATCGCTTTGTCCAGATCAGCGACCTGCAGTCGCTGCCCAACTGCGACCAGACCGTGCACAACATCGGTACCTTCCACCCGGATTTCATCCTGTTTTCCGGCGACGCCGCCTATGTTTCATGGCGTCTTGACCAGTGGTTCGATACAGGCGAGGCATGGCAGGATGAACTTTCGGTAAAATCGGCCTTTTTCCCCTGTATGCAGCAGGAAAACGGCGCCCGACTCATGCAGTATGCCCCGCTGTTCTTCTCCCCCGGCAATCATGAACCCGACGACATGAAATGCGGCCGTCTCCCGGAAGGCGAAGGCAAAGATGCCTGGAGCTGGTCTATCTTCATGCAGCTCTTCCGTCCGCTGTATCCCGATTCGGACTACGGCATCAACGGCAAACGCTGGTACAGCGCCGATTACGCGGATATGCACATCGTTTCGCTGAGCATCAACCGCTTTTCCCACATCAACGCATACGGTAAGAATGAATATATCCTCTTGGATTCCTTCACTCCCGGCAGTCCGCAGCTTACATGG
Source organism: Oscillospiraceae bacterium (assembly GCA_015067675.1). Lineage (GTDB taxonomy): Bacteria > Bacillota > Clostridia > Oscillospirales > QAMX01 > SIG502. The sequence continues at coordinate 19,398 of SVMB01000029.1, forward strand.
CTGGAAGAGGATCTTTCGCATGACAATTCCCGATACAGATGGGTCATCCAGCATTTCCACATCCTCAACCGCGCATGGGACGCAAAGTTCAATCTCTGCGCGCCTGAAACGGATGACGAAGGAAACGCCATTTATCCACACGACGGCGGTCAGCAGCTCATCGACCTCTTCTCCGCCCATCGGATTAACGCCGTTACCTACGGTCACAGCCACGTCTACGAGCGCTATTACACCCAGGGCACTCACTACATCGAAGCCGCCTACCTCTCCATCACCTTTGCAAAGCCCGATTCCCCGCCCCATCCGTCGGGACTGCTGCCGGTACTGGAGGACAATTCCCGCCGCTCCTTTGCAATCTTCGAGCGCAGATCCGACGGTCTGTTCGCCGAAGGATACTATGCTGCAGAAAATCCCATCGTCTTTGATCGCTACCAAATCGCCAACAGCGACGGCACTCCCGTTTCACCCGACACCTTAACCTCAGTATTCAAGCCCATCGATCAGGAGGAACTGCCATGAAACTGCCCTGGAAAACCAAAGGAATCGTATTGACTGCGCCTCTGTCCAAAGAGGTAGACGATGTTGTCGAGTTTATCGACAGATATCTGGCCCCCAACGGCTGCAATCTCATCGTGATGCAGGTGCGCTACCGCTATCAGTTCCGGCTGCATCCCGAATGCCAGGGCTATGACCCTCTAAGCTATGATGACGTCAAAAAGCTGGTCGCCGTCTGCCGCAGGCACGGCATCCGTCTGGTTCCCAAAATGAACCTGCACGGCCACCAGTCCGGCCTGCACAACACGCCCACCGACGGTATTCTGCACGGTCATTCCGAAGCCATTCCCGATTTCCGTGACGGTCTGCTGCGCGCCTATCCGGAACTGGACGAGATGCCTGACGAAAAGGGCGTCTTTTACAGCCGCAGCATCTGTCTGACCAATCCGCTCGTTAAGCTGCTGGTATTTGACCTGATGGACGAGCTTCTGGATGTGTTCGAGGCCGACGCCATGCACATCGGCTGCGACGAGGTCTTTCACATCGGCCTGTGCCCGGAATGTGCCAAATATTCCAACGCCAAGCTCCTCGCCGACTGGATCAATGCCCTCCATGATCACCTCCGTGAACGCGGTGCCGAACTGATGATGTGGGGGGACCGCTTCCTCAACGCCGACGAAACGGGTTATGGGATCTACGAAGCCTCCGGGAATCACACGGAGGACGCGCTTCACATGGTTGCAAAGGACATCATCGTCTGTGACTGGCACTATGAGTCTCAGACGGAGTTCCCTTCCGTGGATATCTTCCGCGACGCAGGCCTGCGGATGTACGTCTGCCCGATGCGTGTCAAAAAGCATGCCATCAACTTCATCGAATACGCCAAAGCTCACGACGGTGGGCACATCGAAGGTCTTTTGATGACCACCTGGTTTGGTTCCGGAGAACTGGCCCGGGTCATGCTCCGCGGAGAAGAGCCCCGCTGGAGACACGCCGCCGAAATCGCCGACACCATTCGGTATCTGTTTGAAGAATAACCCCCCATCTTTATCTGCCATACAGGAGAATTATTATGTTTACGATCACCGATTACGGCGTCATGCCGAATGCGCCCCATCTTCAAACCGAACAAATCCAGGCTGTTCTCGACCTTTGCCGGGATTCCGGCGGCACCGTTGTCATCCCTGCAGGTACGTATCGCGTCTCCTCTCTGCGGATGTGGTCTGATACGACGCTGCTTCTGAAAACCGGCGCGCTGCTCCTCGGCAGCGACAACTGCGACGATTACGAGGTCTTTGCTATTCCTGCGGGTATGCAGCTTTACTCCGATCAGGAGGTCCTCCACGATTCCAAACATACGCCGCGCCCGGAATACCGCCGTGCCATGATCACCTCCTATGCTGAGCGCAATATCGCCATCATCGGCGAACCCGGCTCCGTCATCGACGGGCAGGACTGCTACGATCCCGACGGCGAGGAACATTACAGAGGCCCTCACGGCATTTTCCTCTCAAACTGCGAAAACATCACCCTGCGCGGCTACACCATCCGCCACAGCGGCAACTTCTGCCATCAGCTCGACAACTGCACCCATGTCACGATGACCGACGTGACTGCCCTCGGTGCCAGCGACGCCATCCATCTGCATTACGGCTCCGATATGCTCATCGAACGCTGCATCTTCCGCACCGGCGACGACTGCATCGCAGGCGCGAACGTCCGCGATCTGCACGTGAACAACTGCGTACTCAACACCGCCTGCAACGTGTTCCGCCTCGGCGGCTGCGATATCCTCATCGAAAACTGCCACATCTGCGGACCCGGCTACTATCCGCACCGCATGACCATCGTCAAGTCCAAGGACGAGATCCTGCCCCGTGAGGCAGGCCGTCACAATACGCTGAGTCTCTTCATCTTCTTTGCAAGCGAGACTTTCCCCGCTCCGGTGCACTCCCACAACATTGTTCTCCGTAATCTCACCGTCGAGAACGTGCGCTGGCTTCTGCAGTACTACGCAGACAGCCGCCATCACTTCCAGTACGGTGACCGGCTGCGGGATATCACCTTTGATAACATCCGTCTGACGGGAATTGAGCAGAAACCCGTCATCAAAGCTCCCGACGACGAGCCGCTGACGGTTCGCGTGCGCGACGTCAGCGTGGAATACTGCGATCCTGATCTGGGAACGGAGCTCTTCGCGGCGGAAAGCCTGAATCTGATCCTGGAAAACTTCTGATAGATGCCATAAATTTTCTGAAACAACCCATTTTCGGGAGGTACTGTCATGTATATTGCCAACGAGCACCGCTACGACAAGATGAAATACAACCGCTGCGGAAACTCCGGCCTGCTGCTGCCTGCGTTCTCTCTGGGCCTCTGGCACAACTTCGGCGATACCGGCGTTTACGCCAACATGGAGCAGATGTGCTTTACCGCATTCGATGCCGGCATTACCCACTTCGATCTGGCCAACAACTACGGTCCCAAGCCCGGCAGCGCCGAGGCAAACTTCGGCAAGATCCTGCGCGAGCACTTCAAGCCCTACCGCGACGAGCTCATCATCTCCACCAAGGCAGGCTTTGTCATGTGGGACGGCCCTTACGGCAACTGGGGCAGCCGCAAGTATCTGATCGCAAGCCTTGACCAGTCGCTCACCCGTCTGGGGCTTGACTATGTGGACATCTTCTACCATCACCGCATGGACCCCGCGACACCTCTTGAGGAAACCATGGGCGCGCTCGCCCAGATCGTCGCCTCCGGCAAGGCACTCTACGTGGGTCTGTCCAACTACGACGGCGAAACCCTCGCCCGTGCAACGGCTATTCTCGATGAGCTTCGCGTCCCCTTCGTCATCAACCAGAACAGCCACAGCATCTTCAATCGCGCCATCGACAACAACGGTCTCAAGGAAACTGCCCGTACGTTAAAAAAGGGCCTCATCTGCTTCTGCCCGCTTGCCCAGGGACTGCTCACCAACCGATACCTCAACGGTATCCCCGCGGACTCCCGTGTGATGACCGACGGCCGCTTCCTCAAGGCTTCTCAGATTGATGAAGCTACGCTCAGCAAGATCAGAAAACTCAACGAACTCGCCGCAAACCGCGGTCAGACCCTGGCCGAGATGGCGCTTGCCTGGCTATTAAAGGACGACGTCGTCACCTCGGTGCTCATGGGCGCGTCAAAGCCCGAGCAGATTCTTGACAACGTAAAGGCGCTGGAAAACACGAACTTTACCCAGGAGGAGCTGGATCTGATCGATCAGATCAGCCTTACATAATCGCCTATGAATCTGCATCGAATCACGCATGAAAACCGCGGACGCGTCAATGCCTTCATCCGGGAGCACTGGTACACCACCGACATGATCCTGCGCGGGCAGGTCGTGGACATGACCGGCGTTGACGGCCTGATTGCACAGGACGCGGACGATATCATCGGTCTTATTACCTTCATCCGGTACGACGGCACACTGGAGATCACGTCTCTTGACAGTCTCCGCGAGCATCAGGGGATCGGCACCGCGCTGCTGGACGCCGTGATCGCCATTGCCCGCGAATCAGGCGTCACGCGCATCGTGCTCATCACCACCAACGATAACCTGAACGCCATGCGCTTTTACCAGAAGCGCGGCTTTGACATGGCCAACCTCTACCGCAACGCCATGGATGTTTCCCGCCGCCTCAAGCCTGAGATTCCCCTCATCGGTGAGGACGGTATCCCGCTGCGGCACGAGATCGAGTTTGAACTGCTGCTGTAGCCTTTTGCATCGCTTTTTTCACAGAAAGGAATCCCAAATGTCAACCATTCCCTACGGCCCCCAGACCAATTTTTCCATCTTCGAGGACACTATGGCCGAGATGACCTGGCAGGAAGTCGAAGCTGCCGCCAGACGCGGCGCGGCGGTACTCCTGCCGGTTGGCATCGTGGAAGCCCATGGCCCCCACATGGATCTGACCCCCGACTTCTACATCAGCGCCATCTACTGCCGCTATCTCCGTCAGGAGCTTTGTACCCTCGGATGCGAAGCCATCATCGCGCCCACGGTTTACTGGGGTGTGAGCGAAGCGCTGGCCAAATATCCCGGCACGTTTTCCGTTCGCCCTGAGACCATGCGCCGCCTGCTCTGCGACGTGCTCGATTCCCTGGCCCGCTGGGGATTCCGAAACGTCTTTATCTTCAACGCCCACGGCGATCCGGTTCACATGGATACCATCCGCGAGGCTGCAGGCATAAGCTCCCGGGATGATTTCCGGGCCTTCTGCCTGTTTGACCTGGAAAGCTTCCCTGTGGAGGATGAAGTCCCGCTGCCGCCCATGCGCGAGGACGGCTATCAGCCGGATTATCACGCAGGCGCCGTGGAAACCTCGCAGGTCAATGCCTTTTTCCCCGAAAAAGTACGCCGCGAACTTGCCCGGACGCTGCCGCCCAGCGCCACGTTTGATCCGCTGGCCTATTGCGGCGATCCCGAGAACTTTGAATCGGAGATCAATGTAGCCGAAATCTGCTCCGTGGATGTCAGAAACGATGCCCGGCGAATCCGAAAGCTCCTGTCCTGTGATCTCACCGGCATCATCTCCCGTGTGCAGCGCATGGAGGGTATTTTCGATGCCCTCTCCGATGCATTTTCCCGGAATCCCGATTCCGTCAAGACAGATCCCGGTCTGCAGGAGCAGCTTCGCGTCCTGTGCGCCTACTATGACGGTGGACAATGGATGGCCGATTACGCCTGCGACGAGCAGGGAATGCTGCCCCGTGACCTCAAGCGGGGCGTGCTGTCCGAGGACGGTGTATACAATCTGCTCTGTGACATCGAGCAGGCAGCCCGGGAATGATAGCAGCCGCGGACACGCAAAGTCAGGCAAAAAAAGCGCCGGTACGGTATAATAGCTCTGTATCGTCATCGGAAAGGGGCTAAATTATGGACTGGCTTACAGGAATACAGAACGCCATCAACTATATCGAGGATCACCTGACAGAGGAGATTGACTTCGCTGCTGCTGCGCGTGAAGCCGCCTGTTCACCCTTTTATCTGCAGCGAATCTTCAGTCTGCTCTGCGGCATGACCATGGGGGACTACATCCGCTCCAGAAGGCTCTCTCTGGCAGGTGACGAACTCAGCACGACCGGCTGCCGTGTCGGTGACATCGCCGCGAAATACGGCTACGAAAGCCCGGAGAGCTTTGCCCGCGCTTTCTCGCGCTTCCACGGCATAACGCCTACCGAGGCACGAAGGGACGGCTCAAACCTCAAATACTTCTTTCGTCTTACCGTCAAAATTGCGCTGCGCGGCGGCGCGGCAATGAATTACAAAATTGTCGAGCAGGATGCCATCGATATCATCGAACGTCCCGAGGTACAAAAGCGGGACGATGCCGTCAGCATCCCTTCCATTCAGGAATACTGGGCCCGTGCCCATCGCAGCGGCATGGTACGGAAACTTTTTGACCTTTCCCCGGACAAGTCAAAGATTTTCGGCATCTGCTACGGTAATCTCTCCACCACGCCCGGCTTCTTTGAGTACGCCATTGCCGCCGCAGCCGACAAATCCACCCCGCTGCCCGAGGGTTTTCGCCGCAGTCGGCTTCCTGCCCGTACCTGGGCGGTCTTTGAATGCCGCGGACCGATCCCCGACGCCATGCAGGAGATGTGGGAGATGATCGTCTCGGAGTTTTTCCCCACCTCCGGCTACCAGCCCACCTACGAGATGGATGTGGAGGCCTATCCGCCGGGAGACCGCAGCCGAGCCGACTACTGCAGTGAAATCTGGGTACCGGTCAAAAAGAAGATCTGACTCACCCCCAAATCCAATCACAGGAGGAAACGAATATGAGATGGACCCGTGAACGCATCTGGAACTGGTACAACAGCCGCCCCTGGATGCGCGGCTGCAATTACATGAGCGCAGACTGCGCAAACCGCATCGATCAGTGGCAGTCTCTGGGTTTTGAGGAGCGTTTTGAAACCACGGAGTCGGAATTTGCGCTGATGCAGGAGACCGGCTTCAACACTGCCCGCGTGATTCTTGAATACGTGGTCTGGAAGGAAGAGCACGACTCCTTCCTTGAGCGTTTTGACCGCTATCTTGCGCTGGGCGCCAAATACGGTATTTCCTTCATCGTGGTGCTGGCAAACGACTGCATGCCGCCCAAAACCGAGCTCTGGAAGATGCCCGCTCTCGGCGAGCAGCACTTCGACTGGGGCTATCACGGCGGCCGCAAGCACTCCCAGCACGGTGTGCACACCGGTCCCGCGCCCCATTACTACCTCGACGACCCTGAAAGCCGCGCCGATTACTTTGAGATGGTGCGCGAAATCGTCACCCTTTACAAGGATGATCCCCGTATCTGCATCTGGGATCTCTACAACGAGCCCGGCAACAGCCGCCGCACGGAGCTGACGCTGCCAAACCTCAAGGCCATTTTCGAGCTGGTGCGCAGTATCAACCCCTCTCAGCCCCTGACCGCCGATCCCTTCGGCTTCTCCTTTGACCGCACGGTTCCTCCCTCTCCCATCGCCGAATATGTGCTCGATAACGTCGATATCGTCTGCTACCACTGCTACGGGCCCTACGACCAGCATGTGCAGCTCATCCGGCGCCTCAAGGAGTACGGCCGTCCCATCATGAACACCGAATGGCTTGGCCGCTGCCTGAACAACGACGTATTCTCCCTCTTCCCGCTGTTCTGGATGGAGGGCATCGGCTGCATCAACTGGGGCTTTGTCGCCGGTAAATACCAGACCTACGAGCCCTGGGAGGGTACCTGGACCCGTTACATGAGCGGCGAGAACACCGACGTGGATTTCACCAAATGGTTCCACGATCTCTATCGTCCCAACCATCGTCCCTATGATCCAAAGGAAATCGAGCTGATTCAGAAGTTCTGCCGCCTCGCCGACGAGGAATTTGCCGCCCGTCACTGATATCCGGCGTATCCCGGGCGATGGATGAAAACAGTTCTGGCGTTTATTTGTCTGCTGTGGTACAATAGAGGCAAAGAAATATCGTAAATCAGGAGAACACTGCAATGGCAGACTTCAAAAACCTTACCGAAACCAAAACCGCCTCCGAAGAGATCTTCAACGGCAGGATTCTGCATCTCTACCGCGATACCGTGACGCTGCCCAACGGTCACAGCACCACCCGCGAAACCATCCGCCACGTCGGCGCCGTGGCCGTTGTGGCGCTCAATGACGCCAACGAGGTAATCGTGGAGCGGCAGTACCGCTATCCGGTGGATGCCGTCATCACGGAGATTCCTGCGGGCAAGCTGGACTCCAAAACGGAGGATCGTCTGGCCGCTGCCAAGCGTGAACTGGCCGAGGAAACCGGCTACACCGCCGATGAATGGATTTCCCTGGGCGATTATTACCCGGCAGCCGCCTACTGCGACGAGCGCATCACGATGTACCTTGCCCGCGGACTGCATCGCGGCGAGCAGAAGCTCGACGAGGATGAATTTCTCAACTTTTCCTTTGTAAAGCTCTCTGATCTGGTCGATGAAATCCTCTCCGGCCGTGTCACCGACGGCAAAACCCAGGCTGCGGTGCTCAAAGCCTGCCTCCTGCTCAAAAACGACTGATATGGAAAACGAGCCCAACGACCTCATCTGCAACCAGACAAAAATTCCCCGAGAACAGTGGCGCTACGGCCTGCGATCAAGCGCCGCGGTCGGCTGCGGCTGGATTGCCGTCTACAACGCCCTGCGGCTGATGGGCTATCAGGCGGATCCGGACAGGCTTATCCGCTGGTTTGAAGGGAGACTGCCGCTGTTCAACGGCAATTTCGGCACCTTCGTGCTGGATCCCGCCGCATTTTTCCGTCAGCAGGGCTTTGCGGTTCAGGTCACAGCCCGCCGCGAGACCTTCGACGAAACGGCAAAGCATCACGACGTGTGCATCCTGTATTACTACTGGCGGGAAAAGTACAAAATCGGCTGCCATTTCACAACGGTGCAGTACCGCAACGGGCGCTTCACCGGCTGCAACACCTTCCGCAATTCCGAAGGGCCGGATGATCTCGGCGAGAGCCTCGAGGCATTTATCCGCCGGCAGAACTATTTCGGCTGTGTGCTCACCGCTATCCGAAACCGGCACGGACATTCCTGATCACAGTTTTAGAGAAAGAAGGGCTTTCGATGAAAAAAACGTATCTGGAACCCATGCGCCGCAGGCTGACGGAAGACGACCGGGAGCTTCTGCAGGCAATTTATGAACCGTGTGTCGTCACGATACCTCCAAACGATGCCTGCCGCAGCCTGTGCGTGACGCCGGACGGTGAAATCCGCATCTACGGAGCTCTCAACAAAAAGCAGCCTGAAGATATCGGCACCCGGGTCTACATTTCCTCCACCGACTGCGGTTTGTCCTGGAAGACGCATTTGCTCCGTGACCCCCATACCATCGGCTGCGCCGGTTATAACCCCCACACCGGACGTTTCATCTCCACCTGTCCCGATTATTACCGTCCCGATTTCGCCAAAACCTTTGACAAGCCCGGAACATGGGCCGTGCTCAACGATGAGGGCTTTGACTGCACCGAAAACCGCTTCGTGAAGTTGTCGGATCTGACGATTCTCATCTCACGCATCCCGATGTATATGGAAAGTACCGGCCGCTGGTTTATTCTGGGGCAGTATACCGACGAGCATCATGTTCTGCATCCCACGATCTTTTACTCCGATGACGACGGTGAAAGCTGGACGATGCAGATGCTGCGTGAAACCGCTCCCGCCTTTGAGATCACGCCGCCTCACAAGGGCGTGCGCTGGCAGCAGTATTCCTGTGAGCCGACACTGGTGGAAACTACTCCCGGCGAACTTCTGATGATCGTGCGCACCTCACAGGACTACTACTATCAGTACCGTTCCCACGACAACGGCGTTACCTGGAGCTCTCCCGAGCCCTCCCCATTCCACGGTACCATCACCATGCCAACGCTGGAAAAGCTGGAAGACGGTCGCATCGTATTCTTCTGGTGCAGCACCCAGCCCATGCCGGAGCTGGATCAGTCTGCCCTGCGCCCGCCGCTCAACAAGAGGGAAATAGCCGGACTCGCCGAGGATTTTTTCACCAATCGTGACGCCAATCATATGGCGATCTCCGAGGACAATGCGGCTACCTGGATCGGCAGCCGCGAGCTGTTCCTCAATGAGGTGCGCAGCAATGCCGACTTCCGTTCCGTGGGCGGTGTGGACTCCCGCGACAAGAGCGTTCATCAGGGACAGATGCTGGAACTGCCGTACAATAAGCTGCTCATCCACTTCGGTCAAAACGAAAGTGCGCGCCGGGTCATGATCCTGGATATTGACTGGCTCTATGAACAGCAGCGTCATGAGGACTTCCGTCTGGGTCTGCAGGCCGTGACAACGCATATGTTTGTCAACAGCAACCCCGGCAACTACCGCGGTTTCTCCGGGCACTGCGCCTACAACCGCACCCACGGTGCACTGCTGGTGCCGGATCCCGACGAAAACTTCGAGGAAGTGCTGCAGATCTGCCGCATCGAGGACCCGCGTCTGGCATACAAAAAGCAGGGTGTGGTCTGGAACTTCCCGGCGTCCCGTCAGGGTACGGTCACGGTCGACCTGCGCGTGCATGGCAGCGGCGCGGCGGTTTCGCTGTGCGATCACTGGTACAACGCCTTCGATGAAACGGTACCCGAGTCCGCTGCCTTCAGCATCGCCGTGACACGTGAAATGTGCCCCGCCGACCGTTGGACAAGACTTTCGATGCACTATGATCTGGACAAGGGCACCGTATACGTGACCGCAGATGACCGCGCCCTCGGAGAGCTGCCTATCCGGCAGGATGCCCCGCTGGGACTGAATTACCTGCACATCCAGACGCTTGCCGAAGCTGAGGACACGCAGGGTACACTCGTGCGTGAAATGCACAAAACCGTGTAAGCATCCCCCGGCGGAGGTTTGCACGTCCAGAAACGCCACAAATCCGCTGCAGAGTGCTCAAGATGCATTCTGCAGCGGATTTTCCTGTTCTTTGATTATGCATTTCTGTACTGTGACGGACTGATTCCAAAATACTTTTTGAAGTACCCCGAAAAGTAGGCTGCATCGCAAAAGCCGCAGGACAGGGCAATCTCACCGATGGAGGCTGAGGTATTCTCCAGCAGATTCGCCGCATTCATCAGCCGCACATGGAGCACATAGCGATGCACCGGCATACCGGTGGTGCGCTTGATGAGAAAGCTTACGTAGTTGGGATGATAGCCGAACACTTTGCCCAGCGTGTCGTTGGTCAGATGCCTGGGATAATGGTCGTGTATGTAGGAAAGAATCCGTGCCGATTTCTCCTGCTCCGGGTGAGAGCTTCCCGTTTCCCAAAACCGCATACTCTCGGCGATGCATTCCGCCAGCAAATGCCCGGTTTTCTGCTCAAAATAGAGAAGCTTCTGCATATGCTCCCCCACCACAGCCGTCAGTCTCCGGCTGATGGCTTCGATCCGGCCGATATACAGCACCCGATCCAGCACCGGCGCATCCTCAAAAGTGTTGAAATCCACAAGCATATCCGCCGCAAACCGGTCGGAGGATACCGGTCTCACCGGCACCGTCCGGGAAGCGGCATTTCGCGTATAGTCGAAATTGATTCCGATATATTGCACCGCAGCCTGCGGCGTGTGGAGTTTATAAGGAACTCCGGAATTGATGATGAGCAGGGAATACGGCCGCATTTCATAGGTTTTATCCTCCACCTGTATCTTTCCGCAGCCGTCAAGCGCATAAAAAACCCTTGCATCCAGCGGCGTCACCTGCGCGTAATATGAATCTCCATCCAGGTCGATATATCTGGCAAAACGGACATACGGATTGATTTCCGACAGCAGCACACCGATCCCTCCATCTTTATTTTACACAAATACTGTTTGCCTTTATCCATTGATATTAGCATATCCCGGTGGTAAAATCAAGACAGATTGCTTTAGAATGGAAGGATTACTGCTATATGATAGAACGCAAAAAGCAAAGAAGTGCCAAAATCGGTATTTTCGCCGTGGCTCACCACACCTATTTCCAGCAATTCGAGGGACTTTATGAAAATCTCTGCGGTTATCACAAGGTCTTCTGCGATATGGTCGAAGAGTCCGGGGTAGAAATCGTCGATCTGGGCATCATTGACTCCAATGAAAAGGCCTTTGCGGCGGCAGAAACTCTTCGTGCGGCAAGTGTGGATCTGATTTTCTGCAACATGATCACCTATGCCACCTCCTCGGTGTTTGCACCGATCATTCAGGAGGTCAATCGTCCCATGGTTCTCGCGGCCCTGCAGCCGAGAGCCGCGCTGGATTACACCAAGGCCAACACCTTCATGCAGCTTGAAAACGACAACATCTGTTCCGTCCCCGAGTTCATCGGCGTTGCCAACCGTCTGGGCAGAAAAGTACAGGACTGCATCATCGGCACTTTATACGATGATGTGCAGGCCAAAGCAGAAATTGCCGAATGGTGCAATATTGCAAAGGTTCTGCACGATCTGCGCGGCGCCCGGATCGGTCTGATGGGCCATACCATGGAGGCCATGTACGATATGCACGCCGACCCCACAGCGATCTCCGCCGCCTTCGGGCTTCATGTGCCTCTGCTCGAGGTCGATGACGTGATCACCCTTTATAACCAGGTCACAGAGGATGAGATCGCGGAAAAGATCCGCCTGATCGACGCCGAGTTTGATATGCCCGAGCCTGTATCCGATCCCATCACCTCAAAGCTCACGGATGCCGACAAGTATCAGGCAGCGAAGTCCGCCGTGGCGCTGGATAAATTCGTGGAAAAATACAACCTGACCGGCCTTGCCTATTATTACGAAGGAAGCCCGGACAGCCTCCACCGCAAGGTCACCACGACCTTTATCGTCGGTAACTCCATCCTCAACGCGCAGGGCATCCCCATGTGCGGCGAATACGACATCAAGACCTGCATCGCCATGCTCATCATGGACCGCCTCGATATCGGCGGAAGCTTTGCCGAGTTTCACCCCTTTGATTTCTCCGAGGATTTCATTCTGGTAGGCCACGACGGGCCGCATCACCTGAAGATCGCCAACGGCAAGCCCGTACTCAGAAGCCTGAAGAAGTATCACGGCAAGCCCGGACACGGCGCCTCGGTGGAATTCAAAATCAAAGAAGGCCCCATCACCCTCTTCGGCATCACCCAGACCGCCGATAACCGGTTCAAGTTCGTCATCGGTGAAGGGTATTCCAAGGAAGGCCCCATCCCTCCCACCGGCAACACCAACACCAGAGGATTTTTCGCTCCCAGTACCCGGGAATTTGTCAAGAAGTGGGTTATGGAAGGTCCCACCCACCACTATGCGCTGGGCGTGGGTCATCACGCCGGGACGATTGCCAAAATCGCCGAGGTTCTGGGCATTGAATACGTGATCGTAAAGTAGTTCGCGGTCAGATTTTATTCGCGCTTGACAGGAGATGATACCATGAGAATCGGCGTGTCGGTCAAAATGCGAAAAGGCGGTTACGACAGATTCGGCGACGAGAAATATAACCGCATCAAAGCCCACGGCTTTGACTGCGTTGACTTTGATATGTGCAGCACGGAGCATGAACTGTACCTGATGAGTGAGCAGGAGTTTGCGGCGCATCTGCAGAAAGAACGGGAGCTTGCGCAGGCGGCCGGGATTGCCATTCATCAGACCCACGGCCCGTGGCGCTGGCCGATCCGGGATTTCGAGGCCGCAGATGTGGCGGAACGGCTTGAGAAGATGGAAAAGTCCATCCGTGCGACAGCCCTTCTCGGCAGCCGCTATTGGGTGATCCATCCCCTGATGCCCTACGGACTCGATGACATCCGAAGCGGACACGAAGCCGAAACCCTGGAGCGAAACATTTCCTTTTTCACCCGGCTTCTGCAAACAGCTAAAGCATACGGCGTGACAATCTGCATCGAAAACACGCCTTTCCCCGACTTTTCCATTGCCACGCCGCTGCAGGTATTAAGGCTCGTCCGCGAGCTGAACGACAGTCACGTGAAGATGTGTCTTGACACCGGTCACGTTGCCGTATTTGCGCAGCTGTCCCCTGCCGACGAGCTCCGGCAGATGGCTGACGAAATCCGCGTTCTGCACGTTCACGACAACGGCGGAGAACACGATGAGCATCTGCCGCCGTTTGAGGGCATCATCGACTGGCAGGATTTTTCCGCCGCGCTGCAGGAAACAGGCTTTGACGGCGTACTTTCTCTGGAAATCGTTCCGAAAGAGAGTCTCCCCACCGATGAATTTGAACGCCGGAGCATCCGGCTTGCCGAAATCGCCAAAGCTTTACTCAGTCAATAAACCAATGCAAGGGGCAGCCACTAAACCATTGTAAAGGAAAGAAGGAATCCGCTATGCGCCGGGATCTGTTTGTTTTCGCAGGCCAGTCCAACATGATGGGCGCGCCGGTTTATACTCCCAGGCATTCCGTATCTGCCACCCAGTCCTATGAATATAAGCACAAGCCGCGCAGGCTCGGTGCCTCTGCAGGCGCCTTTGTGCCGGTGGGCTATCCTGTAGGCGAGTTTTCCTACGTCGATCCCGCCGCGGCCTATGCGCCTGATATGGTAAACGAGCGCGGGGAAAGCCTGCTCAGCAATTACAGAAATACCACCTACTTCTGTCCGTCCATGTCCAATCTGCAGTCAGAAGAAGAAAAGACCACCTTCCCCTTCGCCGATTTTTCCGAGGCCGATGCCCGTCCCGGCGCCACATTGGCGCCTTTCGTCGCCGAGGCGTGGGAAAAAGCCGGACAAGCCTGCGCCTACGCCCACATCGCCAAGGGCGGCGTCCCGCTGGTCTATTACTTTACCGACGACATGGCCCGGGAATACGGAGAGCGAATCCGGGAATGGAACCGGACGCACGGTACGGATTACAACCCGGATATTCCCGCAAGTCACCGGATGCCGGGCGCGGCGGACTATTTCTTCGAAAAATGCGCCGACTTCTTTGCCGACGCAAAAGCGGCCTTCCCCGATGATGATCTTGCTTCCCGCTGCTTTTTCTGGCTTCAGGGAGAGTCCGAGGCCGGACGCTCGGCAGCAGAATACGAGATCCGGCTGGAAGTTCTCTGGGAAGCGGTGAAAAAGGCCGGATTCACCCACTTTTTCTGCCTGCGGGTCGATTTCTTCGGCAATCCCGGCATCGATCAGGTGATGCTGGCCCAGGAACGCTTCGTTGCCGCCCATGAGGATGCCTATATGCTGACCCGGGCCGCCTCTTACTTTCCCTATCCGGGCCGGGATGAGCAGGACTGGTTCTGCACCCCTCCCGGAGAAGAATATCAGCTCTGCCGGGACAGCTTTTTCGGTTTCAACAACAATCATATCAATGAAAAGGGCTTTTTGCTGCTGGCTGAGCGTTCCGCCGAAAATATGAAGCGGATTCTGCTCCGGGGCGAAATGCCGATCCTGGAAGAAGAAAACATCCGCACGCTGCGCGACCGGATATACGATTGAGGTAAAGAAGGGAGACAACTTATGTACAACATCAGATTCGAGTCCTATGTTCCCAAGCCCAACCCCGCCAATAGCGACCGCATCGTCGCCGCGCACTACTACGCCGCATGGAAAAAGGGCGCTGCCGGACTGCACGAAGGTTTCGACGATCTGGCCGAGGAGTTTCCCGACCGCACCCCGCTCATGGGCTACTACGACGAGGAAAATCCCGAGGTCTGCGACTGGGAGATCAAATGGGCCGTGGAGCACGGCATCAACTGCTTCATCTACTGCTGGTACCGCAAGCTTGAAAACATGGGCAAGCCCATCACGGTGGAGGATCTGCGCTGCGGTCACGGTATCCATGAAGCGCTGTTCAACGCACGGTATCAGAACTACATGAAGTTTGCCATCATGTTCGAGGTCAGTCCCCGTTGGGGAGCCACCGACGAGCGTGATATGCTGGAAAACATCATGCCCTTCTGGATGGAGCACTACTTCAAGCGCGGCAACTACCTTCTCATCGA
This sequence comes from Oscillospiraceae bacterium, assembly GCA_015067675.1. Classification (GTDB taxonomy): domain Bacteria; phylum Bacillota; class Clostridia; order Oscillospirales; family QAMX01; genus SIG502. The sequence continues at coordinate 34,867 of SVMB01000029.1, forward strand.
CAACAAGCCCGTCGTGTTTGTATTCCATCCCCAGCGTCTGGCAAACGAGAGCTTTGAAAGCGTCGAAAGCCAGAAAGCGACCTTCGACGCCTGCCGTGACATCTGCCGTGCCAATGGCTTTGACGGCATGATTTTTGCCATGTGCAATACCTTCCTTGATAAAAAAGTCGCCGACGACGCTGTTGCCCGCGGCTACGACTTCCGCTTCGGCTACAACGCAGGATATAATGCACCTGTGGATATGTACGATTACGAGGATGACATCGTCAGGAGGCAGTGTGAGCTGTATCGTCAGAGGCTGGCCATCGACGAATGCCGTTTCATCCCCACAGCCTCCTGCTTTTCCGACTCCACACCCCGCTTTTCCCAGCGTTGGCGGGATCTGGGCTACAACTTCTACAAGTCCCGCCGCTGGTACCTGAGCCCCGAGAACTACCGCCGGGTACTGGAAGGCATGAAGGAGATCTCCGATGCGCTTCCCGATGACGCCTGGGGAAAGAAGATCTTCATGATTGACAACTGGAACGAATGGGACGAGGGGCATTTTGTCGCGCCCAGCCACAAGTTCGGCTTCAAGTATCTGCAGGCGATCCGCGAGGTCTTTACCGACCGGGGTAATCTCCCGGATTACCGCACGCCGCAGGATCAGGGCTTCGGCGGCTATAACACGTCGTGGAAAACCCCGGATTTCGCCGATTTTTGCCGCAAGCGCCTTGAAAACAAGGACTAAGCAGCCTGACAGAAGCAGAAAAGGGCCTGCTGCAAAATGCAGTACCGGACTGTGATTCGCAGCAGATGTTATGCGGCGCAGCCGAGTAAGGAACGCTTTGCGTTCCTCGGGGTGCAGGGGCGTGCCGCCCCTGCCGAGGGGGACAAAGGGGGGCGAGTAGCCCACCGTCGATCCTGTAAGGCGCAGTAGCAGAATGAAAGATAAAGCGGATAGAGGACGGCAATATAAAAAATCAGATGAAATCAATAGCTTTTATGCCGCTTTCTTCATCCTTCCGTCGAGACGCAAGTGAAACGAGCGTCGAGCCACAATTGAACACGTATTCTGTTATACCAAGAGATAGAGAAATGCCGTCTTCTGCAACATAACCGCGTTGCAGAAGACGGCATCTTTTTATTTCCCTAAATTGCAATAGCAAGTTGCAACAATCCAATCGCAAGCAACGCGTGGACAGGCAGGAAAGCGAGACTCACGCCGCGTAAATCCGGTCGAGCTGCGCTTCAAAAAGGTCCTCTGGGGAAGCATATCCCAGAATCCGTCTCGGCAGCCGGTTGATGCAGTCGGCGAAGAAGCAGATGTCGTCAGCCGAATACTCAGCAATGCTTTTACCCTTGGGAATAAACCGCCGCAGCATCCGGTTGTGGCGCTCGTTAGTTCCCTTTTCGCAGGAAGAATACGGATGCGTGAAGTATACCTTCAGCTCCCCGTCATCCAGCAGACTAAGATCAGCAAACTCCGAGCCGTTGTCACCGGTGATGGTCTTGAACACCTGGCGGTACCGACTTCCGAAGTGCTTCATGACCGCCGTCAACGCTTCATGAATCGCCACAGCTGTGTGATTCCTCGCCTTGACCCAGATACACATTCTGGTCATGCGCTCTACAAGCGTCAGCACGCAGGGTTCGGCCGCGTTCTTTTTCCCGATGACCGTGTCAACTTCCCAATGACCGAACTCCGTGCGGAATTGCACAATTTCATCCCGGTCATCGATACTTCTGCCAAGGTTATGCTTGTTTTCACGCACTTTTGCGGTCTTTGTGTTCCGGCACAGTTTCTCGGGAAGATCGATGTTTTTGATGGGCAGAAGCCCCAGATCCACGTAGTTGTAGAGGGTTTTGGTGCAGACCATTTTCTCGCGGCTGAACTTTCCACTTTTGAGCGTATTTCCGACGCAGGCATCCAGCGACCAATGCTCATCGCTGCGGAATCGTTCCACGACGTACTCGAGGAACTCAATCGTGGCAAGGCAGCGATACCGTCTACAGCTGTTCT
>SVMB01000149.1 GCA_015067675.1 Oscillospiraceae bacterium
ACGGTTTCCCTGCCTCCCAGCATCCGGCTGTACGCTTCAAGAAACGCTTTCTGCACCGTCTCCGGCGCCAGCGTGGGCGTCATGCACTTCGCCTCTCCTCCGAATTTATGGTTGCAGCGATGCACCGTTAGCCGGTAGGGATCGTTGGAATGCCACACCTTCTGCCCGTAAAGACTGCCGCAGTCTCCGCAGTACAGTCTAGAAGCAAACAGATCGTTCCCACTGTAGCTCCTGCCCATTTTTCTGCGCCGCTCTATTTCAGCCTGTACCATGTCGAACTCCAGCGGAGAGATAATCGCATCATGGCTGTTCCGCACGTAATACTGTTCAACCTCACCCTCGTTGACCTTCATCTTCTTGGTCAGGAAGTCCACGGTAAACCGCTTCTGAAGAAGCAGGTTCCCGCAATAGTGCTCGTTGGTAATAACGTAGGCGATCATTGTGTGGTGCCAGACCTTCCCGCCAACCGAGGGAATTCCCATACTCTGCAGCCGGTTGGCAATGGCCTGACAGCCGAAACCGTCCAGATAGAGCGAGAAGATCATCCGAACCACTTCTGCTTCCTCCGGATGAATCTCCAGCCGTCCATTTCGCATGCGGTAGCCATATATTCTGAACCAGATCGGCTCTCCACGTCCAAATCGCTCACGGATGCGCCATGTACAGTTCTCGGATACGCTCCGGCTCTCCTCCTGCGCATACGACGCCAGAAAGGTCAGCATCAGTTCACCTTCAGAGCTGATGCTGTGAATCCCTTCCTCCTCAAAAAACACATCCACCCCCAGCGCTTTGAGTTCACGCACGGTTTCAAGCAATGTCACCGTGTTTCGCGCAAATCGGGAGATGGATTTTGTAATGATCATGTCGATTTTTCCAGCTCTGCAATCCGTAAGCATCTGCTGAAAGCCCGCCCTGCTGTTTTTTGTACCGGTCAGGGCTTCATCCGTATAGACGCCGATATATTCCCATCTGTTCGTATGTCGGATCAGATCGCTGTAATAATCGACCTGAGCGGCCAGCGAATGCAGCATGGCGTCCTTGCCGGTCGAAACGCGCGCATAGGCCGCAACCTTCTTTTTCTGCGCCAGTCTGGCAGGAAACTGAACTCTGGTTATCGTCCGTTCCACGACGTCACCTCCTAATCGTGTGACATATTAGCTCCAGCACCTGCAAAGATCAAGTCAATATCGCGGAACAGACTCACCGAAGATAATCCGTATTTTTGAAGCATAATGGTATCAATATCAGCATATTCACGCCTAGTGATCAACCCCTGCCTCATCATTTGCCGCGCCTGAGCCATTGCCGACATATACGCCGTGATCTGTTCAGTCATGTTTCCCTGTATCCTTTCCGTATCGGTCCTCAAAGTAACATCTGCGCGAACAGTATATCTTGCCCTGACTCGGATAACTCATATAGGTTCTGCCGCAAACCCGGCAGACCGAACAGACCTCCGCTTTCCGGTTTATCCTGTCCCGATTACTGCTCCACCAGCTGATTCTGCATGAATCGGAGCAGAATTTCTTAAGCTTACGCCCCTCCACTACCGGAAACCGCTTGCCGCACCGGAGGCATATGCCAGGCGTACAGTTGTCCTTTTTCCCACCCTGAACGCGATGCAGCCATGACTTTACCGTACCCACCGGAACTTTCATTGCATGGGCAATTTCGGCATAGCTCCTGCCTTCTTCGCGCAGCATTTGCGCTCTTTTTCTCTGGTCACTGCTCATATCCACTGCTCCATATACAAAAAGAACGCCTGCCGATCCTCTCAGCAGGCGCATATCGTCATTTTCAGTTCACTTTAGCATAGCTGCCGGATACCCAGCCTACCTGACCGTTGACGACCACGGCGTGCCATCCGTTGACGGCGGTTGCCACGTACTCAAAGACCGTTCCGGGCGCAACAGAGGTAATGCGGGTATATCCCGTACCGTTGCCGGTGCGGATGTTCACCTTGCCGCCCTCAGAGACAATCACAGCAGTTATCCGGACCGGTTCCGGTTCTTCGGGAACTGCGGGCTCTTCAGGAGCAAGTTCCTGCACCGGTTCATCCTTCCTGCCTTCGTCATCGTCAGCAACGGCGTCCATCAGCGCGGCATGAGTCAGGCTGCCGTACAGACCGTCCGCCTCCAGCTCCTCCGCCCTCTGAAACCGCAGAAGCGCCTTCAGCGTTTCAGAACCGAAATCACCGTCCGCGCCATGCTCGGGCAGTTCATACCCCAGCTGCATCAGAAGCTCCTGCATGGCCCGGACATCAGCGCCGGTCATGCCTTTTCTGAGCAGTCTGCTGCCGAGTACATAATCAATCGCGGGCGGTACAGCATCTTCGCTGCCATCGCCGTAATTGATAAAGGTCAGCTTATACCAGTGCTTCTCCGCGCACAGCTTCCTCAGAAGCAACATAAATGCGATCAGCAAACCGCCTGCTATGGACTGCACCATCAGCGTATCAACAATTGTCCTCATCATTGGTCAGTTCCTCCCTGGCTTTTGAGAGCATCTGCATGATTTCGTCGATCTCATCTACTGATAACTGCCCGCTCTGTACCATCGCGCTCATCATCCGCACTGGCTTTCCCTCGAAAATTTTCCCAAGGAAGGTCTGCGTCTGGTCGAGCTGAGCTTCTTCCCTTGAAACCAACGGATAATACAGCTTCGCGGGCTTGACATCATCCATTCGGATACTTCCCTTTTTCAGCATCCTCTTGAGCAGGCTAATCACCGCGTGCTTGTCCCAACCTGTTATATCCTTAAGTGCATTCGTGATCTGCGTCATCGTCATGGGAGACTGTTCCCACAAAAGCATCAGAATCTTGCTTTCCGCATCCGTAACCTGTACCGGCATATGAACCCCTCCTAGGTATACACTTTATCACCTAGGCATAGTATACATCTGTCTACCTATTTTTGTCAAGCATACTCAAATCAGAATTCCAGTCCAATATCCGAAGTACCATTTACGTAAAAGGGGCCGTCTCATTATGTGGAACAGTCCACGACCGGTTTTATTTATCCATATTCTCAGTTATCCCGCTTCCGCCACCGCCCAGAACGCCGGCTTGGGCTGGGATTCACCATCGAACAGCAGCGGATACTGCGAAGCGCGCCAGCTCAGATCGTCCGTCACACCCCATACCTGCACGGCGACCATCTGGTCTGCATAATCGATAAGAATCTTCATAATCTCGCCGTACATCTCCGCCTGACGCTTGAGGTATACCTCGGTGTTCTCCGGAATCGTGATATCCAATTCACTCACGCGCAGCTTGAGCCCCGTATCTGCAAACCGCTTGACGGACGCCTCAATCTGCTGAACCGATGGGAACTTGATATCATGATGCATTTGGAAGCCGTAGCCGTCGATTGTGCCTTCCGCCATCAGCTCCTCAACCAGCTCATAAATGCCGTTCTGCTTGCCGATGATGGCGGTATTGTAGTCGTTGTAGTACAGATCAACGCCTTCAGGGGCGTGCTTGCGGGCGATTTCAAACGCGCGGGCCACAAAATCCTCGCCGACCACCTTCAGCCACATCGAATCACGCAGCTTGCCGGTGTTGTCGTCGATGGCTTCGTTGACCACATCCCACGATACGACCACGCCGGGATATTTCTTATCCAGATAGGTCATGATCTCGCGGACATAGTTATCCAGACGCGCCAGCATCACTTCGCGGGTGACCAGCGGCAGACTGGTGTTGTAATGCTCATGGAAGAACGCCTCGGGCGTCTGATTGTGCCAGACCAGCACATGTCCGTGCACCTTGATGCCGTTGTTCTTGGCATACTCCAGCAGCGGCACGACCGAATTGAACTTCACCGCGACCGCCGTATCATCCTTGATGGACTTGATCTTGCTGGTGGTGACGTCCAGCAACGAATCGGGCTTCATCTCGTTGCCTGGGGTCATGATGTTGAACTGGCTGGCGTAGAAGTTCATCATCTGCCTGTTGGTGGACTCGCGGAAGGTGACCGCCGTGCCAAAATCAAACAGGTCTGCATAGATTTCCTTGAGCGCCGGGATGTCCGCCGTCTCAATGGACTCCTGCATCTGTCCCCTCATCTCGAAATTGCGAAATTCAAAGTCGATATCCGGAGCGTTGCTCGTCTCCACATAGAGCACAAACCGGTCATAGGGACCGGCCATGTAGGTTCCGGTCAGCGTGGTCCACTCGCCCTTTTGGGCATTGGCAAAGGCCAGATTTTCATAGCTTTCCGTGCCGCCCGCAGTGTGGGCCACCGAAATCATGAACCGCGCCTCGTCCTTTTGCGTCTGACGGACCTCGACGCTCAGCTCATACGTCGTACCCGGCTGCAGCGGAAAATCGCGGCCCGGAGAATGCCAGTTGTCCGTGCGGCCGACGGTCAAAAGCGTCTTGTCCTCTGTCACGGAAATACTCGCATTGCCCATGGAGCGGGCATACCACTCGTCAAGCCCCTCGGAAAAATCGGATTTGTAGCCCATCTCTTCCTCCCTTGCAAAGCTGCAGACTCCCGTCAGCAGCAGCGCCATGGCCAGCAGCCATGCAGTCAGCCTTTTAAGCATGCACGCTCCCCCATTTGCTCATTGTTTTGAAAAGGCCGCTGTGCAAAAGCACAGCGGCCTCTGGCTTCGGAATGTTAATCCGTCAGCTGAAATTACTTGCCGTTGAAGGTATCGCACAGAGCCTGCCAGGTGGGAGTGGCCGCATCGACCAGCTCCTGCGGGGCGCTGCCGCCCAGGCTCCAGAGCAGCGGGCTGCCCAGGATGTCGTTGACGGAGCCCAGATACAGGGCGGCGTTGGCAACGCAGTGCTCCGGCTCACGCAGCATGGCGTAGGTCTC
>SVMB01000030.1 GCA_015067675.1 Oscillospiraceae bacterium
AGCATCGGTCTCCAAAACCGAGTGCCGAGGGTTCGATCCCTTCTGCCCCTGCCAAAGAAAAACCCGCATTCGTAAGAATGCGGGTTTTTCTGTATTCTGTATCATGAAACCATTGTCTTAACGATTTGCCTGACAGGAGTGGCAGAAAGAAACATATACGTAAAGAAAAATTAATTATTGCTTAAAGGTTGATTATTGAAGGATTTGTAGTATAATAAAAAAGCAAAAGTGCAAGCCATGAAAAAAACTTTACTGAATGCCGCTGACGCAGTACAAACAATACGAATGAGGACGCGGTAACTTTTGGAGAGCCTGCGCGGAAATAAAGAGTAAAACTTGTGTCTTTGGTGGTCATATATGACCGCGAAATAGAAAGGAAGAAAGCAAAATGGAAAAGTTTTTCGACAAGTATGAGCTGCGAATCGGCGAAGGCCGGGAAACTCCGTTCATGAACAAATACGATATCTACCAGGACGGCACTACGCCGATGTATCGTGACGTGGATGGCAGACTCTGGGCTATGAGCGGCCATTCCCATATGGGTCACATCGGTATGTTCGCGGGTACCTGCCTGGATGATATGAAAGAAATGTGGCCGATCGGACTCAATTTTTGTACCGGTCACGCGGAATATGCATACAACGGCATCCGTTATCCGGAAGGCATCCTGCCCCGCGGCAGCATCTGGCCCTTCGGCCTGTACATCTGCCCCAATACCCACCGCTTCTTCTGCTGGTTCCACAACGAGACCGGCTGGCGGGGTAAGGGTACGGCCTACGATGCCTATGGACTCTGCGAGACTCCGAAGTTTGACTCTGACTTCCGCCACATCGGTCTGATGCACTCCGACGACGAGGGCAAGACCTGGACCTTTGATCGTTGGGTTCTCACCGGAGAAGAAGTCGCCTTTACTTCCAGATACAATCCCGGCGCCGGCAATGCACTGGGGCAGCAGGGCGATATCATCCGCTTTGGCAGCGGTGACTTCTGTATGTACATCGAGCCGGATGGCGATTATATCTACGTATTCTACGATATCCTGACCAAGGATATTTCGCAGGACACCTTTCAGAAGGCAGATCTCAGATGCGACGCTTACGTAGCCCGCTGCAGAAAGCGCACCGACGGTTCCATGGGCGATTTTGTCAAGTACTACGACGGTGCCTTCTGTGAAGCCGGCAATTTAGGTAAGGAAACCATGATTCTGGAGGATGCCTGGCATCCCCGCGTTGTCTACAGTGAGCCGGAAGGTATCTTCATCATGACCAGCAAGCCGATTATGGCTGCCAAAAACGACGAGATTCCCGGTCTGGACGCCGGACGCAAAGTGGTGCAGATCGCTACCTCAAAGGATCTCATCCACTGGTCCAAGCCGGAGATCGTTTACAAGGACGGTATGCCCTGGGGCAATCATTACAACGCAATCGTTCCCGACGATACCGTGAGCCAGCCCTGCGTGCTCACCTCCAACAGCTTCTCCTTCCTCAATAACCACAACGGCACCGACGTTATCCGCTATCCTGTGGAACTGGTGCGCAAATAAGTGCTCAAAAGCCCTTCCCGACCGGAAGGGCTTTTTTATGTTCAACCGCGGGTTGAGTACCGTAAACCATGCGATCATTGTGAACGCGGGCACGGGGTGATATACTGAAACGGCAAACCGGAAAATCCAAAAACTGAAGGAAACTTCACATTCGGGCTTGACATTGACGGGAAGCTATGCTATTATGAAGTTGGCTTCACATGAAGCAACCTTCATATTTGGGGTGATACCATGAAAACGCGGGTAAAAGAGCTGCGGCTGGCAGCAAACCTTACCCAGCAGCAGCTGGCGGAGATGGTGCATGTATCGGCACGTACGATTATTTCCATTGAAAAGGAACAGTACAGCCCGTCGCTGATGCTGGCCTACCGGATCGCAAAAGAGTTTGACGTGAGCGTGGAAGAACTGTGCTGTCTGCAGGAAAATATGGAAAGCGAGGATCGGGCGTATGAAAAACTGTAAGAAGCTGTCGTACTCGGACAAAATCCGCTGGCGTATACGCGGATGGTGGACGGTGATCGTGCTGATGATTGCCTACATTGTTGTGGTTTCGGTATTGGGCGGCGGGGATTCCCGGATGATGACCCGGATGGCGCGTAATGTCAGCCAGTTTATCACCTGGGGCGGCATGATCTACGCCGGTGTACGCATCCATAAGAATAAAAAGCTGCTTCTGGATCCGCAGCGCATGAGGGAGCTGCATCTCAGAGAACTGGACGAGCGCAATCGCTGGCTGCACGACAAAAGCGGCGGTGTTGTGATGGATATCATGCTGATTATTCTGCTGATCACGACTGACACGGCGGCCCTGTTCAATATGCCGGCCTTTTATCTGTCGCTGAGCGTGCTCCTGACCGCGATTGTCCTGAAATTCGGCACTTATCTGCTCTATCGGCACGGAATTGCGTGATGAAAGGAGCCGTGATGGATATGGAGATCAAAAAGATCGATCTGCACGTGCATGCCCACTTCGCAGGAGGTCCCGAACGGCTGCGCGGCGGTACATGGCCGACGCCGAAGGAACTGCGGGCAGCTTATGACGGGCTGGGCATCGAAAAAGGCGTGGAAATGTCCCGCTATGCTCCGGAACGCATGCACGATCCGATTACCTCGCGGGATGCGCAACTTCTGGCAGCGCAGTATCCCGAAACGATCGGTTGGTGGTTCTGCGGACTGGATCCCCGCATGGCGACAAACTCGCCGGGGGACAATCTGTCCTATTATCTGGATTTCTACCGGGAGCGCGGTGCCGTGGGCGTGGGTGAACTGCAGGCAAACATGTACATCGACGATCCGCGGATGATGAATCTGCTGGGTCACTGCGAAAAGTGCGGCATGCCCGTGACGATTCACTTCGGCAAGCTGGGAGAGGGCTGCGGCGTGGCGGATGATCTGGGACTGCCGAGGCTTGAACGCGTCCTGCAGGCATTTCCCGAGCTCAGACTTCTGGGTCATGCCATGACCTTCTGGTCGGAGATGGGCACGGATGTCACTGAGGAAAACCGCAACCGGTATCCCAAAGGCAGGATCACCCGGGAGGGCCGCGTGGCGCAGCTCATGCGGAAGTACCCGAATCTGCTCTGCGATATCTCGGCAAACTCCGGCCTCAACGCCTTTACACGGGATCCGGAGTATGCATTCCGGTTCATTGACGAGTTTCACGAGCGGATTTTCTTCGCCACCGATATCAGCTCCCAGACGTCCATTGCGAAAACCGCGCCTGCGCTCTGCAAATTTCTGGACGCGGGCTACCGTTCGGGCAATATCAGCACGGCGGCCTATCGGAATATCTGCCGGGAAAATGCACTGAGACTGCTTGGAAAGTAAGAAAACCTGTAGAGAGGATTGAGAACATGGCGGACTTTACGTTTGCAGAAATGCTTGGGATGCAGCGGGAGCTGCAGGAAAAGTACCGGGAAAAGTGGGGCGGACTGTCTCCGAAAATCGCGCGCAATCAGCTGCTGTGGATGTACGGCGAGATGGCAGAAGTGGGCGATATCATCAAGAAAAAGGGCGAACAGGCCATCATGGAGGATACCGAAGTGCGCGCGCATTTCGTGGAGGAGCTCTGCGATGTGCTGATGTACTTTAACGACATTATGCTTTGCTTTGATATTGCCCCGGAAGAACTGGAAAAGACGTACCGGGAGAAACATCAGCGCAATATGAAGCGCTGGTAAAAAGTGAACACAAAAGAAACGCCGGTAAGCTTTGGCTAAACAGTGATAAGGAACTAATTCACTTATCAACTGTTAGCTGACGGTACCGGGGTGCATACGGAAAGCCCGTCTGATTTCTAACAGGAAGTCAGACGGGCTTTTGCTATCTAATAATCGAACATAACGGAGGTTTACTATGAGGACATTACTCACTTGCGCTTACAATATGGACAACTGCTGTGTGGAACTGAAATTCACTGATGGTAGCATGATCGCCATTGACACCATTGCCGTGGAAAATGAAATTGCCGACAATATATATCAGCGTTCAGAGCTGGACTATCTGATCTACAATGACCCGGTGGCATACGCCGAGCTTATACTCAACGGCGATCCCGAAGCGTATCTTAAAGCGGTTACTGAATATAAGCCGCTTGACTAAACTGCCAGAAGCGGTATCCGAGTCTGCTGTGATTCGGATACCGCTTTTTTTTTTGCCCTCTTTAGAAACAATAGATTTATTCACAATTTTCATGTATAATAAATTCAAAATCTTACATCGCATGGAAAGGAAGATCAATATGAGAGCAGTCGATCGTTTTTATGAAAAGCGCTGGGGCGTTTTTACACACTATCTTTCCGGTATATATGGCTGCACCACCTCGGAAGAATGGAATGCCTGCGTAAATTCTTTTGATGTACATCAGCTGGCAAAAACCCTTCATGAAATGGGTGCCGGATATTATTTTATCACGATTATGCAGGGAACACGCTTTCTGCTTGCTCCAAATGCCACATATGACAGCCTTTTTGGCGCCAAACCCGGAGAAATCTGTGCTGAACGTGATCTGGTTTTGGATTTATACGAGGCGCTGGAGCCCTATGGTATCGACCTGTATCTGTATTATACCGGAGATGGTCCTCATTTGGAGCGGCAATACGGCGAAAAAATGGGAATCCAGTATGAAAAACAAACCTGTAACGGAGAACTGCTGACGGACGAATTTGTCCGGAAATGGGCTGATGTATTGCGGGAATACAGCATTCGGTACGGCAGCAAGGTAAAAGGCTGGTGGCTGGATGGAATGTATAACTATTTTGGCTATCATAATGAAAAGATGGCCCTGTATTATGATGCTGTAAAAGCAGGCAACCCGGATGCCATTACCGCTTTTAATAACGGTACAGGCGAAGCCGCCATCAGCAAGTGGTATGAAAAAGAAGAGTTCCTCTGCGGAGAGGCATTGGATTTTGAAACGATCCCCAAAAGTCGATTTGTGGATGGTGCACAGAGCCATATGTTGGCACCGCTGGGCATCGAAAATGCCGGAGACTGGGCAGGAGCTCGCTGGGCAAAGCCCGGTGCGCGCAGAGATCATGCCTATATGAAGGATTTTATTGATCGCTATCATGCTGCCGGTGGTGTTGTTACCGTCGATATCCGCATTGAATCCGATGGACGCCTGGATCCTGCACAGATAGCGGCTTTGACCGGTATTTGATTGCAAGCCATTCCAAAGGATTGCAAATCGCAGAAGTAACGGCTGGGGATGTTTTGCAAGGTGTGATTTGAGGATATTTGCGGCACACAATATAGAGAGGATGTATCTTCATGCCGGAAACACTGCAATACAAGATTGATATGGACTTTCGATCCCAATGGAAGATTGTTTCAACACATTCAGCCGTGAAGTCAAACTTTATCTATGTGCAGGAAATCGGAGAATTCAGATCTGGACCGAATTACTTCACCAAAAGAGAAGGTTTGGATTCCTTTCTGCTGAAGTTGACTCTCAGAGGCGGCGGTATCTTAGAGTACGATGGAGAAACATCAGCGCAATATGAAGCGCTGGTAAAAAGTAAACACACAAGAAACGCCGGAAAGCTCATGCTTTCCGGCGTTTTGTTTGTCAAAGCGTACTTCCGGGCTGGCCCCAGCTGCCAAGAGAGGTTGTACCCACGGAGAAAAAATTCTGTGCGGTGGTCATGACGGGTTTCACCATTGCGAGCTTTTCTTCAAGGCTCAGCTTTTCATCCTCCAGAACCGCCGCCGCACGGACGTTGACGATGTCACAGATGTAGATATCGCTTTCAGGTGCCTCGTCGATATGCAGTGTCTGACGTACCTTCAGCTCGAACGTCCACATACCATCCACCGGTACCGGCACGTCGAGAACCGCGCCTTTTTCACTGGGGATCACACGCTCTTTGATTACCTCACGTCCGCTGTGGGTGCCGCAGTAGTCGGCGGCAGGCAGCAGCTTTTCTGTGACGATGGTAGCCGAAAACACGCCGGTCTCCCGGATGCGGTCGCGGGTGAGCTTGTCCTCGCCGATGCAGGCGACGAACTGAAAGCGATCGGTATGGCAGTAGGTGCACCAGCAGAACAGCCCGTAATTGGCGCTGCCGTCCTCCTTGCAGGTACCGTAGAGGTAGAGCGCCTGCGGGCAGAAATTGTTGGAGCCGCGGCGGGAAATCTTCTCCATGAAAAGTCCTCCTTGCAATGTGTTTTGGATGCTGGGGACAGTATACCATCCCAAACCGGACAACTGTATGTCATGTTTGAGCGGAGGACTTAAAAATCAGGGCTCATATTCGAGCTCCAGGATCTCGCAGCTGCGGTTCTGCATATCCACCACCTGCGTGTGATCGTCGAAATATGTGCGGAACCATTCAGGACGGGTCAGATACCGGGCGGCGGTCACGCGAAACGGCAGGGTGAGAAACGCGCGTCCGAAGCAGGCTTCGTTGTTGAAAAGCAGTACCCGGGCGCGGTTTTCGCCGGTTTTGAGCAGGAACAGCGTGCAGTCGCGGGGGCAGTCCGTGCGCAGACCGAGGCAGTCATTCGCGGCTGCCGCGGCCGCGTGCCAGAAACCGTCGGAGGGGAGGATGCGGAAGAGTTCCTGTGTCCACAGCGCATTGTGTTCATCGTAGATGCGGCGGCGTTTGCCGTAGGAGGAGCGCAGCGTGACATTTTCCCGGTCGGGCGCGTTGTAGACACGGCAGAAGAAGCCTCCCTCGCGGATCACGGTGCCGTCCGAGCGGACGGCGGCGCAGGGGTCAGGCTGCGTGTCGTCGCAGCCGACCACGAACAGCACACGGTCACGGATGGACAGGAGTGATGCAAGGGTGTCGGGCGTAAATCCTGCGGGATTGGCAAGGAGCAGCGGCGTGGGACAGGACGCGGCGTCCTCCGGGCGGCACATGGCGCAGATGGGGAACTTGTGGGCAAGGAGCTTTGCATAGTATGCATCGCTTGTGGGATAGCGGTCGTCGATGAAGCGGCGCATCTCGCCGCGGAAGTCGGGGTTATACACCGCTGTGAAGCCGAAATGGCCGGTGATCGCATCGCAGCTGACCTTTTCCTGCGTATTCAGCAGGAAGTCCCAGTGATGCTTGTCGATACCGTCGGAGAGGCAGTATACGCCGCCGTCGGAGACGCGGGAAAAGGCGCCGTCACGGTAGATAAAGGCATTGGTGCGGCGGGTAAGCCCGGCGGCGAGCTCATTGGGGCAGTTGCCGATGAGATCCCACTGTTCCATGGTGTCCTTGACCGGGGAGAGATTGAAGAAACAACGGTCGGGACAGGCGAGGCGCAGCTCCATCGCAGCCAGCATGAACTCATAGGGGTACTGGCGGCGGGTGGCTTCGTCCGCGCCGAAGCCGCCGCGATGAAGCTCGCCCATGAGCACCATCGTGGTGCTCACGTCCTCAAACATCATGCCGTACACACCCTTGTCATCAAAGAGGGTGTAATCGATGCCGTAACGAAAGAAGGATTCGGCGGGATTGCGGGTCCAGGCGTTGTTGAAGAGGATGAACTTGCCGGCGGCGTGGAATGCCCCGGCAAGCTTATTGAAGAACCGGGCATAGCGCTCGGCCATGAAGCAGGTGAAGGGATAGCGCAGCTTTTCAAAAATGTAGCGGTAACGGCGCTGATGAAGCGCGGGGTCATGGTCGCAGGCACCGGCAATGCTGCGGGGCAGCGTGATCCCGGTGGCGGCGAGGAACTGGTTCACGATATCGTCGGAGTAATCACCCTCCTGCAGGGTCGTACGGTAACTGGAGATGCCGTCGGCGGCGTGGAAGCCGTCAAAGCCAAAGGCCTGGGCCACGGCAAGGGTTTGGGGGATGAAATGATCCTCGAAGAGACGGCCGTCGGAGAGGGTTTTGAGCATGTTATTGTAGCCGCAGGAGCGTCCTGCGACGCTGGAATACGCACGAATCTCTGGATGGGCAGCCGAAAACGGGCCGATGGATACGATACCGGTCTCGGGATCGCGATAGGAAAGCAGATCAAAGACCGCGAAGATGACGGGGATATCGTGGCGGTGAAATTCATCCACCAGTGCGCGCAGGTCGGCATACGTCCAGTCCTGACGGCGGCGTTCCTCATTGTAGAGATGCCCCGCGTAGGAGCAGGTGGACGGCGGGAGACGCTTTTCGGGCGCGTAACCGTCGAAGGCGCAGACGAAGTCGTTGTCGTAGAGCAGCAGCGATACGCCGGTGACGCGGTTTTCCGTACGGCGCAAGAATTCCCCCACGCCTTTATCGGGGAGTTCACGGTCAAAGCCGATGAGTTCGATCCAGTACCAGTTCCTGTTCATGGAAAATGCCTCCTGAAATGCGTTGAAGCATATTGTTATATCTTCAGTATACCACGTGTGAGCGTGGGAGGACAAGTGCGGGGATGAAAAAATCCCCGTACGCATGCATGAGAATGCGCACGGGGAGCGGGATCAATCGCGGATGATAATGCTGTCACGTTCCGGGCCGACGGAAACATAGCGGATGGGGCAGTCCAGCCGGGACTGGATGAAGCTGACGTATTCTCTGGCTGCTGCGGGCAGATCCTCCCAGGCACGGACGCCGGAAATGTCGCACTTCCAGCCGTCCAGGTATTCGATCACGGGCTCTGCGTCGGCAAGAGCTGCGGGGAAGGGGAAGCGGTCTGTCAGGACGCCGTTTACCCGGTAATGCGTGCAGACCGGGATGCGATCCAGATAGCTGAGCACGTCCAGCTTTGTCAGCGCAAGGGCAGTGGCCGCCTGCAGCTGCACGCCGTATCGGGTGGCGACGAGATCCAGCGGGCCGACACGGCGGGGTCTGCCGGTCTTAGCGCCGTACTCGGCCCCGATGCGGCGCAGGGTTTCCGCTTCCTCGCCGAACAGCTCACAGACAAACGGCCCTTCACCGACGCAGGTGGAGTAGGCTTTGGCAACGCCGATCACCTCGTCAATCCGCGCACCGGGAAGTCCGGACCCCACAGATGCAAAGGCTGCCAGGGTGTTTGAAGAGGTGGTGTAGGGATAAATGCCGAAGTCCAGATCGCGGAGGGAGCCCAGCTGCGCCTCAAAGAGGATACTTTTGCCTGCCGCCTGCGCGTCATGTAGGAAAGCTCCCGTATCGCAGATATAGGGCTTGATGGGTTCGCAAAAGTCCTTGAGCCACGCATCCAGCATCGGCATCGTATAGCACTCGGCGCCGTATACGCCGCTCAGCGTGAGGTTTGCCCACTCCAGCAGGTCGCAAAGCCTCTTTTTGAGCTGTTCGGGATAGAGCAGTTCCCCCGCCATAATGGTTTTCTTGCGGTATTTGTCCGCGTAAAACGGCGCGATGCCCTGTTTGGTGGAGCCGTATTGCCGGTCTCCCAGCCGCTGCTCCTCCAGCTCGTCCATTCTGCGATGCCAGGGCAGCACCAGCGATGCCCGGTCGCTGATTTTCAGCATGTCGGGCGTCAGGGCAACACCTTTCGACGTCACATCACGCATTTCCGTCAGGAGACTTTCAGGATCAACGGCGACACCGTTTCCGAGGATATTGACGACGCCGGATCGGAAAATACCGGACGGGAGCAGATGCAGGGCGAATTTCCCGTGTTCGTTGATTACGGTGTGACCGGCATTGCCGCCGCCCTGATAGCGCACGACGATATCGTACTGCCGGGTCAGCAGATCGACCATGCGGCCCTTGCCCTCGTCACCCCAATTGACGCCTACAATTGCACAGTTGCTCATCGACGTATCCTCCTTTATTCATCATTTTCTCCCGGCCAGAGGGCCCGCATACCCATTCTCGTCCGGTTTTTCGGCAATCAGGATATCCATGCAGTGCCGATGGGGGATGCCTCCGCTTTCGCAGTCGAAGATGACCTCGTCGCATTTGTGGAAATACCAGTCCTGGTAATACCCGGCAAGTTCGCCGGAATGCCAGGGGGGAACCTGACGCTCAAAATCGTCATAATCGGGCGCAGTGGGGAGAAAGGACTTTGCAACAAAGACGTTGAGCACATGAATACCGCCGGGGGAGGTGCAGGCTTTCAGCCGCTCAAAGAAGCGCCCGCGCCGTTCCGGCATCAGATAATGCAGCACGCCGCTTGAGAAGATGATGTCAAACTCCTGAACCGGGAGAAACACCTGAATGTCGGCACGGAAAAAGTCCACATCCACGCCGCAATGCCCGGCCAGCTCCCGGCCCTTGGCAAGTCCCGATTCCGCGATATCAAATGCCGAGACGAGATATCCGTTGCGGGCGAGAAACACCGCATCCTTACCCTCGCCGCAGCCGATGTCCAGAACCCGCAGAGGCTCTGTCGGCGGGCGCAGCTTCATGAGCGCATAGCACAGGTCGTTTGGCTTGAGTCCCCAGTAGAAACCCCGGTCGGCGTAGCGCTGGTCATAGCTTCCCGGCGCGGCGCTGGCATAGCCCAGCAGCGCATCCACGGAGGTCTGCAGGACGCGGGCAATCCCGGGCAGCAGCGAGATATCCGGTGAGGCGGCTCCCGTTTCCCACTTGCTCACCGCCTGAAAGGATACGCCCAGACTGTCGGCGAGATTTTGCTGGGTTAGTCCCAGTTCACGGCGTTTCTGGACGATAAAGGTACCGATATGATGACTCATGACATACGCCTCCTGCCTTTGATAGATTCATTATAACAGCCCGGGGACGATGGTACAATAACGCGCTGCTCGAATACCGGAGGAGTTTTCAACCGACGGTTGAACAAGCAGCGGTGTGTGAAAAGCTCCGTGTGCATTCCGAAGCCTGTACACGGGGGAAAGAGAGCGGTTGCTCTATGGAACCCTTGACAAAGGTACGATTTCGTACTATAATGCAATGGTATGATTTCGGACTAAGAGGAGGGGACGTTATGAAGCATACGCTTTCACAGAATATGAAACGCTGCAATCATCTGCAGGGTGAGATCGAAGCGGCTTATCACGAAGCCGCACTCAAATTCGGACTTGCGGACAGCACGCAGTTTATTCTTTACACAATCTGTTTTTTGGGAGATAACTGCCCTTTGAGCGAGATTGTAAAGATAACGGGTATCAGCAAGCAGACGATCAGCTCAGCCATCAGAAATATGGAGAAGCAGGGACTGCTCAAACTGGTCGCAGCGACGCCAAAGACGAAAAAAGCCGTTCTAACCGAAAAGGGAGAAGCACTTGCCGAAAAAACGGTACAGCGGCTGATGCGGGCGGAGGATGAGGTTTTCGCCGCATGGCCTGAAGAGGACGTGCAGAAGTACCTGGAACTCAATGAACGGTTTTTGACAGATATCAAAGCGAAAATCAAACAGTTCTGAGAAACGTGACGGATATCATCAGCCGTAAATGCGGCAGTGAAGAAGTAATCCCCGGAGGAAATGGATAAATGAAGCGTGACACAGAAAAAATGTATGCAGCGATGAAACCATGGAAGCTGTTTTTCATCGTTGCATTGCCAGGCATGGTCAGTATGTTCGCCATGTCGATTTACAGCATCATCGAAGGTATCTTCATCGGACAAAAGCTGGGAGAAGGAGCCTTTGCAGCGGTCAACATCGCAATGCCGCTTGTCATGATCAACTTTTCGCTGGCAGATCTGATTGGCGTCGGTGCATCTGTGCCGATTTCCATCGCCCTGGGCAAAAAGGATCATAAAACCGCGAACAATGTCTTTTCCTGCTCTGTCATCATGATCTTCATATCCTCGGTTTTGATGGGGATCATCATGTTCCTTGCAGCAGAGCCGCTGTGCCGTATGATGGGCGCGGATGATGCCTTACTCGATACGTCCATGCGGTATCTTCGCACCTATGCTCTTTGCAGCCCGCTTACCACGATCTTTTTTGCGATGGACAACTATCTGCGCATCAGCGGCTATGTAAAAACAAGCATGGCGATCAATATTTTCTGCAACGCCGCGACGCTTGGCTTTCTGACGCTGTTTCTGCTGGTCTTCAAAATGGATGTTGTGGGCTCAGCGCTTGCAACCTCAATTGCAATGTGCCTTTGTTCCATCATCGCGATGATCCCGTTTTTATGCCGCAAGACCCTGCTGCGGTTTGCAAAGCCGGAATTTCACGCTGCGATGTTCAGGGAGATTGCGGCATGCGGCTCTCCCGTATTCCTCAGTAACGTCGCCGGGCGTGTGACCTCAATACTGATGAATATTTCCCTGATGGCGATTGGCGTTGAGGCCTTCGGCGAAGGCGGCGGCACGACTGCCGTTGCGGTATACGCCGTGCTGATGTATGCAAGCGATCTCTGCTGGCCGCTGCTGTATGGTATCAGCGACTCCCTTGCACCGGCGATTGGCTATAACTGGGGTGCGCAGCTCTATGATCGCGTCAAAAAGATTGCGAAATGTGCCTATGCAGGAACCGCTGTCATCGGTCTTGTATCGACCTCGTTTCTGTACTTTTTCCCGGGTACAATTGCTGGATGGTTTGCCAATGCGGAGGATATGCTGCTGCTGCAGGAATCCACGCATGCCATCCGTCTCTTCTGCTTTGCCTATCTGTTCCGCTGGTTTGCAGTGACTACCCAGAGTTTCCTCAGTGCCATCGAAAAGCCGGCTCTTGCCACCATTATGTCCGTTGCCGTAGCACTGGTATTTCCGGTTGTCCTTCTGGCTGTCCTGTGGAATCTGGGACTTGACGGAATATGGCTCAACTTTGCCGGTGTCAATCTGCTTGCAGCCATACTCGGCATTTTCCTTTTGCTTCGTGTCGTCCGGGAGATCAAGCGCAGGGAGACGGAGCCAAACGCAGGTTAAACTGTCCCTGAAAGCAGCGGGAACTGACCGCAATAACCGGTCAGTTCCCGCTGCTTGCTGTTTATTTGTTGAACGGACACATCTGAATGATTGCACATGGGGTAAGGATCAGGCGCTGATGGAAGCCTTTTTTTCCTTTCGCAGGAGAATTGCCAGATAGCTGACGCAGAGGATGATCTGCACCACCGTGGAGGCAGGAGTTGCAAGACCGATCTGAAACAGCGATACGCCGGCAATGCGGCTCATGAAGAAGGACACCGGCACACGCACACCAAAGGCACCGGCGATACCCTGGATCATGACGAAGGTGGTCTTTCCGCAGCCGCTGAAATAGCCGATGAAGCAGAACAGGAACGATACCAGCATCGTATCGATGGCGTAGGATTTCAGATAATCCGCCGCGGCATAGACGACCTCGGACTGATTGGCGAAGATACGGGCGAGCGCATCACCGTGGAAGAAGGATACGTAGGCCATGATAACGCCGACGGCGAGGGAGGCCATCATGCCGTAGAAGGTCGCCCGGCGGGCACGCTTTGGAAGCCCTGCGCCGATGTTCTGGGCGACGAAGGCCGAGAGTGACTGGGAAAATGCCGAGGGTACCAGCATGATAAAGGCGCAGATTTTCTCGGCAACGCCCACACCGGCCGAGGCAATGACGCCGAGGCTGTTGACGATGGCGCCGATGGCGAGGAAGGAGACGTTCACCAGTCCGTCCTGCAGCGCGATGGGAAGACCTGTGCGCACGACCTGGGCGGTGAGTACCCGATCAAAGCGCAGATGTTTCCGGGTGAGGTCGAAGGGGAGCGCGCGTCTGCGTACGATGAAGATGCAGAGGATGACGCTGAATGCCTGGGCAAGGACGGTGGCGAGGGCGGCGCCGGCGGTGGCCATATCAAAGACCGCGACGAAGAGCAGGTCGCCGACGATATTGAAGATGCTGGCAAAGAGCACAGACAGAAGCGGCGTACGGGAATCGCCGATGCCGCGAAATACGCTGCCGAGCACGTTGTAGGCGATGATGAAGATTGTACCGGCGGAGCAGATCTGCACATACTGCACGGTTTTCTCAAAAGCCTCGGGCGGCGCGTGCATGAGGGAGGCGAAGGGGCGGGCGGCGGCGATCATGACACCGGTGAGCGCCAGCGCCAGCACGGCAAAGAGGCAGATGGAGCTGCCGATGATGGAGCCTGCCTGATCCCGGCGGCCGTTGCCGATGGCCTGTCCGAGCATGACGGTGGTACCCATGGCAAGACCGGTGAGCACGACGGTGACCATGTGCATCATCTGGCTGCCGGTGGCGACGGCGGAAACGTCGGCCTCGGTGTTGAACTGGCCGACGATGAGCAGATCAACCGCGCCGTAGAGGGACTGCAGGCACAGGGCAAGCAGTACCGGCAGAGCAAAGCCGATGAGCTTGGGGATGATGGGACCTGAGGTGAACTGTGTGCGCTGATCCAATTGAAATCTTCCTTTCTGCATAAAAAAAGCGGATAAAACAGCAGGTATCTCACCTTGCCATCTTATCCGGCCTGACCGCTTCCTCTGAGCGGGCATCCTCCGATGAACGGGTATATTCTATCAAAAGACAGCCTGAATGTCAATGTGGGAAGTTCACAAAGGAAAAAAGGCAAAAGCCTGTTGCGGACAGCAAAAAAACATGGTATACTGCACTCACAATCTGCTATTGAGGTGATTTGTATGGCACTGATCGATACCCGTACTTATTGTAATCCCATGTCGATGCCCGACTGTCCCCGCGGCGCGGATTTTCCCGGTTCGATGAAATTTACCGGTGAAGAAGTGGAGGATTACCGCTCTATTTCGGATCCCAGTGTGCTCTATTACGAGGGAAAATGGTATCTTTACCCCAGTTACGGTATCGGTTGGGTTTCCGAGGACTTTGTGACCTGGAAATACGTCCCCATGGACCCGCCGGATATGTTCTACAGCCCCGCTATGGCCGTGCGCGGGCATGAAATCTTCATGACCGGCCACTCAAGACCGCTCTACGTGAGTACCTCTCCCACAGGCCCCTTTAAACTTCTGGGCGACTTCATTATGCCTGACGGCACCACATTCACGGTGCCGGATCCTGCGCTGTTCTGCGACGATGACGGCGAGCTTTATCTCTACTGGTGCGATATCGTGAAAACGGACAATGACGCAGGCTTCTTCACCCGTACCGTGGGTGCGCGGCTTGACCGGGAGGATCCCAGAAAGCTGACCATGGAACCGGTGGAGCTGCAGCGCTTTGATCCGGCGCATGAATGGGAGTGCTTCGGTCAGCGCAATCAGGACAAGGGTCTGGGCTGGACGGAGGGCCAGTGGATGATTAAATATCACGGCCGGTATTATCTGATCTATTCCGGCTCCGGCACTCAGTTTGCAAGCTACGCCATGGGCGTGTACTATTCCGACAAGGGTCCTCTCGAGGGCTTTGTCTACCAGCCCAACAACCCTCTCACCGAAAGCCGCCATGGACTGGTCAGCGGCGCGGGGCATGGCTGCGTCGTCGAAGGACCGAATGATTCCCTCTGGGCATTCTACACCACAACGCTGGGCTACGCCCACTGCTTTGAGCGGCGCATCGGCATGGATCCGGTGTATGTGGATGAAAACGGCCTGCTTTACTGCAAAAAAGTCACCGATACGCCCCAGTATGGCCCCGGTACCCCCGAGGCGCTGCGGGGCGAACCGGACACGGGGCTGGCACCGCTGACGTTCAACCAGCGTTCCCGTCATCGTGCGTCCAGCTCCGAACCCGAGCGCAGGTCGCTGTACGCACTGGACGAGAGCCTGCTGACCTGGTGGCAGCCGAAGAAGGATGACCGTGAACCCTGGCTGCTGGTTGACCTGTCGGCGCCCTATGAAGTGGAAGCGGTGCGTCTGATCTGGCGCGAGGTGGGACTGGACTACGACGCAGGTGTCATACCGGCTCCGGTACAGTATCTGCTGGAAGGTGCCCAGTCACCGGACGGCCCCTTTGAGGTGCTGCTGGACGAGCGCGGCAATGAGATTGAGGAAAATATCGCCTACCGTACCTTCCCGATGAAGACCGTCAAGGTTGTGCGCCTGACCATCACCGGCTGGGGCGAAGGACTGACGCCTGCTGTGGTGTCGTTCTCGGTATTCGGCAAGCGATCGGAGAAGCTGTAAAGGGCATAAAGGAGAGAGCATATGTATTGCATTAACGTGCGTGACATGGGCGCCGTGGGTGACGGCGTGACGAAGGATACCGCAGCCCTGCAGAAAGCCATTGACCTGTGCGCTGCAGACGGCGGCGGCACCGTGTATGTTCCCGCGGGTACTTATCTGACCGGAAAGCTGATTCTGAAGGATAACATCACCCTCGACATCGCAGGCGGCGCTACCCTTGTGACCTCGCCTGATATGCTCACTGATTATGTAAAGACGCCGGGCTATGAAAACTCCCTTTACAACACGGCCCGCAAAATGGGCGGCGATATCCCGGATACCCGCAAGGATGGCTTTTCTCTGCTGTATGCCTGTAATGCCCGCAATATCCGCATCACCGGACAGGGAACCCTGGACGGCAATTATAAAAAGCTGCTGATTCCCCGCGAGCATATCCCGGGCAAGATACCGGCGTGGCGGGATTATGTCAGCGACCTGACGGTGATTTACAGCCCCGACCGCAGCGGCGTCTACTTCCCCCGTCCGACGGTGATTTTTCTGGAGCACTGCAGCCATGTCATCATCGAGGACGTGTTTATCAGGGACGCCTCCATGTACACCATCCAAAGCCGCAGCAGCACAGACCTTTCCTTCCGCAATATCACCGTGGATAACTACGTAGGCGCGGACAATGCCGACGGTTTCCACTTCTCCTCCTGCTGCGACGTCAGGATCTCCGACTGCATCCTGCGCTGCGGCGACGACTGCATCGCCATCGATGCAAACGATCTTACCCCCTCGGCGCGCTTTAACGTCTCAAACTGCATCTTCAACAGCCGCAACAACTGCTTCCGCATCTTCACCTGCCTTGCCGATCATCCCCTCAAGCGTCAGCTGGTCAGCGGCGGACGGGTGTCGGATATCAACATCCTCAACTGCGTCGTGGAGGATGCCTCCGCCTTTGTCTACATCAACGCCGATGAAGGTACCGTCGAGCGGGTCAACGTTACCAACGCCTCCGGACGCATCGACCGTCTGGGAACGGTCTTTGGCATCACCGCCCACAGCGCACGGGTGGATGCGGTAAGCTTTGCCCACTGGAACTTTGTATCCAACGGCGCGGGTTACATCTATTCCAATGTCCCCGGCGCGATCACCAACGTCAAGCTCACCGATATCGACATCGAGGTCTGCCCCAAAACCAAGGTCTTTGGCAACGGTGTTGACGTCCCGACCCATGAGGAGATGGGAATCACGCAGCGGGGCGGACTGCCCGCCTATTGGCTGTCGCACTATTTCCCCTACTTCCTGCAGATCAAGCACGCCGATAATCTGTACATGACCGACGTGCATATCCGCTGGGGCGAGGCGCATATCGACGATATCGATGAGATCAATCAAAGCAAGGAGACGTATGCATTCCCGCCCACACCCGTGGCAAGGTACAGTTCTCCCAACTGGCCGGCGGTGGAGATCACCGGCTGTAAGAATGTCGTGGCCCGGGGCCTGCAGTGCACGCCCTTCGGCGATGCCGAGGCGGTGGTCGTTGCGGACAGCGAGGGAATCAGTCTTTAACGAATGAAAGAGGCCCCTTACGGTACAAAAGATACCGTAAGGGGCCTTTTTGCGTCGAAAAATACCGGCGAGAAGGAAAATAATCAGTCGATGCTGATCAGATACTCCATGCAGTCGCTTTTAAAGACCTGCTCCTGCCCGAATTGCCCGAGCTTTGACAGGGTGACACGGAAATCGCCGGTTTCGCGATCCTGATAGAGGCCGAAATTGGAAAGCTGGAGCTTATCCGGCTCATCATCCCGGCGGGTGTCGATCACGGTCAGGGTATCGCGCAGCAGGCAACCGCGCTCGTCGTCCACCTGCGCGATGTGCAGCGGCCAGCGGGGAAAGTTGCCGTCCACCTTGGGGCCGGTGACATTGCCGACCCAGTAGAGCCGGCCTGTACGGAAGTCGCGGATGAACTGGGAGATGGTGGCGGAGGAGTAGACCACCTCTCCGGTGTCAAAATGCCAGGGCATGGCCTCGGTGAAGGTGCGTCCGCCGTCGTCGGACCAGGCATGCCACTTGAAGCCGGGTGTGCCGGGCTCGATGCGGGTATTCCAGGCCGGAAAGCGGACGTTGGAGCCACGGGCGACCAGCAGGATGCGTCCGGAGGAAAGCTCGGTGACAATCGGCTCGTCAAAGCCACGGGAGGATTTGAGATCGGAGATAACGATGGGCTCGGAGAAGTGCATATCGTAGCGTTCGCCGTTCCAGACAGCGCGCAGGATCAGTACGCCGCGCATGGTGTCCGGGCAGGAGGGGAATACGCGGCTGACATCCAGCCCCGCCATTTGGCAGGCAGTGGACATGGGAAGCCCCACCGGCATGAGCACGTCGCCGTTGGAAGCGACCCAGGGCGCGTTGAGAAAGCCGCGATTGCGGTCGAGAAAGTCCATGTTCCGGGGATTGTTCCGGTCAAACTCTGCGCCGTCCTCGTATTTGACCAGCTGCTGCAGGAAAGGTTCTTCCTCTCCCTCACGGCGGGTGATCAGGTACTGATGGTCAAAGAGCACCTTTTCAGAGCTCGACCAGAGTTTTTCATAAGCTGCCTTGTGACCGCCCCAGAAGAAACGGGAGAAGTAGCAGCCCACATAGTGCCGGTGCACGGGATTCCAGGTGTCGGCACGGCCGATGTATTCAATCTCGTCCTCGCCGACCGTGTCCAGATACTTGCTGTAGACGCTTTTCCATGCGCCCCAGGTTCTGCCGTTGTCGGGGCTGAGGCGTTCTTCGATGCCGCCGGAGGAAAAATCGCTCTCGCCGGTGATGGAGCGGCGGTTGATCAGCGTCAGACCATCGTGGGAGGCATAATGAAAGCTGTGGGTTTCACACAAACCGTCCTCACGGGCGGGAACCAGAATGCGGCGCGTGACGTTGATAGCCATGATGCAGACCTCCTTTGAAGTAGGTGGGAATGAAACGGACTTACCAGCCTATGCGCTTCAGAAAAAGTGCATAGGCCGGGCGGGAGGTGGGGTTGATCTCGTCAAGGGATGGCGCGTCCTCGCGGGTGAACCAGCGAAGCTCGGCTGCCTCGCCGTCGGCGGGATGCGGTGCGCCCGTGAAATCCTCGCAGATGTAGTAGGCCGCGATGATGTAGGCTTCGTCGCCGTTGGGGTAGGTGTAGAGCATCTGGGGACCGGACTGGATGGTGAGAAAGGAGAGTTCCCCCACGGTCAGGCCGGTCTCTTCCAGCACCTCGCGGCGGGCGGCATCCTCCAGAGATTCGCCGATCTCGATACTGCCGCCGTGATCGGCCCAGAAGCCGTTGTCGGTGCGCTTTTGCAGCAGAATCCTGCCGTCACGGTGAATGAATACCCCGGCACCGACGAACATCAGCCGGTCATGGCCGATTTTTTGGCGCATGGTCTGTACGTAATTGCTCATAAAGCGCTCCTTTGCCTTACCAGACCAGTCTGACCGGGCCAAAGAGGCCGCTGGGGAGGCTGTCCTCGTCGTAACGATGCTGATACTGCACATATCCCGCGATCATCCAGGACGGCCACTTGTCAAAGACCTTGGTGTAGTAGTATTCATTGGCGGAGGTGTTGGTGACCTTCACGCTGAGCGTGTTTTCGGCCTGCAGCAGTGCCGCCGGGATCTGGTAACGGTAGGGCGGCGCGATGCGGGCGCCGAGATTATCGCCGTTGAGCGTTACCTCACAGGCGTGGCGCACATCGCCCAGATCGAGTACGAGGTGCCCCCCGATACCGTCGGGACGGGCAAAGGATGTTTCGTAAACCGCGGCACCGGAAAAGCTTTCACCGGCGACGCTGCGCCAGTCACCCAGCGCAATGGGACGGGCGTCCTCAGAAAGCTCATGGGCAACGAGATCCATCTCAGTGAGCTCCATGCGGGAGATGCGGCGGAAGGTGAAGCCGTCCGCCAGGGGCATTTCCTGCGTACCGGTCACAGGTTCATCACAGGGGAGCTCATCGGAGGTGGCATATACCGCGACCATATCGCCGCAGGGCAGGTTCAGGGCGAGATCATGGTCTGCGCGGGTGATCGCGCCGGTGGTGGGATCGATGAGGTAGATATGCTCGCCGTCCACATGGAGGGACACGTCGGCGGAAGTTTCGTTTTCGTTGAAGATCAGGATCATGTCGCCGCGATCGCTGACGCGCTTCATCAGGCGAATGCCGTGATAGCCGGTTTTGAGTTCCACCACAGGCTCGGGCTCGGGGATTTCATCGTAGTAAACCTGTCCTCCGGCGGCGGCAAAGCGCTCAAGGGCCTTTTTACTGGCCTCGGGCATGTACTGACACTTGGGCACGTAGATTTTCGTATACCCGGCCAGTCCCATACAGAGCTTTCCCGCGTCATGTCCCACGGCGTCGCGGAGGAAGTCATCGTCAATGATATCGAAGTCGATACCGGCGTCCTCCATCGCGCGGCCAAACCGATCGTAGACCGCGCCCTCGGCCACGGGCATATGGGGTTCGGCCACGTTGACGTCCACGGAGATGTCCCGGGCGGGATAATAGAGAGCGGTATCGCAGACACGGTCGCCCAGGGTGGTCAGATAGGTTACACGCTCGGCGAAACGGTTGTAGTCGAGCAGATAGTGGTAGTAGGGCTGGACGTTATCGAAGTTGGGCTGTTCGCCGACGAGCAGATGCCCGTGGCGATGGTAGGTGTAGAGCATGGAATTCATGATGCTGACACCGCGCACGGCCTGGAAATTGGTGACGTAGCGCATGAGATCGTAGGTAAGCCCCGAACCGTAGACGCCGAAGCTCTCGGTCATGGCCCAGCGGTTGCCCATCTGATAGGCAGCGGAGGACGCATGACGGGGGAAGAAGCCGTTGATGGAGGATGGCGGGAGCCCCTCTTCCTTGCGGTATTCGCCGGGGTATATCTGCCGCCAGATAACGTCGATGCCGGGGATATCCAGACAGCGCAGGGCGCGCATGGAGTGGGCGTTGCCGGAGATGCGCAGACAGCCGGGCTCGTCGTCCTTGTCCATGTGGCCGGTGAAGGCCATGCCGTGATCGTTGCACCACTTCTTCTCGGCCTTGAGGTAGTGATCGCAGAACCAGCGGGAGCACAGGTCAAACCAGTTGGCGATAAGCTCGCCCTGATGATGGCTGGGCCTGCACTTGCCAAGCATGGCAGGCAGCGCCGGGATGATGGACTCGCCGTATTCGGCCTGGAAAGCGTCCAGCAGTTCCTGACGCATGGGGATGGGACGGGGATAGTTGGGCTCGTCGGTAAAAACGGCGGTGATGAGATCGCCGAACATTTCACCGAGATAGGGTTTATACTGCTCGTGGGTCATTTCGATAAAGCGCTGGGTGGATTCAGGAAGCAGCAGATCCGGATAATCGGGAATCGCGGGACGCTCAAAAAGATGAGGCTGGATGAAGTACTCGGTAACGGTACAGTTAAGCGGGAAGCAGTAGCCTTCGTTGATGGGACGCTCTGTGTCCACGAATGCAGCGATGACATCAGGGCCGGATTTGATGTAGCAGGCGCCGATGGCATACTCGACCTCGCGGGTACCCAGGCTCTTGCGGGCGAGATGAGGGTATTCCAGCAGAACACGGCCGCAGGCGCCGCCGGAGGGCCAGCCGCCCTCGTCATAGAGCCAGCATTCCATACCCAGCTCCCGGGCTTTTTCAAATGTGTATTTGTACTCTTCAAAGTAGGCGGGCGTCAGATAGTCGGGTTCCATCTGGGTGGCAAATGTCGCGGGGCGAAAGCCCTTGGGTTCGGGGATGATGTAGAGAATGCGCACGCCCTGCGCCGCCATTTCGGCAAGCTGGGCATCGGTTTTTTCGCGGGTTACCGGGCCGTTCCAGTTCCATGCATAGACCGGCGCATACTGACGGGGTGGGTTGCGAAACTCCGCAAGATCGAATCGGGGAGCGGTGGGATGCAGCATAGAGGCGTCCTCCTTAGGTGTAATCATAAGCATCAGTAAACCAGCTTCACCGGTCCGTAGAGACCGCTGGGAAGGATGTCAAGATCGAAAACATTCTGGTAGGCAACATACGGCGGAATCTGCCAGGGCTGCCAGATGTCGAAGGCATGGGTGGTGGAGTGCTGATTGGCGGAAGTGTTGACGACTTCCACGCAGAGCGTGTTTTGCGCCTGCAGGAGAGCGCTGTCCACCGTGAAGCGGTAAGGCGGCATGAGCCTGGCACCAAGGCTGACACCGTTGAGCGTGACTGCACAGGCGTGGCGAACCTCACCCAGGTCAAGGATAAAGCGTTCGCCGATACCGTCGGGACGGGCAAAGGCCGTTTCATATACGGCAGAGCCGGAGAAGCCGAGGCCGAATAAGCCGCACCAGTCACCGAGAGCGGCAGGTACCGGCGCCTCGTTGAGGAGATGGAGCTCTTCATGCTGCTCTCCGATAACCAGGCTGGAGGTTCTGCGCAGCGTAAAGGCATTGGGCAAAACCAGCTCGCTGGCACAGACCGGCGGCTGCTCACAGGGCAGCTGATCGGTGGTGGCATAGACACCGGCAAGCTCACCGGATACAAGCGTGAGCGTTACGGTGCCGGAGGCGGCGTAGAGTTTACCTTCCGTGGCATCGATACGGTAGACGTATTCACCGTCCAGAGATACCGTGACGTCGGTGGGCTCGGCATTTTCGTTGAAAACGAGCATCAGCGTGCCGGTTTCGGTCAGACGCTTCATCACGCGGATGCCGGGGATGGCGCGGATACCCAGTTCGGCAGGCGGTGTGACGCCGTCGAGCGTGCGCAGCACCTGTCCGCCGGCAGCTTCGAAGCGGGCAAGACGGTCACGCACAGCCTTTGTCATGCAGCGATCGGAGGGGATGAATACCCGGCGGTAACGGGCAAGACCCATGCGCAGTTCACCCTCGTCGATCCCCTCGGCCTGGAGAATTACATCGTCGTCAAGGATGTCGAAGTCAATCTGCAGCTCTTCCAGCGCACGGCCCATGCGGTCGTAGGGAAATGCTGCGGGAACGGTGAGCTCGGGACGGTGGGAGGCTGTGTCCACGGCGATGTCGCGCACGGGATAGTAAAGCGCCGTGTCACAGACGCGATCACCCTGGGAAACAAGCCAGGAAACCCGGGTGATGTAGTCGTTGATTGCGCTCAGATGGCGGTAATAGGGCTGGCTCTCATTGAAATGCGGCAGTTCACCGGTGTTAAACAGCGACTCGCGGTCGTAAGTCATGATCATGGCATTCATGATGTTGATGCCGCGAATAGCCTGATAGGCCGTGACGTAGCGCATGGTATCGTAAGTGAGGCCGGAGCCGTAGACGCCGAAGCTTTCCGTGACGGCATCCGTTTTACCGGTCTGCGCTGCGGCAGAGGAAGCAAGACGGGGGAAGAAGCCGTTGACGCAGATCTCGGGCATACCCTTGTCATGGGCATAGCTGCCGGGATAAATCTGCCGCCAGATCACATCAACACCGGGAATGTCCATACATCGCAGAGCACGCAGGGAGTGAAAACTCGAGCCGCGCACGTATCCGGGGGTATCCTCGCCGGAAAGATGACCGGTGAAGGCCATGCCGTGCTCATTGGCCCATTTCTTCTGAGGGAGCATGAAGTAGTCACAGAAGAAGTGGCTGCACATATCAAACCAGTCGGCGATCAGCATAGCCTGTTCTTCGGTGGGCTCGGTTTTGCCTACCATTGCGGGCAGCACCGGGATGATGGAGGTGCCGTAACGGGCTTCAAACTCCGCCAGAAACTCTTTTCGCATGGGGATCGGGCGGGGAGAGTTGGGCTCGTCGGTAAAGACCGCAGAAATGTGCTCGCCGAAGAGATGCCTGAGGTAGGGCAGATATTTCTCGTGGGTCATCTCGATAAAGACCTTCGTAGTATCAGGGAGCAGCAGATCGGGAATATCGGGATGGCCGGGCGTTTCAAAGAAATGGCGTTCGGAGTAGTATTCGGTGACGGCAACATCGTCGGCGGAGGTGAAGCCGGGCTCAATCTGCGTATCGGCATTCACAAAAGCTGCGATGGTGTCGGGGTCGGTGGGAGTGTAAGGCGTGTTGCCGGGAAGAGTGAGCTCTCTGAGCTCCAGTGTGCGCCGGGCAAGCTCGGGATGGTAAAAGAGTACCTTGCCGCAGGCACCGCCGGAGGGCCAGCCGCCCTCGTCGTAGAGCCAGCAGTCCATACCCTGAGCTACCGCCTGCTCGAAGGTATAACGGCATTCCTCAAAGAATGCAGGCGTCAGGTAATCCGGCTCCATCTGGGTCGGCATGGTGTTGGGACGAAAGGATTTTGGCTCGGGAATGATGTAGAAGCGGTTGATGCCGAGTCTGCGCATCTCAGCCAGCTGCGCGTCGGTTTGCTCGCGGGTAACAGGGCCGTTCCAGACCCAGGCGTAGATCGGTTCATAGCGGCGGGGCGGGTTTTGCAGTTCGGAAACAGAAAACATGGCATAGACCTCCATATTTCTCAAATATTGAGTGTTTTATACGTGCAAAAACGGCTTACACCGTGGTATCGTAACGACCGAGCTTCTTTTGACGCCGGGCAAAGCGCAGCGCAGCGGCGGAGAAGATCACAAACCACAGGAAGATGAAATAGGGGAAGAATGTGACGCCGAGGAAGCGGGAAACCAGGCCGAACAGGGGCGGCGCCAGCATGACGGAAATGTAGGCGACGGCAATGGTGGCGCCCATGACCGACTGGGAGATATCCGCGCCGAAATTGACGGGGGTTAAGTGGATGAGATTAGGGTAGAGGGAGCCGTTGCCGAGTCCCACGAGGAAAAGCGCCACCGTGGACACGGCCACGTGTCCGGGGGTGATGAGGATGACGGCAGCCACGCCGAGGACGACGGTTCCCAGCCAGATGCGGGGCCAGGTGGCCATTTTTTTAGCGAGGATTCCCGAGAGAAAGCGTCCCAGCGCCATGCCAACGTAGTAAAGCGTGAGAATCTGCGCGGCGGCATCGGGCAGCAGTGCACGTGCCTGGACAAGATAGGTGGTGCCCCAGGTGCCGCAGACGTATTCGATGACGGTGGTGGCCATGATCACGAGCCACATGAGCCTGATCTGCCGGTCACGGAGCTGCTCACGGATGGGCAGTGTGCGCTGCGCGGGTTCATCACCGTCGGCAGCGGTTTTGCGGACACGTTTCCACAGCGGAAGCGAGAGGACAACGATGGCGGTAATGGCGATCTGAATCCAGAAGGTGGTGCGATAACCCTCACGCCAGGCGCCTCCCGAGAGGGCAAGCGACATCAGATACGGACTGCAGGAGACGCCGATGCCGTAGAAGCAGTGCAGAAAACTCATCTGGGAAGCCGAGTAGTGCAGGGCGATGTAATTGTTGAGGCCGGCATCGATGGCGCCGGCGCCAAGTCCCAGGGGAATTGCCAGCAGGCAGAGGAAGATAAAGTGGGGTGAGACGGAAAAGCCGAGGATGGCAAGGGCTGTCATCAGGGTGCTGACGGCGGTGATGGCCTGCGTACCGAAGCGGTTGATGAGGCGGTCGGAGAAGAGGCTGGAGACCACCGTACAGCCGGAGATGAGGAAGGTGACGAAGCTGACGAAGCTTGCCGGAAGGCCGAATTCCTGGTAGATCGCGGGCCAGGCCGAGCCGATGAGGGAGTCGGGGATGCCCAGACCGATGAAGGCAATATAGATGACGACAAGTACGATGGTGGCCATGCGCAGACGTCCTCCTTATCCTTGTGGTATATGGGTATTTTAGCACGGTGCCGAGGGCAATGTCAACGAGCGTAACAGCGCCGGGCACAAATTGCACGGTTTATAAGGGAAAAAATGGGTTTTTCTTGCTATCGCGGACGGGGCGTGCTACAATATCCTCAGAACAAAGGCTGCAGAGGAGTGTTGATATGAAGAGGTTCACAGGTTTTGAACACGGCATGGGCATTGGCGGTTGGCTGACCAACTATAAGCGCTTCAACGTCCTGCCAAACGACCGGCGTATGCTTCTGACCACCGGCGACATGGAGCATTTCGCCTCCTACATCACTGAACGGGACGTGGCCTATATTGCTAGCCTTGGAATGGATCATATCCGTCTGGGCTTTGATCAGCTGGTGATCGAGGAAAAGCCGGGGGTCTACCGGGAGGAGATTTTCGGGCACATCGACCGCTTCATTGCGTGGTGCGAAAAGTATCGTCTGGGGATCGTGCTCAATATGCACAAGGCCATCGGCAATTACTGCGATATCCAGGAGGATGTGCAGCTGCTGGATGATGAGGGGCTCCAATGCCGCTTTATCGATACCTGGCTTGCCTTTGAAAAGCGGTATGCGGGAAAGCCGGAGATTGTATTTGAGCTGCTCAACGAAGTGCGCAACGTGGATGCGGAGCTTTGGCGTGGGCTGGCAGAGCGAACCCGTGCCGCGATCCGGGAGCTCAATCCCACCCGTCGGCTCATCATCGGCTCCGTCGGTTGGAATAACCCGCCCGGACTGCCGCTTCTGCGGGTCTGGGAGGATGAAAACGTCATCTACACCTTCCATATCTACGCGCCCCATGAGTTTACCCATCAGCGGGGCGTACTGCAGCCGACGCAGTGCTTTTATAACCGTGAAATGCCCTATCCATGTGATATTAAGCGTTACCGGGAGTATTTCAAAGAGGTAGCCGGCAGAGATGATGCTTATCAGGAGTTTGAACGCATGGATATCGGATTCATGCGCGCTGCCATGCAGCCGGCGGTGGACTTCGTGAAAGAGCATCCCGATAAGATTCTCTGGTGCGGTGAGTTTGGTACCATCCGTCATGCAAACATCCGCTGGCGCGAGAACTGGATGCGCGACGTGATCACCATTCTGAAAGAAAACGATATTCCCTACTGTGTCTGGAACTACCTGTCCAATCCCTACGACGGCAATCGGTTCAGCCTGGTGGACGATGATCGTCGGGAGATTCTCAGCGACGAGCTTGCCCGGATCATCCGCGGCGAAGTGTAATAATTGGGAGAGTGGCGCTATGCAGAAGTCGATTCAGATTGCCTACAACGACCTGTTTGAGAAAAAGTGCGAGT
Source organism: Oscillospiraceae bacterium (assembly GCA_015067675.1). Lineage (GTDB taxonomy): Bacteria > Bacillota > Clostridia > Oscillospirales > QAMX01 > SIG502. The sequence goes on from SVMB01000030.1 coordinate 26,910, forward strand.
TTGCCGCTGCGGCGGGATTTCGTCACATCTCGGTGAATTTTACGGAGATTGAAGCCAAAACCGAGTACGAGTGGGATGTTCACACCGAGAATATCCAGCGCATCCTCGACAAGACCGGCATCAGATGTGTGCAGTCGCATCCGTATTACTATGACCTGCGCATCTCCTCGGAAATCATGGAGGAGGAGCACGAGTTTGCCATCCGGCAGGCGATCAGAGCCAGCGGCAAGCTGGGCGCTGCCTGGTGTGCGCTGCATCCCCGTTCCAGCGTGAGCACGGGATTTCGCAGCACGGCGGCGCTGGAGGATAACCGCCGGGCATTCTCGGATTATCTGGAATATGCCGTGAAGTACGGCACCGGCCTTGCCGCCGAAAACCTGCCGATCTTCTGCGGCATCCGTCCTGCCATGCCCTTCTATTCCTCCAACTACGAGGATCTGTGCCAGCTTGTGGACAGCTTTGCGGATGAGCACGTGAAGGTCTGCTGGGACTTTGGCCATGCGCACCTCATGCATTTTGATCAGGCGGATGCCATCCGTTACATGGGCGACCGCATCCGCTGCACCCATGTCCACAACAACTTCCGTAACGACGATTCCCATCTGACGCCCGACAGCGGCAGTATCGACTGGCCGCGCGTGATGGCAGCCCTTGCTTCCACGGGCTATGACGGCGCGCTGACGCTGGAGACACATTGCTGTTATACGGAAGATGGTTTGCTTGCAAGCTTTGCGCGGCACAATTTCGGGTGCCTTGCGTATCTTGAACGCCTCTTTTTGGCGTAAAGATGCGATCTCATTTCCGTAATTTGCCTGAAAATATATGTTGTCTGATAGAAAGGAAGGATTCCCGTGAAACGCATGACCCGTATGCTCAGCCTCGTTCTCTGCCTGGCGCTGTGTGCAGCCCTTTTTGCGGTGTCCGGACACGCCGCCGGAGGTCTGACGAACTTTACAGCCCGCAAGACCTACTCTGCCGATCTGTTTACCGACGTAAAGCCCGCCGACTGGTTTGCAGCCAACGTGGAGACCGTCTACGAACTGGGCCTGATGAACGGCAAAGGCGGCAGTAAGTTTGATCCCAACGGCGACGTGACCATCGCCGAGCTCATCACCATTGCCGCGCGCCTGCATTCCATCTATCACACCGGTTCCGATACCTTCCCGGCGACCAATCCCTGGTACAAAACCTACGTGGACTACGCCGACCGCGTGGGTATCCTCCCGCCCGGTGACGGGGATCTGAACGTTCCTGCCATTCGCTGGCACGTGAGCCTGATACTGGCCAATGCCCTGCCGGAGAGTGAGCTTCCCGCCATCAATCAGGTGGAAGATAACGCCATCCCCGATGTAAAGGTCACAAAATATGGCGCGGATGCCATTTACAAGTTCTACCGCGCCGGTATCATGACCGGCAGCGATACCCGGGGTACCTTCAACTCCAACTCCAACGTCAAGCGCAGCGAGGTTGCGGCGGTTGTGAGCCGTCTGGTGGATGCCTCCCAGCGCAAGAGCGTGACCCTCAAGGCAAGCGCTGCCGACAGCTATAACTGGACGCCGGTCGGCAGCGACTTCGAGGTGGTGGGACTGTGCTATGAAAATGAACCGAAATACACGCCTGCTTACACGGAAAATGAAGAAAAGGTTGTCAAAAACGGATATTATATTGCCGAAAAAAATGGCCTGCTCGGTCTGATCGACATGACCGGCCGTTGGATTGCTCCTGCGAAATATCTGTCAGTCGCATATGGCTATAATTACTGGAATGTTCGGGAGGGAGCCTATCTCCTGAAAGAAGGACGTGACAGCAATGTTTTTGCCATCTATGAGGATGGACGCAGCGGTTACGAAGAAGAAATGTTTTTCTGGCTGGGCGGCGCGTCGAGAATAGCGTTTGATGAAACGAACGGTTACTTTATCTATCAATTCGGGCAGTCTTATTCCGTTCGTCTTAATCATCAGTTTTCCGGTACTCATGGTGTGCGCAAAGATGTAATGGTGGAAGATCTGACTTATACGGAGGACTATTTTGTTCCCGATGAGGAAGCCGATGCGTATCGTGATTATCGTCCCGCTGACAATGTTTCTCTTTATGCCATCGCCACCAACGGCAAACTGAAATCCGATTTCGTCTTTGAAGACGTCCGCGCCTTCTCAGATGGGCTCATCGCCGTCAAGCAGAACGGAAAATGGGGTTATGCCAACGCTGAAGGGAAGCTCGTCATCCCTTGTGCTTACCGGACGATTCCCGGTAAGCTGATTGATGGTGATATCCCCATCCCCGCCGACTGCACCGAGGGCTACGTGGTTATCTACAACGGCAGCGAATATGCGCTGTACAACAATCAGGGCCGTGAAGTGATTCCTTTCGGGGCCTTTGAGGGTCTCAGCGAGGTTCAGAACGGCAGACTCTGGGCAAAGCAGAACGGCGTCTGGGGTATCCTGACGCTGAAGTAATATCGCCTCGGCCCCAAAATTGCCTTTTTCAACCTCCGGTTGCGCCAAAAATCACGACACTACAGATCAACCGGCAGTTGATACAACTGCCGGTTGATTGCAAAATAGTCTGATTCCCGGTATACTGAAAGCGTCCCGGGGCGACAACAATACATGCAATCGGTTATGTGAACGGAGGATAGTTATGATGAATCCGGCTGAAAATATGGGGATCCGCATCGGTCAGCTCAGACGCGAGCGGGGACTGACACAGGAAAAGCTGGCGGGGATGCTGGGCATCTCGCCGCAGGCGGTGAGCAAATGGGAAACGGGACTGGGCTGCCCGGATATTACGCTGCTGCCGCAGATTGCGCAGATACTGGAAACGTCGCTCAATGATCTCTTCGGCGTGCCGGAGCCTGAAAAGAAGGCTGAACCGGCAGAGGATACAATGGTACCTGTGCAGGATATGAGCCATGCATTCCCGGGTGCAAAGGACGGGCTGAAGCTGGCCTCCGTCTGGGGGAATGTGGCCTGCTATGCGGGCGCTGCACCTGCGGGGGTGGAAGGGCCTGTCGTGACCTTCGCCGACGGCAGTGAGGCAAATCTTGCCGAGGGCTCCATTGTCAACAACGGCGGTCAGGAGATCCGGCTTGCCTACGCCGATGAGCGGGTAGAATACCGATATCTGGACGCGGGAGAGGTCGCCGGTGAGCTGATGCGGGAATATCCCGGTGTCCATTCACTGGAAGTCCGGCTGCGCAGCCGGGTGGAGTGTACCATCCGCAAAGGGATAAACGGCGTCTGCAGGGTAAATGCTCAGGGACGTGAAGATGTTCTGAAAAGTCTTGCAGTTACGGAGAAGGACGGCGTTCTGAAAGTGGAGCGCCGGGAGTTGATCGATACATTTACGCGCTCCGATGACAGAGAGCTTCTGCGCCTTGAGATTGACGCGGGTTTTGCCGAAGGACAACGCTGCACGTTGTCGCTCGCCGGTTCCGGCAGTATTGAATGCGAGCCGGGTTTTCTGCACAGCAGTGTGAGCATTGCAGGTTCCGGTGATATCAATCTGGAAGATGCCGGTATGCTCAAGGCGGAGATTGCAGGCTCCGGCGATATCGATTTTCGCAGCGCCCGGGATGCTGAGCTTTCCATCGCAGGTTCGGGTGATATTGACGGCGAGCAGGTCGAAGGAAAACTGACAGCACGGGTCGCAGGCTCCGGCGATATCAGCGTCAACAGAGTAAATGCTGAAGAACTGTTCATGGACATCGCAGGCTCGGGTGACATAAGCTTTGACCGGACGCAAGCGCAGTCTACCGTTGTCCGTGTTATGGGTTCGGGCGATATCAGCCTCGGCCACGGTGCGGGCGGCAATCTGGAGCTGCAGCTTAACGGTTCCGGCAGTCTCTGCGCGGAGAACATTACCTTTGCAGATACCGATATCCGTCTGGATGGCACCAGCGAAGCCACCATCGGCTGCATCACCGGCCGCAGCCGGGAGCGGGTGGCAAGAACTGCCCGTCTGCAGGTGCTGCAGCGCGGATAAACTCCGAAAAGTGCATATGGAAACGATCAGAGGCCATTGCGGCATGCCGCAATGGCCTCTTTGGGTGGTACAAATGTGGATTTTTACACGCCCCAGGCGGCGTCTGCTGCCTCCAGCCAGGCTTTTGCCATGATGGCGTGGCCTACGTAGGTGGGGTGAATGCCGTCCCAGATGAGATGGGTCAGCGGCACGGTTTTCAGCCATTCATCGAAGATGTCGCCGTAGCGCACGAACACAGCGCCGTAGTCGCGGGCGATGGACTCAACGATGACGGCGTTTTCGTGAACGTAATCGCAGATGGGCTTTTGCAGCTCGGGCTCTGCACCGTCCGGGCGGGGATAACGGAAGGGCTGACCGAGGATAAGGCGGATGCCGGGGAAGGCAGCCTTCACCTCGTCGAGCAGATCGCGGTAGCAGCGTTCATATTTCTCAGGTGCGAGATCGGCAGTACCGTGGATTGCGTGGGATGCGTCGTTGGTGCCGATGAGGAGACTGAGGATGGTGGGTTTCAGGTCAAAGAGATCGGCCTGCTTGCGGGCGTGGAGCCGTGCAAGGTCGTCGCCGGAGACGCCGCGGTTGAGGATCGTGGGGCGGCGCTCGATATTGGCAAGCCCCAGGGTCTGGGCGATGGTGTCCTGATAGCCGTGGCCGATGACGTGGTTGAGATCTGTCTGGCTCAGCCCGCGGCCGCCGTGGGTGATGGAATCGCCCTGAAAGAGCAGGACGTCGTTGGATTTGAGGACAATCATGGGCGTCAATCTCCTGCATCAAAGTTTGGCAAGCTCGCCAACGACAGCTCTGGTCACCGCGTCGGCAAACTGCATGTAGCCCTCCATCGTGGGATGCACGCCGTTTGACTGGCGAAGAAGCCGCACGGAGCTGCGCGCATTGGGCGCTTCCTCCACCTGCGGATAGCCGTATTCCGTATCAAACTGTCCGGCAAGGCTGTGGAAGGATACAAAATCAAATTCCTGTTCGATCTGCTCATAGCGGCGGTCGAGCTCTGAAACGTAGTCCATCTTGTCGCGGTAGTTCCACATACAGCCGTAATTCTGGCCGAAGCCGTCCTGGCTGGGCATATGAATCCCCATCAGGATAATCCGGCAGGCGGGGAAGGCTTCGTGTACGCCGCAGATGAACCGGCGCACGTCCTCCATGTATTCCTCTCTCGGGGTAAGCGTCGAGTTCCAGCCCAGATTGACGCAGAGAATATCCAGTCCCGGTGCGCCCAGACGGTTTGCCCAGTGGGCAAAGTCGAGCCTGCCGGTTTCCTCGTTCCAGAAGGGATTGCCGGAGGCGCGGCGGGGTTCGTTGAACGTGAAATCGGAATGGCTCTCGCCGCCGGATTCCCAGGAAAGCCTGCCCTGCGGGGGCAGTCCCAGGCGGCTGCCGCGGCTGATGAGCTTGCATTCGGCATCACCGATGGTTTCCAGGCACCAGAGAACGCCTGCCTCGTCGCGGTAGCGTGCGTGCTGATCCTGCGGCAGAAGGGTTATGGAAGGCTTGCCCCACCAGAAACGTTTGGATTCATGGTCAGTGGTGTAGCTTTTGAAGGACCATCCGCCGTAGCCTTCAAGATAGGCACCGTGGCGTCCCTGAACGGAACCCCAGAAGTGAATATCCTTCAGTCCCCAGCCGACAGGGGCGCCGGCAGCGCCCTCACAGGCTGCGGGATCATCGCCTGTGAGACGGCGGGCAACTTCGGAGGCCCATTCGCCGTTTGCTGAGGCGCTGGCGCCGACGAAGGTCATGTGAATCGGCCGGGAAGGCTGAACCGGCGGCGGCAGAACCTCAAGCTTTACCACCTTGCGGTCAAGCACCGCGCCGGAATCATCCTCCAGCGTCATTGTCATCAGATGGGTTCCCACATCCTCGGGCGAGGGCGTGTAGACATATTTGCGGGTGAAAATCGCGCCTTTTTCGCATGCCACCCGCCAGTTGTAGGCGTAGGGATTGCTTGCCATGACGACACTGCGGCGGAAAAGCTCAAAGGTATCGCCGACGATGAGCGTATAGCGTGCGGGAAGGCTGAGATAAACAGACATGTTGAAACCTCCACGAGTCTTTGGGAATATGGATGCGTATGGGAGATGGCGCCGCAGGGCGTCATCTCCCATGTTGTTATCGGGCAGCGGTCAGATAGCGGAGTTGAGCAGCAGCTCCACCATATCCATGGTTTTTGCGGCATCGTCAATGGGGCAGATGGGCTTTGCGCCGGTGCGGATGGCGTTGAAGAAGTCCTCTTCCTCGGGCTTGTAGCCGTAGTACTGGTGGTAATTGTCGCTGCCGGCGATGACAAGACCGTCGATCTTCTCGATGCCGGGGCCCACGACACCGGCGGCACCGATGGAATACTGGGTGATGCCGTTGCCGTGCATGATGGTTGCCTCACAGGCGGCGGTGCCGAAGCCGAGGTTGATGAAGGCCGTGGCGCCGGGACCGTGAATGGTGAAGTCGTGGACGCGGCCTGCGGACTGATAGTTGGAACGCAGGGTGCCGGTGATGCCGTTTTTGAAACGGATAACGGAGGACCAGGCATTGTCCACGGGGCTGTTGTGGGCGGCGATGACGGTGGCGGCCTTTTCGGGCTCGGAACCGGCAAGATAGCGTACCAGGTCAACTGCGTGGACAATATCGCAGACGAAGGAAGAAGCGTAATGCCAGCCGGCGGCCACGTCGGAGTACTTGATGAACAGGCCGTCCACCTGCGTAAACTCGGTAAGCTCACGCATACGCTTCAGTACGTACTGAACCAGGGGAACCGCGCGGCGGTTCATGGCGGCGGCGCAGACGATGCCCTTTTCGGCTGCCTGACGGGCAAGGCTGTGAGCCTGATAGGCAGTGATACCGGCGGGCTTTTCCAGCAGACAGTGGATACCGGCCTGGATTACGTCGTGGGCAACGCGGTACATCTTGTCGCACTGGACAAGCACGAGCACGGCATCGAGCTCTTCGGCTTCCAGCATATCGCGGTGCAGGGAATAGGTACGGGCAAAGCCGCACTTTTCCTGCGCACGGGCAAGCTTTTCCGGATGGGTGTCGGCCACGGCGCACAGTTCAATGGCGCCGGTGTCTGCGATCTCACGCAGAGAGGGGAAGTGGACGCTGTTGGCGATACCGCCGGCGCCGATCACGCCGACCTTTAAGACCTTATCCATGCTGCAAACCTCCTGTGGATGATATGAAAGAGGGGGATTACTGATGATCGAACATGAAGTCGTACTCGTCGCGGCTGATCTTGACGGGGATGCCCAGACGGGCGGACTCACGGGCCTTGAGGGTCATGCAGGTGGCGCGGGCACCGGCCAGCTCGTCACAGGGAGAATCGGCGCCAAGGAGGATGATGTCGGCAAGGCTGTCGAGCATCTTGTAGTGACCCTTGTCAACCTCGGGGAAGGCAAACTGCCGCGACTCGGTGACGGCACGGTTTCTGGCTTTTACCTTGTTGATGTAGAGATTGGAGCCCTCGCCCTCGGTGACCTCAGGATAGGGATCGTTCTTGAAGGGATAGTTGATCTTTTCCACATCCGTACGGCCGCCGACGCGAAGCTGCAGGTAGTGGTCAAGGCTCATGGACATACCGTCGTGGAAAACCTCGATGAGTTCCTTGGGATGGTCGAAGGAACCGGTGGAGGCGTCGAACACGGTGCAGATGGACTGATCCTCGAACAAGATGGTGACGCTCATATTGGCACGGCTCCAGCCCTCGGTGTAGATGCGGATGGGCTCCTTGCCGATGATGTGGCAGGCCAGATCAAAGAAGTGGCAGAGCTCGCCGATGATGGTACCCATGCCGACGAATTCGTCGAAAGCGTAGGCCTTGAAGGAGGCCACGTCGTCGTTGATGCGCATGAGGCACATGGTGGACTCCTGCTCGCGCATCTTGACGTCGTCGCCGTAACGCTTGTAGCGCCAGGGGGTATTCTGCGGATGTGCCTGCTGGTCGCGCAGGATGCGCACAGCATCGATGACGATAGGTGCCTGGCGGCGGTTGAAGCCGACGATGAGCTTGACGCCGTTTTCACGGACCATACGCATGATGCGGTAGCTTTCTTCGGGACTGGTGCTCATGGGCTTTTCAACATAGATGTGCTTGCCGGCTTCGGCAGCGGCCTGAATGAGCTTGAGGCGCACCTGATGACCGGTAAGGATCATGACGCCCTGTACTTCGGGATCGGAGAAGACGTCGTTTGCATCAGAGGTGGTGTTCTCGGGGGTGTAGTTGGCACGTACATAGTCGAGATTGGCTTCGGACAGGTCGCAGCACCACTTTACGCGCAAGCGCGGATTGGAGAAAGCGTTGGGAAGATGTACGTCGCGGGCGATGTTGCCGCAGCCGATGATACCGATACAGGCTCTTTCCATGATAATACCCTCCTGAAAAAATATAGATGAAAGAATAACTTACTCTTCAATACTGCCGGGAGCATGACGCAGCGCCATGGCCTCGTCGAAATAGTCGTCGAGCAGCTTGATGTCAAACTCGCGCACCACGTCCATGGCGGAGAACGCATCGCTCTCCGAGGAGAGCATGACCGCGCCCACGTAGCCGGGATCGGTGACGCGGAAGGCAGAGCCGTACTTGCGTCTGGCGGCGGTGAGCTTGTCCCAGTTTTGGTCGAGATGCACGACGGCATAGTCGAGGTTGATGGTATGGGTGACGTAGGGATAGTAGTTGGTGGACTGGGCCACCTTCATGCCCACGGGATTGACGACGGTACAGGGGTTATTGAAAACTGCGCCCAGAAACCAGCTGCGGCAGGTGTAGGCCCAGTAGCTCTGGACAAAATCCGCGCCGTGGTACTGGGAGCAGAACACCAGCAGCTCGGGGCGGCTCTTCATGTACTTGTGGCGCAGCTCGTCGAAGTTGAGGTCAAAGCAGATGGCGCCGCCGACGGTGCCGAAGTCGGTCCTGATGACAGGGGCATCCTTGCCGAAACGCATATTGGTACCAAGAAACTCGTAGTCTACCAGATGGTTTTTGTTGTAGAAGCCGTCAAAGCCCCCCTGACGGTTGATAAAGACGGTCTGGTTGCGGCGGGTGCCGTCGTCCATGGGGGCGTTGTAGTTGTAGGCGATGTTGGAGCCGTGTTCACGTGCCCAGGTGCAGAGAAAGTCGCGGATACGATGGCCGCGGACTTCGTAATAGGCAGCGCGCGCAGCTGAGGAATGGGAGGGAAAGCGATCAAAGCTTTCGGGCAGTGCAATGAGGTCGGGACGGTCGGGGGCTACCTGATCCAGACAATGACCGAGGTAGGAGATCATGCGCTGCAGGGACAATTCGGGATTTGAACCGTCGTCGGTACGGTAGTCAGAATAATTGTAGTCGGAAAAATTGCCGAGCTGGGCGATGGCGGATACTTTGACGTAGCGTGACATGGTTGTTTCTCCTTTGCGAAAAAGCAGCTGATGCATGACTTGAATGATTATAAGTTCATTATAACGGATAAATGCCGGATGTCAAAGGGAGAAGCGGTAAAACGGAAAAAAAGCACAGTCAAATGAACAAAAGTGCAAGGCTCACAGCGGCGAAAGCCGCGGCCGGAGGAGGAAAGAAAACGCCTTTTCGAGCCTCTCAAAAAAATTTTTGAAAAATCGAAAAATAATGCTTGACATTTGGATTCAGATGCGCTATAATAACACCTGTCAGCTCGAGAGAGCAAGCCCGAAACGAAAGCGAAAGGCGCTCGAGAGTAGACAAAATGGCCCGGTAGTTCAGTTGGTTAGAACGCTAGCCTGTCACGCTAGAGGTCGTGAGTTCGAGCCTCATCCGGGTCGCCATTCGCTGCTGTAGCTCAGTAGGTAGAGCGCATCCTTGGTAAGGATGAGG
>SVMB01000031.1 GCA_015067675.1 Oscillospiraceae bacterium
CGAGGAAAACCCATGAAGAGAGACGAAATTGAAAAGATTCTGCCGCACAGAGCTCCGATGCTGCTGGTGGATGAGACGGAACTGTCTGAGGGACAGGCTGTTGGCCGCTATACGGTCAAAGGCGACAAATTTTTCCTGCAGGGTCATTTCCCGGGAAATCCCGTAGTACCGGGCGTGATGCTTTGCGAGATGATGGCGCAAAACTGCGCGGTGCTGCTGGCAGACGCGGCTGATGGGAAGACGCCGATGTTCACAAGCCTTGATAAGGTACGCTTCAAACATCCGGTTCGTCCCGGCGATACCGTAGAGTTTACCTGCACCATCACCCGTGCCAAGGCGCCGTTTTATTTCGCTGAAGGTCGCGGCTGCGTCAATGGAAAGCTGTGCGTACAGGGAGAATTTTCCTTCGCACTGGTCAAGGAGTAAGTATGTTTTCAAAGATCCTGGTTGCCAATCGCGGTGAAATTGCAGTGCGCATCCTGCGTGCCTGCCGCGAAATGGGTATTCGCACCGTTGCGGTGTATTCAACAGCCGATCGTGATTCGCTGCATGTAAGCCTGGCGGATGAAAGCCTTTGCATCGGCTCAGCGCCTGTGTCGGAAAGCTATCTGAATATGGACGCAATCCTGAGCGCTGCTATCTGCACTGGTGCGCAGGCGATCCATCCCGGTTACGGACTGCTGTCTGAAAATGAGCGGTTTGCAGAGCTCTGCGAGAAATGCGGCCTGACCTTTATCGGCCCCCGTGCTTCCACCATTCGCCTGATGGGTAATAAGGAAGCCGCCCGCAAAACGGTCGCAGCGGCAGGCGTGCCGGTGATTCCGGGCTGCGATGTGTGCAAAACCCTGCAGGAGGCAAAACTGGAAGCGGAGCGTATCGGATATCCGCTGCTGTGCAAGGCAAGATCCGGCGGAGGCGGAAGAGGAATTCGGCTGGTACGTGATCCGGCGGACTTTGAGCGGGCATGGCTCACAGCCTCTGCCGAGGCGCAGTCAGCCTTCGGTGACGGCGGCATCTATCTGGAGCGGTATCTTGAGCATACCAAACATATTGAGATGCAGTTGTTGTGCGACACCCATGGGAACGTACTCTGTCTGGGTGAGCGCGAATGCTCCATGCAGCGCAAGAACCAGAAGCTCATCGAGGAAAGCCCCTCGGCGGTGATCACACCGGCAGTGCGGGAAGAGATGATGCGCGTATCTGCGGCGGCGGCTGCTGCTGCAGACTACGTGGGCGCGGGAACAATTGAGTATCTCTATACCGACGATGGGGAATTCTATTTTATGGAGATGAATACCCGTCTGCAGGTTGAGCACCCGGTGACGGAAATGGTGACCGGTATCGATCTGGTCAAATGGCAGATTCGCATCGCTGCGGGAGCAGAGCTTCCCTATACGCAGGCGGATATCCGTCTGACGGGACATGCCATTGAGTGCCGCATCAACGCGGAAAACCCGGAGCTTGATTTCCACCCGGTTGCCGGGCGCATCGATATGCTCCATATTCCCGGCGGCCCGTCGGTTCGATTTGACACAGCGGTTTATCAGAATTATGTGGTACCGCCGTTTTACGACTCCATGATCGGCAAGCTCATCGTGCACGCCTGCACCCGTGAGGAGGCCATCCGCAAGATGCAGGCGGCGCTCTCCGAACTGGTCATTGAGGGCATCGAGCATACCGCGGACTTTCAGATGGAGCTGCTGGCAGAGCCAGCCTTTGCCGACGGCAGCTACCACACCGATTTTTTAAGCCGCAGAAGACAGAATAGCTGAAAGAGAGATCCCTATGCTGCAATTCAAGAAACCCCGTAACGAACTGGAAGGCCTGCTGCGGCAGGTAATCAAACAAACTCCTGCCGTGCCGGATGAAATGTTCACCAAATGTCCCGGCTGCTCGGCGGCGATACTGTCTGAGGAGCTGAAAGAGAACCATGGCGTCTGTGTGCGCTGCGGTCATCATTTCCCCATCAGCGCCCGGGAACGGATTGCGCTGCTGTGCGATGCGGGAAGCTTTTCTGAGACGGAACGTGATATGGAAAACGATAATCCTATCGATTTTCCGGGGTATCCTGCCAAGAAGCATCAGGCAAAGCAGCGTTCATCGGAAAAGGAAGCGGTCATCACGGGTACTGCGTCCATCGGCGGATATCCCTGCGCGCTGTTTGTGATGGAAGGAAGCTTCATGATGGGCAGCATGGGAAGCGTTGTGGGAGAAAAGATCACGCGCCTGTTTGAACTGGCATGTGATCAGCGCCTGCCGGTCATCGGCGTGACGGTTTCGGGCGGTGCTCGTATGCAGGAGGGTATCCTGTCGCTGATGCAGATGGCCAAAACCTCAGGCGCTGTGCGCCGTCACAGCGATGAGGGCCTTTTATACATTCCGGTTCTGACCAATCCCACCACCGGCGGCGTGACGGCAAGCTTTGCCATGGAGGGCGATATCATCCTTGCAGAGCCCGGCGCACTCATTGCCTTTGCAGGTCCCCGCGTCATTGAGCAGACCACACGCCAGAAACTGCCGGGAGGCTTTCAGAAGGCGGAATTTCTGCTGGAACACGGATTTCTCGACGCTGTGGTGCCCAGAGGAGAGCTTGCGGAAACCCTGACACGGCTGCTGCGCCTTCACGTGCCTGCAGAAAGGCAGCTGAGAAGAGAGGGGGACGACGCATGAAAGCCATGGATAATGTGCGAGCGGCACGGGAGAAGAGCCGTCCGACGGGTCTTTCCTATATCCGGGGGCTGACGACGGATTTCATGGAACTGCACGGCGACCGGCGTTTTGCCGACGACGGAGCCATTGTCGGCGGTATTGCCGCATTCCACGGCAAGCCTGTGACGGTCATTGCCATTGAAAAAGGCACCGATACCAAGGAACGTGTCCGGCGCAACTTCGGCTCGGCACATCCTGAGGGCTATCGTAAGGCACTGCGGCTGATGAAGCAGGCGGAGAAATTTGGTCGTCCCGTCATTTGTTTTGTAGATACCTCCGGAGCGTACTGCGGTATCGGCGCCGAAGAACGCGGACAGGGACTGGCTGTGGCGGAGAACCTGTACGAAATGATGGCGCTGAAAGTACCGGTTATCTCGATCCTCATCGGCGAAGGAGGCTCCGGCGGCGCGCTTGCGCTGGCGGCTGCCAATGAAGTCTGGATGCTTGAAAAGGCAGTTTACTCGGTGATTTCGCCCGAGGGCTGTGCATCGATCCTTTATAAGGATGCAGCCCAGGCCGAACAGGCGGCGGAAGATCTGAAATTAACGTCGGAGGAGCTTCTGCGTCTTGGCGTCATTGAGCGGATCATCCCTGAGGATGTCCCGGAGGCGACTATCCGCATTCTGGACGAGCAGCTTGTGCAGGGCTTAAACGAATGGTCCAAATTTGACGGAGAAACCCTGGCAGGCCTTCGCTATGACCGGTTTCGCCGTATCGGCGCACCGGAAAGCCTGTAAAACACAGACTATAGTTCTGTTGAGTATTTAAAAACGTCCCTTCACATGGCTTCAAGCCTGTGAAGGGACGTTTTCTTTCGTTCAGAGCTTAAAATTTCCGAATCTCAAAGTGTTCGCTGCAAACATAGGGGAATTCCTGCTTGCCCCAGGGCTTGTGCCAGACGAGACTGCCGTGCAGACGCTTGTCCGGATCATAAACGCCCCAGCGAAGCTGGGAAATCTCGGGTCGGATGCCGGTACCGCACTCAAAGTTGACAGTGCCGATCTTGACATTACAGGGGCCGGGCAGGTGGCCGAAGAGCCGGCCGCGGGTGGTGGTGAGAATGCGGGTGTTGTGCTGCGCCACGACGTGGTTGATCACGGAAAGGTGGGAGCAGTCATGGAAGGTGATGCCTTCCTCGCAGTTGTGTACGTACAGATACTCGGCCACGACGTGTTCGCCGAATACAAATCCGTACCGGAAGCCCTGTACGGCCACATTGCGCAGAACGTTGTTGTCGTTCTGGTCGCCGCTGGTCATCAATCCAACCGTGTGGCAGGGATTGGGCTGCAGCTGCTTGCCAAGTACCGTATCGCCGACCTGCTCATCCAGACAGAACTGGCTGTCCTGGATGTTCACTCTCGCCACATTCTGCAGATTGACCGCACTCTGGGTGGGATACATTTTGTCGGTGTTCATATGGACGCGGAATTCCAGATTGGCAATCGAAAACTGGGAAACGCTGAAATGTCCCTTGCAGCTGTTGCCCTCGGGAGCTGATAAGATCGACCAGGGACGCTCTTCAGGATCCAGTATTTCCGGCGGCTCCCAGGTGGAGAAGAGCATGGTGTTGTCATTTTTCATGGTGCCGAAACGGGTGGGTGTGAAGTTGTGCTGCACGGACTCCATTGGCCGGACCTGATAGGTGTTGAGCAGACGGCAGGGCATTTCACCCTCCAGCTGGATGTTGGCGCGTCCGGGCGGGATGATGAGCTGAGCGCGCACGGGACGGCCTTCATAGGTTTCAATACCGGGGGAGGCCAGACGATAACCGCCGGGCGTATAGGGGAACAGAATCTTGCCGCCGCCGCGGGCGGCTGCAAAGTTGATGGCTTCCTGAATGGCACGGGTATCGTCGGTGATACCATCGCCGCGGGCGCCGAAATCCATGACGTTAATTCCAAAAGTCATAATGAGACCTCCCTAATTGTTGTTGGAGAAGGATCAATCACGCAGAAGATCACCGAAGAGAAGTTCGGTGATGCCGATGCGCATCTTGTCACGTTGAGTATTGAGCAGCGCAACGATGCCGTAGCCGGACTGAGGCTCTGTGAAGAGGACTGTGGCATAGGGTGGAGCAGAGCCGGTGTGACCGCGCAGAACGCGGCCCTTGAAGGGGCGGATGCACATGGTCAGGCCGTAATGACTCTGAACGATGGGGCTGGTCATCGCGTGGATACGAAACATCTCTTCAAGACTTTCGGGACGGAGGATAGTTTCACCGGCATCGGTTCTGCCGTTTAACAGATAACGCGCCAGTTTGCAAAGGTCTTCGGTGTTTGAATACAGTCCGCCGGCAGCCATACGAGCGGCGTTTTCCTTGATGTAGTGATATACCTGCAGCGAACCGTCCTCGCCGTCCACGTGTGGCTTGCAGATGGGATAGGTCGCAGCCATGCGCAGATCAAAGGTGGTGCTGTTCATGCCGAGGGGAGTCAGCGCATTATCCTGACAGAGCTCGGTAAACAAGCGCCCGGTGACCCGCTGGGCCATGCAGGAGGCAAGACGGATGCCCAGATTGGAGTAGAGATGTACGCCGTCGGCGGGTAGGGTGGCAAATTCAGCCGCCGCAAGCTCGTCCATCAGCGTTTGCTCAAGAACGGATTCCTCACGGGGGCCGTTGGGGGTGTACTCCACGGGAAGGCCGGAGGTGTGAGACATCAGATGCCGCAGCGTCATCTGTTCCTGCGCCTCCTGGCTGCGCAGATGCAGCCACGGGATATAATCCTTCACCGGACGGTCAAGAGAGAGCTTTCCTTCTTCCACCAGACGCATGAGCGTAATGCCGGTCATAAGCTTTGTGATTGATGCGATGCGGTACAGCGACTTTTCATCCGGGGAAACACCGGGGCGCTCTACACTTTCCACGCCGAAGCCGCGGGCATAGATGATCTTTTCCCGGTCTGTCACCGCAACGGACATACCGGCGATCTTTTCCTGTTCGAGAATCGTTTGCAGTTTCAGGTCCCAGTCAAACATGGTATCAGTCCTTTCGATAGGAGTAGCTTCATTATACCATGACGGCGCCAAATTGCAACCGGAGAGAAGAAGAAAACCCCGTCCGGATGAGCTCCGGACGGGGTTTTGAGAAAACTTAGCGGCTTTCGCTGATGTAGATCTGAGCGCGGCTCTGGATGAGACCGGCCACATCACGGGCGGACTTGACGCCTGCGTAGTAGGAACCGGCGTCCTCGAGGATGATGTTCATCAGTTTTTCATCGGTACGATAGATCGAATCGACGGAGAGAACGAAATCCATCAGGAAGTCAATCTCGGCCTGATCGGGATAGCCAAGATCGATCTCATGATCGCGGAAGTAGTAGGTATTGGGGATTTCCACCAGATCGCCGTTTTCATCTTCGTAGGTATCGGGCTTCATGGCACGCTGCGCAGACTTTTCCAGATAATCGCGGCGGAGCGGGAAGCCGTAGACGTCATCTTCACCGTAATACGCATCGCTGATGAAGTAGCGCAGGAACTGCCAGGCGCCTTCACCATTGGGGGATTTGGCAGTAATCGCGTAGCGGCTGCCGAGCATCAGGGCAGAGCCGCTGCCGTTTTCGGAGGGGAAGCCGACCAGTGAGATTTCCTCGCCGAACTGTCCCATGCCGATGCGGCGATAGGTGCGGAAATCGTTGAGGTAGGTGATCATGAGCAGCGTGCGCTCGTCACGGTACTGGGTTTCGTAGAGCATGTAATACTCATCCCAGTCGGTATCTTCGTCGTAGAAGTTAAAGTCCTCGGGGAATGTGGCGGAGAGCTCCAGCACACGGATGAAGTCATCGGAGTCAAAGCGGCAAAGTCCCGTCGTAGGATCAACGTAATTGTTCATGGACATGGAAAGCAGCGAGGTGAGGAAATCATTGCGGGTGCGTTCAGAGAAGAGCACCGTATCATCCGGTCTGCCGTCCAGCAGGGAGGCCATCTTTTCCATGGTCCAGTCGGCGGGATCACCGACGACGGATTTCTTACCGGCGACGGTGTAGATGTTGAAGTGCGTGGTGATGGTCTGCAGCTTGCCGTTATATTCCATGGAGCGCAGGACGTTTTCACAGAGCATCTCGCGGGAAAGCTCGGGATCGGAATCCAGGAACTTGTAAAGATCGGCGAACAGTCCCTTGGACATATAGCTGTCAACCGGCAGGCGATCATCCACGACCAGAATATCGGGAATATCACCGGCGGCGATGTCTGCATTGAGACGGTTGACACCCGCATTCCAGTCGTACTCGGTGTTTTCTCCGGTGCCGGTCACGATACCGTCGTAAATGGAATAGTCGCGGATCTGAATGCGGTAGAGCTCGTTGGAACGGTTGAAGTTGATGACCTCGCGGCGGGTACCGTAGTCCAGATAGGTGGTGGCGAGGGTCAGAATGGTTTTTTCACGGATTTCAGAGGGCTCAACATAGGTCAGCTTCATCAGCTGCGGGGTATAATCGAGGGAATTGTAGCCGCAGGCGATGAATTCGCCCTCACCGGAGGCGCAGACGTAGGAGATTTCGTTGATATCCACGTCGGAGTTAATCCAGTTGAGCACCTTTGTCTTTTCACCGGTGGTGATATCGAGCACATACACATCCTGACGGTCGTTGAGGCAGAGGCCGGAACCGTAATTGGGGAAGAGGTTATAGTAGACGTTGGCGGAGAGCTGTCCATCCTCGTTTGCCAGAAGGACCGGCTCGCCGAAGGTACCGGCGACGGTATCGATGGGGCAGAGATGGCTCAGAAGGTACTGATCGTTGTAGAGACCGACGACCGGCGTACCGTCACCGGCACGCACTACGCTGTCAAAGCCGTTGAAGCCTTCGGGAGCCTCAAGACGATGAAGCAGCTTGCAGTCGCTGTCGAGAACCCAGATGCACTCGTTTGCAAGCAGGACGATGTTTCCGGCTTTGTCCAGAACCAGAGAGTTGACGTAGAAATACGGATCGGCATCTTCTTCAAGCAGAGAATGAAGGTCAAAGGTCAGAAGATCGTTTCCATCCGCATCCTTGTGGCGCAGGTAGGTAAATTCCTCGTAGGAATAGCTTTCGTAATCCTCGGGATCGGTGTAGGTGTTGCGGTTGACCGTTTCGATAAACCAGAAGCTTCCGTCCTCAGCGACGGTGATGGCGCCGACGCCGCGGTATTCATCCACGTGCACTTCGCTGTCATCGCCATCCACCGCGATACCGTCGCCCTCGGCTACGTCATCGTCGGCAGGAAGCGTGGAAGGACGGGCTGTTGCGGCAGCCGTCGTGGCAACGGCAATTTTGACGTTGACGCGGGGAGTGGGAAGGGGAACGGCGACTCCGCCGGACGTATCCTCATCCTCTTCGGGCGGGGCAACCAATACGATTTCTTCAGGATTGGAGCCATCCAGCTCGGTGCGATACAGCACACTGCCGCTGCCGGTCTCGGTAAAGACATAACCGTAGAGATACAGCTTGTCGCCGGCGACAAAGCAGCGGCTGACATCCTGCAGGCCCTCCGGCATCTCAAGAATCTCGGGACGATAGACATATTCAAGCTTGGTCTTGCCGCCGGACTGTGTGCCGCTGTTGCCGGTATTGCCGTTTCCAGCATTGCCGCCGGGCTGTCCGGTCTGCGCAGTACCGCCGGAATTTCCGCAGGCAGTAAGACTGAGCAGCATCATACCCGCAAGGATTGCAGCAAACGCTCTATTTTTCCACTTTTTCATCTTGGTTGACCTCCGTGTTAATCTTTGCCTTTTCCAGCTTTTTCTCCTGTCTGCGATGATACCGCTCCGTGCGGATCTGGTCGTAGATATCGGGAATATCCCTGATGTGGAATGTGCGGTTTTTCCACAGATAAACGATGAGTACGATCAGACCGACCAGCGGAATGAGACATAACAGCATCCAGAGAAGCTGAACCAAAGCGGCGTATTCTTCAATCATCCGTGCAGCGTTTTCCCAATAGGGAAGTCTGACCGCAGTTTTCATCATTGAACGCTGCCCGAAGCTGCCGCATAGCCTGAGAAGCGGGAGAACATGATAACGCTGTGAGTTTTCGGTAACAATCCGCTGATCTTCGCCGATGCTGATGCTGTCGGTGATGAGCTTCTTGCCGAATCCCGAGACCGGATCGGGAACGACTGCTTCGTAGCAGCAGATTTCGATGGTTTCATCAAGCTCTGCCAGCGCCGTGTAGCTCATGTAAACCCTGGGGGCTGCATTTTCGCCGATTGCAGCCTGCGATGCAAAATCAGTTTCTGCCTTGATCACACCTGCGATGACAAACGGCCTCTGTCCGATCTTGACCGTCATTCCGGTCACATCAAATGAACCGAAAAGCTGCCAGGCACCGATTTCATCGATGACAATCCGATCATAAAGCGTGTCGGAATCGGAAAAGTAATAACCGTCGTGCAGCTCGAAGGAATGAAAATGGAAGAAGTCACCGCCGACGCCCAAAACATCGGCTGCCGCAGATGCACGCTCGGAAGAGAATGTCTGGCGGCTTTCCGCGTGATAGGCATCGATCCAGGCACGCACATCGGGGGACGCGGGGGACATGGACGCCTGCGTCAGCGCCGAGTCCACGCGGCTGCGGATCGTGCGGATGTCGGATTCTGTCAGCCCTTCGCCTTTTTCGATAAAGACGCTGATCTGCGCAAAGCGCTCGCCGCCGTTTGACCAGCGTTCGGCGGCCTTCTGGGAGTCGGGAATCCCGCACAGCAGATACTGTATGAGCAGCAGTGCCGCAATCAGTATCAAAGACACTGCCTGCGGGAGCCAGACCTTCCAGGAAAATCGAAATGTACCTTGTCTGAACATATCAGTTTTCAATGAGCCGTACCTGTTGTCCGGCAACGATGGGCTTGGTGGAGGTGGTGATGACGAATTCATTGCCGTAGAGCGCACCGCTTACGGCGGAACTGTTGTCGTCGGAGGCAACCACCGTTACATCGCAGCGGGTGGCGATGTAGCGGGTGCTCAAGGGTGTGGAGCGGGCTTCGACGACGAGGATAAACTTGCCGTTGGAATCCTCGCGGATAGCGCTGTTGGGGACGATGATATCATAGGAAGCACCGCGCTCACCCAGAACAATATTGAGCGTCTGACCGACGGTGACATCGCCGGCGATGGTGCAGGTGATAACCTTGGCCTGACCCGGGTTCTTGGGATCGTTGCGGATATTGGACACCGTGATGTCAGCTTCGCTGAACCACCAGTCGTTGATCTCAGCCTTGTCGCCGACCTTGATGAGCCGCGCCTGATCGTTGGGGACGGAGAACTCCATGCGATAGCCTTTTTCCACGACCTCGATGACCGCAACAATGGAGCCGGTGCTGACGGTATCGCCTGCAACGCAGCCGATGGAGGAGATCATACCGGCGTACTGCGCATTGACGGTGGCGCCGGTGCCTTCGGCGGAGAGCTTTTCGATTTCTGCTTTTTTGTCGTCGATGGCTTTTCGCTGTGCCTGCAGATCGAGATTTGCAATCGCAGAGCTGACTTCGGCATTGTCAGCCTTTTCACCCAGAGCGATGTAGAGGGACTCGAGCTGACGCTGCATGCTCTTGATTTCCTCGTCGATAGCCTCGACGGTGGTTGTGGACTCGGACTGGGCTTTGGAGAGGGCTTCGTTTGCATCCTCAAGATTGCGGTTGGCGGCTTTGAGCTGCTGGCTGACGTTGTCCAGCTGCGCCTTGAAGGAAGATGTGGTCTGGGACAGTATGGAATCGTAGTTTTGCTGCGCGTAAGTAACCTGCTGACGAAGGGAATCGACTGCGGACTGTGCCTGAGAGACCTGGGAAGCCAGATTCTGGGCGGTGTAGAGATCACCCTCAGCCTTGGCCAGATCCTCCTGTGCCCGCTGAATTGCCAGATTCTTCTGTTCGATATTGCGGTCCAACGCTATAATGGCAGGATTGGAGCTGAGATCGAGCGCGGCTTTTGCATTATTAAAAGCTGTGAGCGCCTGCAGATAGGCTTCACTTTCCATGTCACCGGCTGTGATGAATGCCTGCAGGGCAAGATCTGCATCAGCAAATGCGATCTCAAGATTGGAAACTGCAAGGGCACGGTCCTCTTCCAGATAGCGCAGATCATACTGTAGATTTTCCAGTGCCTGCCGGGCAGAATCGTAGGCTGACTGCGCGGAGTCGATGCTGCCGCCCTGACTTTTCAGAGAAGAAAGTGTTTCTTCGGCACTTTTTAGCTGCGCCTGGGCATCGCTGAGAGCTTGCTTGTACTGGGAAAGAATCGGAGAATCGCCGCTGAGAGCGGTGATTTGTTCTTCAAGATCGGATTTCTGCTCACTGAGAGCATCCACGGCATCTTCGGCACTGCGTACAGCTGCCTTGGCAGTGTCCACGGCAGCAGCTTTGTTGGCTACGGTGCTGCGCTGCGCCTTTTTTGCCGCGATATCTTCCTTGAGCTCCTTGATCTGCTGATTGTCGGCAGCATAACTGGGGTCCTCAAGCTGCAAAAGAGCCTTTTCGTAGGCAAGCTCAAGGGAGGCAAGCTCAAGCTGTGCGGCTTTAAGCTCCTGACTTTCCTCGTCGGCCAGATAGAGCAGGATATCGCCGGCTTCCACAAGATCGCCGACCTTGACCTTCACGCTTTCGATTTTGCGGGTGTCCGCCATCTCCACGTTGAAGGTCATGTTGGCTTCAATCGGAGCGCTTGCCCGCACCTTGGTGGTGATGGTGCCGGACTGGGCGTACTGAGCCGCGACCTCCGGCAGCGAGTAGTTGAGAATGGTGTTGGAGAAGAAGGTCAATACCAGCATGATTGACAGGAAGATAATAGCGGCATTCTTGACCCAGCCTCTGTGCTTGACGGTTTGTTCACTCATATGGCAGCCCTCACCTTATAATTAGCCTTTGATACCGCCGGAATATGTGATACCGGCGACCAGATATTCCTCGCCGTGCAGGAACAGCAGCAGCGTGGGAATCATGTAGATCGTTGCAACGGCGAAGGCGAGTCCGACTTCACCGGAATTGATTTTGGACAGAAACACGGACAGCGGATGAAGCTCTGCGTCCCGCAGCAGAATCAGCGGCTGCTCGACCATGTTCCAGTTGTCGATAAAGACCAGAATCGCCACCGAGTAGATGACACCGCCGGAGAGAGGCATGAACACTTTGGAAAAGATCTGCCATTCACCGGCACCGTCGAGCTTTGCGGCTTCCACGTAGGAAACCGGGATACGGCGCATGTACTTGGTCAGGATAAAAACCGCCATCGGAGAGAAGATACCGGTCAGGATGATGGCCCAGCGGGTGTCAAGGATGCCAAGCCATTTGGTAACAAGAAAGTTTGGTACCAGCGTGACCTGATAGGGCATGAGCATGAGAATGATGTAGGAGAAGAAAATCATTTCACGGAGCCTGCCGCGGTACCGGCTGAATCCATAGGCTGCAAAGCAGGCGACAATAATCTGGAATACCACAATCGGCACCACCAGAATTACCGAGTTCCAGAACTTGAGCAGATACTCGGGACTTTTGATGAGTACGGTTGCATACTGGGAAAAGCTGACCATGTCGGGAATGAATTTCAGGTTGACCCGCTCGGAAATGAACTGCTTTGAGCCGCCCACAACGGCATTTTGATAGATGGAGCCGTAGTTGGCGGTGATCTCGGTGGCGGTCATGAAGGAATTGGTGATGGTCAGGACGGTCGGCAGCAGGAAGGCGATGGCAAAGGCTGCTGCCAGCAGGAAGAGAAGTGCACGGACGAGCTTTGCACGCAGGGCAGCAATCTTGCCGGAAGCGGTTTTTGAACGATGCATCAGCCCTCCACATCCTTTCCGAATCTGTTTTCCGCCAGAAAGAGAATGCCGATGATCACAATCATCACGGCGGACATGATGATTGCGGCAGCTGAGAGCTTCTGATAGTCCAGAGAAGCGAAGGTGTTGTTGATAAAGTGCTGCAGGAGGTAGAGCCCTTCGTAGGGATGATCGCCTGTGAGCAGATAGACCTCGCGGAAGAGCTTGAAGGAGTTGATCAGCGACAGAATCGTGACAAAGAGAATTGTCGAGGAGAGATAACGCAGTTTGATATGGAAAAACTTGCCTACGGCGCTGCATCCTTCGATGGTTGCAACCTCAAGGATTTCGACCGGAACATTGGAAATGGCAGCCAGATAGAGGATCATGTTGTAGCCGAGGTTTTTCCAGAGGAAAAGAAGGATGACAACGAGCTGATTGTAATCGGACTTGAGCCAGTCGATGGGATCCACGCCAAAGTTTGCAAGCAGCGCGTTGAGAGCACCGTTGTAATGAAAGATAACCTGCCAGATAAGCACGACGGAGGCTACGGGCACCATCATGGGGCTCAGGAAAAACGTGCGGAACTGACTGCGCAGGGGAATCTTTGAATCCAGCAGGATTGCCAGCAGCAGCGAAAGAATCACCGCAAGTGGGACCGAAATCAGGGAAAAGCTGGCTGTATTGGTGGCTGCCATCTTAAAGGCGAGGTTGTTGAAAAGCATCCTGAAGTTATCAAGAAAAACAAAATTGCCGCCGATAGGATTGTCCACCATTGCATAATAGAACACCAGCGCGAATGGAATTACATAAAAGAGCGCCATGCCCGCGGCACTGGGCAGAATAAACGCACCGGATATAAATTTGAGTCTGCCTTCGCGTTTCACGCCTGAGCGGCGAGCTCTGCGAGGCTGTTTTTGACGTGTGGGGAGCAGCTTCATAGCGGATAACCTGCTTTCCTGGGAATTCTGAAAATTAGACGTATCAACTGCCCTTTTTGTTTCGCCTCTTTTGCATGAAATTGTGAAAATCGCCAAAAAATACTTGCATCCGACGGCAAAGCAAAGTATACTCCTTATTAAGGATACATCATCATGCGGGCAAATGCAACCTGTTATATAAGGTGGAGCCAATCTGCTCTCATGTGACAGGATTTTGCAACCTGAACGGATTCGAGGCGAAATCGCCGACGGCTTTTCTGTGATGGAGATAACCTTTTTGCGTGGTATACAGCCTATGACAGTGTTGGGACCTGCTATACCGGGAGGGGGCTGATTTGATCGCTGTATGAAAATCGATTTGACGATTCTTTGCGCTGTTTGACGAAAAAACGCAGGAGTTCGAAAAAACCTTTGCTCTCCGCTTGCAAATTGCCCGGATTCCACGTATACTTGAATCAGCAATCCAATTCACTGATCTGAAAAGGAGAATTGTATGAAAAAGTTTGCATGTCTGATTCTGGCTGTTTTTGTGATGGTCACGGTTCTTGCCGGCTGCGGCGGCACGTCCCAGAACGGTACCACGGCTGCAGGTGCCACCACTGCCGTATCCTCTGATGCCGTAACGCTGAAATTTGTGCGTATCGGCAACGATACCGCGGAGGCTGACTACTGGAAATCCCTTATTGATCGTTTTCAGAAGGAAAACGAAGGTATCATCATCGAGTATGACGACGCCGCCATTGGCGAAGCCATGGAAACCAAGCTCAATACCATGTTCTCCGGCGGTATGGGACCTGACCTGATCGGTCACGGCATCATGTCCGTTGCGGCTCGTGCCGAAGCCGGTCAGTACATGGATATCACCGAATACTATAACAGTTGGGAAGGTAAGGACGACATTATGAAGGCCGTTCTTGCCAACGGTACTTACAACGACCGTATCTACGGCCTTGCCTATTCCACCACGCCTTTTGTGTTTGCCTATCGTACCGATCTCTTTGAGAAGGCGGGTCTTGATCCCAACTCTCCGCCCGAAACCTGGGAGCAGCTGGCTGAGTATGCCCGTAAGCTGACCGTCAAGGACGGCGACAACGTGACTCTTGCCGGTTTTGCATTCCCCATGACGGCGGGTAATTTCGTCGAATTCGACGTCTTTGCTTTCGGCAACGGCGCTCTGTATTATGATGAGGCGGGCAATCCCACCATCGACACGCCTGAGAAGGCGGAGGCCTTTGATTTCCTCATGAGCTTCCTGGACGAAGTCAATATGCCCTACAGCGCCACCGACGTCAATCCTTTCATCAACGGCAATGCTGCCATGACCCTCATCAACAACGTGGCGCTCACTCCCATGCTTACCAGCGACGAATACGCCGGTAAGGTTGCCATTGCCACACCTCCCACCAACGGTACCGACGCCACCTTCTGCGGCTGCAATATGCTTTTCATCGGCGGTACCTCCAAGTATGCCGACGAGGCCTTTGAGTTCATTAAGACGGCTCTTTCTGCCGACGAAGTTCTCAACCGCGCCAAGGTGCTCAACGTGCCGGTTACCCGTACTTCCCAGATTGATGCTTTCGTTGCTCTGGATCCCATGAACGCGGTGCGTGCCCGCTGCGTCGAGATCGGCATCGGTATGCCCCGTACCACCTGGGCGGCTTCTTTCCAGACCATCCGCAACCAGATGGTGCAGAATGTCCTGTACGGAGAGGCTACTCCTGCCGAGGCACTGGCCGAAGCGCAGGCCACGCTGCTGGATGAAATCGGTTAAATGAATATGAAACTGTGGGGATCCGCCAAAAGCGGGTCCCCAACTTGAAATGGTGATACTATGAAACACAAAGCAGGAAAACTGCAGAGAAGAGAAACCTGGGAAGCCTTCTGGATGCTGGTACCCTTTTTTCTGTTCTTTGCCTGTTTCGTGCTGTATCCGATTCTCCGATCGGTTCTGGATTCGTTCACGAACTACGACCTGATCAAAAAGGAATTCGTGGGACTGGATAACTATTTCCGCCTGTTCCGGGATAAGACCTTTGTCCGTTCGGTGCAGAATACGCTGGTTTACGCAGCCTGTTCGATTGTGCCGCTGATGGCACTGGGACTGATTGCGGCTGTTCTGGTCAATCGTCAGACCAAGATCATGTATGCTGCCCGTGCGGTGCTGATGTATCCTTATGTTACATCAATGGTCGCCGTTTCCATGGTGTGGATGTATATGTACGACCCCAACAACGGCATTTTCAATAAGCTGCTGCTGGCAGTTGGACTGGATCCGCAGAAGTTTTTGTACGATCCTGACCAGGCGCTTTGGTGTCTGATCGTGATGAACATATGGAAGTACCTGGGATACGTGATGATCATCTATCTGGCAGGTCTGCAGGGAGTGCCGAAGGATCTGTATGAAGCGGCCGGCATCGACGGCGCGGGAAGCTGGCGGCAGTTATGGAGCATTACGCTGCCTTCGGTGCGCCCGGTCAGCTATTTTCTCATGACAACGCTCTGCGTTGAATGCTTCAAGACCTTTGATCAGGTACGCCTGATGACCAACGGCGGCCCGGTCAACGCAACGACCACGATAACCTACCAGATATATATGCGCGCGTTCAGCGAGTTCAAGATGGGATATGCTTCCGCCATGTCGGTGGTGCTGCTGCTCATCGTTCTGGTCATTACACTGGTCAATCTCAAGCTCGGACATCAGCTTGACGACGAAAGAGGTGGCAACTGATGGAGAGCAAATGGTTTCGAAGAATCGGTTCCGCCGTGCTGCTGATCAGCGTAATCATCACCGCGTTCCCGTTCTGGGTCATGTTTTCCGTATCCCTGCAGACCATGCAGGAAATCTACTCCCATGAGCTCAATCTCTGGCCGTCATTTCAGTGGGGAAATTATGCCGAGGCCATGACCAACGGCCCCTGGGGACGCTATATCCTCAATTCCCTCTATGTCACCGCCGGCTCAACGCTCATCAGTCTCTTTATCAACGCCATGACTGGCTATGTTTTCGCGCGCATGCAGTTTCCATGGAAGCGGACGCTGCTTGTGCTGGTGCTCATCGGCATGATGATCCCCACCCAGGTCACGCTGGTGCCGCTGTTCATTCTGGTGAAGAATCTCCCGCTCGTGGGCGGCAACAATATCCTGGGCATGGGCGGCACGGGACTGGTGGATACGTACGCGGGTCTGATGCTGCCGTTTATCGCAGGTTCCTTTGGCGTATTCATGTGCCGACAGTTTTATATCATGTTCCCCAAGGAGCTTGACGAAGCGGCAAAGATCGACGGCTGCAGCCGGTTTGGCACCTTCTGCCGGATCTATCTTCCGCTTTCAAAGGCGCTGCTGGCATCTCTCGGCGTGCTGAAATTCATCGGTGCGTGGAATGAATATACCTGGCCGCTGGTCATTACAAACACCGGTTCCGGGCGGATTACCACTGTTCAGCTTGCCCTGACAGCCTTCCGCAACGAAGGCGAGATCTTCTGGAATCTGATGATGGCAGCAACGCTTGTGTCAACCGGTATTGTACTGGTGGTGTTTGTCTGCCTGCAGAAGTACTTCGTGGCAGGAATTCTTGCAGGAAGCGTCAAGGAATAGCATAAGAATCAACACGGTTTCAGTGAAGCTTTGAGCTGAAACCGTGTTTTTTTTCTGTCAGAAAGGAAAAAGAAACTCTTATACTTGCAAGTGCCTTTTCGATGGGGTATACTGTTCATGTACACGGTATACCCGATATTCAAAACAGGGGGAGAGAACAGTATGAAGCAGTGGAACGGTGAAGAGTTTGTCAACGAATGGCATGGTTATCACATGGACGAAGGCAGGTTTATGGGCCAGCCTTACGTGGTCATCTGTCCAAAAGAGGGGACAGCCAACGGTCAGTGGGCGCTGAAAACCGAGTATTTCGGCGCATTTCCGCAGCTTGAGCTGGATCTGCTCGCCCGCGGATACCATCTGGCGCACGTCAAAACCTATGAGCGCTACTGCCCGCCGCCGGTGACCGAGCTGCAGGCGTGTTTTGTTGACTTTGTGAGCGGCCGGTACGGCCTGAGCCCCAAATGCGTGCCGATTGGCATGAGCTGCGGCGGTCTGCAGGCGATCTACCTTGCTGGCAAGCATCCGGACAAGGTAGCGTGCGCCTATATTGATGCGCCGGTGGTCAATTTCCTGTCGGTGCCGTTCTGCATGGGAAAAAGGAATGCATCCAATGCCATTGAAGAGTTTGAAAACGCCTGGGGAATCAACCGTCAGGAGATTCTGACCTTCCGGGGTCATCCGCTGGACTATATTCCGAACATGATTACCAATCGCATTCCGGTTGTTCTGGTGTGCGGCGACAGTGACACGGTGGTGCCGTTTGAAGAAAACGGCAAGCTGCTTCTGGATGCCTACAAGGCTGCCGGCTGCCCGATTGAGTGCCATATGAAGCCCGGCGGGGACCATCATCCTCACTGCCTGCCGGATAATGCGCCGATTGTGGCGTTTATTGAAAAGTATACGCTGTAAAGTAAAGAAACAGGCGCGGTTTATCCTGAACCGCGCCTGTGATCATATTTGAAGCTGAAATAACTTGACGTTGGAACCGGATTGTGGTACAGTAACCATAATCTCAGATGCAAAAACGTGAAAACGGAGGTTGTTGTATGGCAGTCGTGACTAAAACGGATATCAAAAACGCACTGACGGAGCTTGGAATCCAAAAAGGCGACGTAATGGTGGTACACTCCTCGCTCAAGAGCTTCGGACACGTTGAAGGCGGCGCAGATGCTGTGATTGATGCCTGCCTGGAAACGCTGACCCCGTCCGGTACGCTGGTTTTTCCGACGCTCATTCAGAAAGACTTTGCATATGCCTACGATACCTGGCATATGGATAAGCCTTCCGACGTGGGATATATCACCGAGGTGTTTCGCAAGCGTGAGGGTGTGCTGCGCAGCGATCAGGCGACTCATTCGGTGGCGGCGGCAGGCAGACTGGCAGACTTCCTGACCCGTGAGCACGGCGCGTATGGTAAGCGCATCGGCTCCTTCGGCGATACACCCTTTGCGGTTTCGTCGCCCTGGCAGAAGATGTATGAGCTGGGTGGCAAGGTGCTGCTCATTGGTGTTGATATGAATAAAAACACCTGCAAGCATCTGGTGGAATACAAGATGCTCAATGAACTGCTGGCGCGCATCAAAGACGAAAAGCTGCGGGAAGAACTGGCCGGAAAGCTCAAGTATCACGCGGCGCTAAAGAATCCGGAGCTCAATGCCACGCTTCTGTGGCCCTATTTCGATACCCTGCGCCTGCAGCAGATTGCCGACGAGCGCGGTTTGATCCGTAAGGCGCAGTGCGGGGACGCGCAGCTTCTGGCATTCGACATCCGAACGACCAATGATCTGGCGGAGAAACTGATTCTGGAAAATCCCTCCGACTGGTTTAAGCCTCCGATGAGCACCTGGCTGGAGGACGCCATTAAAGCGGCCGCCCCTGTCTGAGAAGCAGAAGGATAGATTCGTTAAAGACCCGCATCATTTCGCCGGATTCCCGAACGGGATACTGCATCGTGATGCGCAGCTGACCGTTCACCATCGTCAGAGCCAGCGCACGGCGCACATTCGGCGTCAGCGTGGGAATAAAGGAGAGATCGGCGACGCTGATATCGTCATATGCCGTCAGATCATGGATGCTCAGCGCCTTGGGGCTGCTCTTGAGACCGAACATCATCATAGCACGCTGGGAGACGGGATTTGCATAGTTGTGAAAGGCTGCAAAATAGGCGGAATCCACCAGTGTGGGACTCAGTGAACTGAGAAATCCCAGCTGGAACTGGGCTTTTTGCGGATCGCCGGTTTTATCGGCGATCCGTTCCTGCATTTCCCGTATTCTGGTCACAAACCCGGACTCGGGAAGCGGATAGTAGTCAACCGATACGGATGTGGCGAAGGTTCCCATGCCGGTGTCGTTTTCGGAACGCAGACTGCAGAGGATGCTGATGCTGTTTTCCTCTGAAATGTACAGGAAAGCGCCGGCAACGGCGGTGAGCAGATCCACGTCAACGGACTTGCACCAGGCAAGCAGCTGAGCAGTCTGCTCGGAGGTGAGAAGCTGTTCGCAGACGGCACCGGGATTCTTTTCTGCGTGAGCGGAAACCATCGCCGCATGATCGGTAAAGCTGAAAACCTTGCCCTGGCGCTTCCACTGGAAGTTTGTCAGCTTCATCATGGTGCTGACGGAGAAGGGAAGCTTCTGACGGGCGGCAGCGCTGTCGGCTGCAAGCTGCCGTATGGGCATGCTCTGTGCGTCGCAGCGGGGATTGGCGAGATGTTCCGTAATGTCCCGTACCAGCAGCAGAAGTGAAGCGTCGTCACCGACCATGTGGTGGGCAGAGATCGCAAGACGCACGCCATCGTCACCGGCCGCAGCATAGAAGCGGATCAGTTCCCCGTGCTCACAGTCAAAGGGACGGCAGGCCTGCAGCTGCACGAAAGCTGTCAGTTCGGGGAGGGCAGGAAGCTCTTCAAAGTGATAGCCGGGCTTGTCGGAAACGACATAGTACGCATCACCGTTTTCGCGCAGCGAAAGAGATGCACGCAGCAGCTCATGCTTCTGCGCGGTTTTGGCAATGGCCTGACGGAGGTCATCAACGGAAGGATGTCCCTTAAAGGTGATAACGAGCTGCGTGTTGGGTGTGGGGCTGAAGAGATGGCTGCGCTCTTTGGTGATTTTATATTCCATAATATGAGCCTCCGGTATACAAGCTTTTGAAAATATGATAACATCATCGAGACAGTTCGTCAATGAATTAACGCGGAAATTTATAATAAAGTAACAGGAGAGAAGCATGGACATTATACGCCTGACAGAGCCTTCCATGGCCTATGCACGGCAGATTGAGGAATTCCGACGGGAAGTAATGGCAGCGCAGGATGCAAGCGCATTTGCAGGCTGCAGCTGGCTGGAAGAATATGACACGGCAGAGGCGTGGCTTGCCTTCCTTGCACGGGAGCGGGATCCTGCCACCCGTACCCATACGCCGGCAGATACCCGGCTTGCGGTACGGGAATCGGATCACCGGCTGGTTGGCATTATCGACCTGCGCCATCACATCGACCATCCGATTCTTCGGGTGTGGGGTGGTCACATGGGATATACCGTACGGCCTTCGGAGCGGCGAAAGGGTTATGCCGGGCAGATGCTGCGGCTGAATCTCGTGATCTGCCGGGAGATGGGAATGGAGAAGATACTGATTACCTGTAATGAGAACAATGTGGCCAGTGAAAAGACTATTCTATCCTGCGGCGGTATATATGAAAGTACCGTGGAGGTAGGGAAGAGTCGAATCAAACGGTTCTGGATCACGCTTTAGCAGGCTGTGCTGCTGACAGTTTACAGGCTGATGACTGAGCATCTTCCGGCAGTTGGAAAAAATTTTCGGAAATCGAAAAATAATGCTTGCATTTTGGGAAAAGCTGTGCTATACTATAAAAGCCGTCAGGAAGACGGTCAACGGAATAAGCGCTTGTAGCTCAGCTGGATAGAGTGACTGGCTACGAACCAGTAGGTCAGGGGTTCGAGTCCCTTCAAGCGCGCCAAAAAAGCATGACGATTTTGAAACAAAAACGTCATGCTTTTTTTCTTGGTTTCAGCGCATCTATGTGTGTTGGTTATACAGGTGATATATATGATTGAAAAGTATTTCTATATGGATCGTCAAACCGCTCAAGATCTGCTTGATAAAGTAAAATATTCGGAAGCTGAAAAGCGTGGTATCGATCGGCACGCCTTTTTGTTTGGAGATTATGCCGTGCTTTCCACCTGTCGATTAAAGCTGCGAAATGTGGTTACCCGCGATGATGATCTGGCATATCTGGATGAAATCATTTATACATTGTACAAATTACACGAACGTGGAGTAGCAGTTGTTCCTATATTGGGATACTGCTATGATCCCGACAGCCGTGATGGAAATGGTTATATTTTTCAGCAGCGGGCTAAGGGGGAAGAGCTTTACGACGATGCAATTATGACAAAGTTTCACGTTTGGGCGCAAAACAAACCGGAAGGTGTATATCTGTCAACCCCTTTGAGTTATGACGAGGCCGCTAACTATTTGTTGGTTAGAACACATACCATTTCACAGGCTCCGCAGGAACATTTCAATCAATTCATCTACGATATGCTACAGATTCTCAACGAAGATATTTTGATCGATTTCAACGGAGCAAGTAACTTTTTTTATGACTCAGCGGGATTTCAATTTATTGATCTTGATACGCATAACGACTATAAGTATGGGCTCACTCCAGTGAAGCCAGACATCAAAGAGATTACAGCCCGCTGTGGCTTTTCGCCGTGTCATTATGCGGAAGGAACAGATGCGTTTTCACATATTGCGCTCTCTGAACAGGCGATCCGCTTGTTGGAAAGTGAACAACTGCGCAATCTGAAAATGGACAACCAAATAATTTTTGAAAAATGCAAAACGGCCTTAAAGTACAATGGACTGCCTGATGATATGATAAATACATCGCTAAAACGTCTCAAAATATTCGGGTGTTGACAGTGAATGCATGTATCTTGAACGTGCGCAGAATATGAGAAGAAAGACGCGAAAAAGTTTTTTTGACTGATGAATATAACAGCTCCAACAGTGCCGAGATACTGATGGATGAAAAAGCCCGGAGTTTTTATGTACTCCGAGCTTTTTTGTTATGCAGGAACCAATACTTCACCCGACTCGCTCAGAAATGCCGAAGCTACAGAGTGTGCACCCCGGATCAGATTTCCGTCCTCGACCGTACCGGTGAACTCGACCACGACCAGATCACCGACCTGCTTGCCTGACGCTGCGGGCCAAAAGTCGAAATGGCGGCTGATCTTGGGATCGGTGGTGATTACTTTAAACACCATGCCGTCTGCGGGATTGGGACAGAGGATCGAATCATCCACAAGAATATATCCGTCGCCTATTTCCGCAACAGTCCCGGAGAGCCACTGCACGGAAGGCGCGTGTTCCGTGGGCACGGCATGTTCCGTGACATGGGAGATGATGCCTGCGGCGGCTTCTTCGCCGATGTAGAAGGCATAACCCCATTCCATGATATTTGTACCAAGATAGCCGTCCGCGGATATATGAAATTCCTTGTTTTCAATGCCTAAGGCTTCAGAACAAACACTGAAAATGAGCGTATTGTCGTTGCGGTGAAGGAAAAAGCCTTCCTCAACGTAGGGGGCTGTGCGACAGCCTTCCAACAGTTCAAAAACGGGCCCATAATCCGAAAGGGTAAAGTAATCGGCATTCGGCTGCTCGTCGAGTCGGGAAAAGTGCTTGAACTCAAGCGTATCCGTGAGCCGACAGGCATCGAGAAAGGCGCCGAGCGTTGCCGGCGGGTCGTATTCCTCGGGCATGAAAACGTAATACTGTCCATCCAGCCGGGCTGCCAGCAGAACTTCCGGGTCAATTCCGGCGATTGCTCGGATCTCCGTGTCCATTTTGTGCTCTGTTTCCTCGTAGATATCATAGCCTTTCGCTTCTCCGCTACCGATGACCTCGCCAAGCAGCGAAGGGGAGATGACACTGGCACGGGTGCGGTAGGAGATACCGTTGAAGCTGACGGCAGTGTATTGCTCTTCGATGGTGCGGTATTCCCACGGCCAGACGATGGCCGAGGACGTGGAGGAGACCAGTGCATCCTTTCGGTATTCACGTGTCATGCCGCCAAAATAGACCTGGACGGTATCGGGTGTGCGCAGATGTGAGAACGTGAGGAGGCCTGTGGTCAGTATCAGTGCAGCGCAGGCGGCAAACGCGCCCCAGCGAAGCAGAGCGGGTCTGCGGCGAACGGTTTCGCTGCGCTCCAGCACTGCATCGTCCAGCTCGCTCAGGCTTCGGTACAGATCTTTCTCAGTCAATGGTATATCCCTCCTTGCGCAGATGGTCTTTAAGCTTATTGCGGGTGCGGCTTAACGTTACAGCTACATTGTTTGCACTCATTTGAAACCGTCGGGCAATGTCCGCAATCGGTTCCGTGAAGAAATAACGGCGGATGAAGATGCCGGCCTCCCGCTCGGGCAGCGCGCTGACGAATTGCCGGATACATGCGCCCAACTCACGGGCTTCGTATTCACCGGCAACATCGGCTTTGCCGTCTGCACATTCTGCAAGCTCATCCAGAACCAGTGACAGTTCTCCGCAGCCGCGCTTGGCGGCATGCAGCTCATTATAACGGTTGAACGACAGATTGCGGGTGATTCTGGCCAGAAAAAGCCGCAGTCTTCCCGGCCGCTGAGGCGGCATGGTGTTCCATGCCTGCAGCCAGGTGGAATTGACACATTCTTCGGCATCCTCGGGGGTTGACAGAATATTGCGGGCCACAGTCAGACAGTAGGCGCCGTATTTGGTCTCGGTTTCTGTAATGGCGCGGGAGTCACGGCTCCAATAGAGCTCGATGATCTGTGCATCATCCACGGGAATCCCTCCTTTTGGCTGTATTGATGATCATCTGTCCTATAAGACAGGAAAGGGAGCGGGGATATTACAGCGAGGACTGCAGTTTTTGTTATGCTACGGAATAATTGGTGGTTTTGCCCTGAAAGACGTCTGAAACAGACGAAAGAATTGTCATGGTCTGGGCGAAAAAATACTTGCAATCCGGAACACAACATGCTATAATATAACAGTCTTCGAAAGACGGACGATGAAATAAGCGCTTGTAGCTCAGCTGGATAGAGTGACTGGCTACGAACCAGTAGGTCAGGGGTTCGAGTCCCTTCAAGCGCGCCATAACCGGACATCCAATCGGGTGTCCGGTTTGTTTTTATTGAAAAGAGGTGCTGTTATGATCAATATTGAACACTATATCCGGCAGTTGATCGATCTGCTGAAATTGCAGTTTGGCGCAAGGCTTTTGTACGTTGGACTGCAGGGCAGTTATCTTCGCGGAGAGGCAACCGACAGCAGTGACATTGACATTATGGTTGTGATTGATGCACTCAGCGTGGCCGATCTGAGCATGTATCGTGCAGTGATCGGAAAACTTGATCACGCCGACAAGTCCTGCGGTTTTATCTGCGGAAAAACAGATCTTGCCAACTGGAATCCGCTGGAGATTTGCCATCTGCTGCACAGTACAAAGGATTATTACGGAAATCTGCATGAGCTCGTTCCGGTGTATACGGAAAGCGATATCCGCAGCTTTGTCAAAATGAGTCTCAACAATCTCTATCATGAGCTCTGCCACCGATACATTCACGGAAAACCGGAAAAGACCAGAGCAGCATTACCGGGTATGTACAAAAGCGTCTTTTTTATCCTTCAGAATCGGTATTATCTGACGCATGGTCAGTTTCCGATAACCAAAACAGAGCTTCTGCAAATGGCCTGTGACAAAGATCGGACCGTGCTGGAACGCTCAATTGCGCTCAATCGGGGAGAAGGATACGATTTTGAGGAAAGCTTTGAATTGCTGTTTACATGGTGTCAGGAAACGCTCGAATCTGTTTAAAACTCATGGCCTGGTTAAAAAGAACTGCGCGACCGGTGAAAACTGGACCGCGCAGTTCTTTTTGAAGTTTAAGACTTATTCTTCGGCCTTGTTTAAGTCCTTTTCCAGCTTTTTCAGCTCACGATACATCGATACCGCCAGCGGGGCTGCCAGTGCAAAGGCAAACAGATCGGCTGCCGGCTGCGCAAGATAGACGCCCATGATCGGTTGCTCGAACAGATGGGGAAGGATCAAAACCACCGGGATGAACATCAGTCCCTGACGGGCAACCGCCAGCAGCGTGGCCCCCACCACGCGGCCGATGTTCTGGTAGAGCATATTGGTGCAGGCGACCACTGTCATCAGCGGGAATGTGCAGCACTGCCAGCGCATGGCGATGGTGCCGATGGCGATGACGTTGGGGTCGTCACGGAAGAGGCTGATCACGGGCTCGGCAAAGATGAAGCCCAGAATGGAAAGAGCCAGCAGACAGGCTCCGCCCACCTTGAGACAGAAAGTGAAGGAATTGCGCACACGGTCATACTTTTTGGCGCCGTAATTGTAACCGCATACGGGCTGGAAGCCCTGACCGAAGCCGAGGAGCGCGGAGAATGCAAACATCATCACCTTGCCGACAACAGAGAAGGCAGCAATTGCAGCATCCGCCATCGCGGGATCGGCGCCGATGGCAGCGGCTGAGTTGAGCGCCAGCGTTGCAAAGCTTGCCAGACCCTGACGGAACAGGGAAGGTGCACCTGCCATGAAGATACCCTTCTGCCAGTAAAAGCCCAGACGGAAGTTGCGCAGACGAATCTTCATGCTGTCACTCTTGAGGGTTGCGATGTAGAGCAGGCAGAAGCTGATGAACTGGCTGATGATGGTGGCGAGGGCCGCGCCCGTGACTTCCATGTGGAAACCGAAGATGAACAGCGGATCAAGAACACAGTTGATGACGGCACCGACCACAAGGCCGATCATGGAAAATATCGCGTTGCCCTGAAAACGCAGTTGATTGTTGAGAACGAATGAAGTGCCCATAAACGGCGCGCCGATGAGAATCAGGGTGAGGTAATCGTCGGCATAGGCGACCGTGGCAGGGGAGACCTTGGCAGTGGAAGCGCCCAGAAGGGTGAGAATCTGGGGCTTGAAGATGAAACCAACGACCATGAGGAAACAGCCGAAGAGTAATGAGCAGATAAAGCTGGTCGCGGACATGATCTCAGCTTCCTGGTTCTTGCGGGCACCCAGTGCGCGGGAGATGAAATTGCCAGAGCCCTGACCGAAGTAGAAGCCGAAAGCCTGAATGATTGTCATAACCGGAAAGATCAAGCCTACACCTGCGGTAGCTTCGGTGCCAACCTGACCTACAAAGAAGGTATCTACCATATTGTAAAGCGAGGTGACGAGCATGGAGATAATGGTGGGAACCGCAAGCTGGCAGACGAGCTTGTTGACCGGTTCTGTAGTCATGCGGATAAATTTTTTCTGTGCGGCATCCATTGATGAATCCTCCGTTTGTGGCAGATGTAGTGATCGGGGTGCTGTTGGGTGACAGGTACACCATATGATGATATGTGATGACACAATAATATTATAGTAATCCGGATGGAACGTGTCAAGATGTGCTATGACGATTTGACAGGCTGCAAAACTCGGCGTTGTCAGCTTGAAATCATGCAGACAGTATAGTATACTGATTGCAGCCGAGGGTTTTTGAATGCCGGAGGTGTATGACGGGTCAGGAGGTAATATGAAAATGAATGAGCTGTATCTGCCGCAGGAACTCAGATCTCTGGTCGCAAGAAAACATTATGCGGTGGATGATGTGGGAATGTCTGCATCGAAGGTCCTGATTTTTGACGACATGGTACTCAAAATCCAGCCGGAGAGGCAGGAAACGCGCACGGAAAAGAGGATGCTCTCCTGGCTTGACGGTAAGCTGCCGGTACCAAAGCTGGTGTATCACACGGTCGAAGAAGGAATCAATTACCTGCTGATGTCGCGGATAAAAGGCAAAATGGCCTGCGACGCTGAACTTATGGAAAATCCCGGGCAGCTTGTGCCGATCCTGGCAGAGAGTCTGAAAATGCTCTGGCAGGTGGATATTTCGGACTGCCCGGTCAGATGGGATCTGCAGCATAAGCTGGAAAAGGCGCGGGCTGCGGTTGCTGCCGGAGAAGTGGACGTGGAGAATGTGGAACCGGAGACCTTCGGCGAGAATGGATTCAAGGATCCTGCTGACTTGCTCGGCTGGCTCTGTACCAATCAGCCGCCTGAGGATCTGGTACTGAGCCACGGAGATTTCTGCTTGCCGAATGTGTTCATCGACAATCAGCGTCTGAGCGGGTTTATCGACCTTGGCCGCATGGGAGTAGCCGATCGCTGGCAGGACATCGCGCTTTGCTGGCGCAGCCTGAAGCATAATTACGGCGGAGAATACGGCGGAAAGGTTTATGAGGACTTTGATCCCGACTGTCTGTTCCAAGCGCTTGGCATCGAGCCCGACCGGGAGAAGCTCAGGTATTATATCCTGATGGATGAGCTGTTTTGATAAAGACTGATACGTGAAAAAAGGGCGGAAAGATCCCGATCAGAGAATAGTATCAGCTTCCTAATCAATTATGCGTATTTTGGGGACAGATCGCGCGTGACAATCCGGATGATGTGTGCTATACTGTAACCAATATCCTAATACATAAGGAGAATAGCCATGCTTAAGAACATGAAAGTTGACCTGCTGAACGTCGAAGTGTATGAAAGCCGTCCGGCTATGGGAGCTGCCGCCGCTGCGGATGCTGCCAGGGTACTCAAGGAACTGCTGGCCGAGAAGGACGAGATCAATGTGATGTTTGCCGCGGCTCCTTCCCAGAACGAAGTGCTGGCTTCTTTGGTCGCCGACAAGTCCATTGACTGGACGCGTGTCAACGCTTTCCATATGGACGAGTATATCAACCTCGCTGCCGATGCCCCTCAGGGTTTTGGCAACTTCCTGCGCGACCGTATTTTCGGTCTGCTGCCTTTCAAGAGCGTTTCCTACCTCAACGGCAATAACCCTGACATTGAAGCCGAAACCGAGCGCTACAGTGCGCTTCTTGCCGAGCATCCGCTGGATGTCTGCATGTTGGGTGTGGGTGAAAACGGCCACATCGCTTTCAACGATCCGCCTGTTGCCAACTTCGATGACCCCAAAGCCGTGAAGATTGTCGAGCTCGACCAGCGCTGCCGTCAGCAGCAGGTCAACGATGGCTGCTTTGCCGCCATCGACGAGGTTCCTACCCATGCCCTGACCGTCACCATTCCCGGTATGACCTCCGCTAAGTATATGTTCTGCGTGGTGCCCGCTCCCACCAAGGCGGAAGCCATCGGCCATATGCTCAAGGATGAGATCAGTACCGCCTGCCCGGCGACTATTCTGCGCCGTCATGAGGGCGCCAAGCTCTATCTGGACCCCGATTCTGCCAGCCTCGTGCTGTAATAATGCAAGTGAGCCTCTGTCCCTGCGGGGACAGAGGCTCAAATTTATGCGCGGAATCTAAAGAATGTCAAGTTTGTGCCGCAAAACCCCGCAAAGCTTTGTCCATCCATACGAATTTTTGCTCAGTGCCTTGCATATGGTCGATTTTTCGTATACAATATACGGTAGGCTATTATGCTCGATAATGAATAATGACCTTTTAAAGTGGAGGTAAGCGTTTTGAAAAAAGTAATGATCGTCATGGGTTCCGATTCCGACCTCAATGTGATGCAGGGCAGCATCAAGCAGCTCCAGAGCTTCGGCGTTCCCTTTGAAGTCCGCATTGCATCCGCTCATCGTACCCCCAAGCTTGCTGAGGAACTGGCCTCCGGCGCTGCTGCCAATAACTTTGGCGTGATCATCGCCGCTGCCGGCAAGGCGGCGCATCTTGGCGGCGTTCTGGCAGCGCAGACCACCCTTCCGGTCGTCGCGGTGCCGATCAAGTCCTCCACGCTGGATGGTCTGGACAGCCTGCTGTCTATGGTGCAGATGCCCAAGGGTATTCCGGTAGCCTGCATGGCCATCGACGGCGCCGATAATGCGGCTCTCTTCGCCGTTCAGATTCTTGCTCTTTCTGAGCCCGAGCTTGCTCAGAAGCTGGTTGACTATAAGGCAGATATGGCCCGCAAGGTCATGGAGAAGGATGCCGCAATCTGTAAGGAATACAACGTCTGATTATATTGTGCTGTGTTAAGGAGGTATCCGTATGAGATCTCCGCTTGAATATTTCGGTTATGAGCCCGGCAGCGACAAAATGATCATCCACTGGAATGATCTGGTCGCGTATTTCCGTGAACTGGCAGAAGAGTCTGATCGTATGCTCTTTGTTGAGGACGGTCCAACGACACTGGGTAATCCCTTTATCCATCTCATTATCAGCTCTCCTGAGAATCTTGGGAAGCTGGAAGACTATCGCAGAATGAGCAAGCTTGCAGCGGATCCCCGCGGGCTGTCTCAGGAGGCGATCAATCAGCTCTGCGAGCAGGGAAAGGCTGTCTGTGTACAGTCCATGAGTCTGCACGCCGATGAAATCGGCGGTACGCAGATGTCTCCGAAGCTTGCATGGGAACTTGTCAGCAGCAACAGCAGAAAAGTCCGCGAGATTCTCGACAACGTGATCTTTATCATGGTGCCCAGCTTCAATCCCGACGGTCAGATCATGGTGACCGAGTGGTATAATAAGTGCAAGGACACAGAGTTTGACGGCTGTCCTTACCCGAAGATCTGGCATCATTACGCCGGTCATTCCAATAACCGCGACGGTATTGCGGAAAATCTCGTGGAATCCCGCTATCTCAATCAGATTGTGCTGCGTGACTGGATGCCGCAGGCTTATCAGGATCACCATCATCAGGGTTCCCGCGACGCCCGTTTCTTCATTGTGCCCTACAGAGATCCCGTTCGTCCGCACTGCTCGCCGATGATCTGGCGTGAGCTTTCCTGGTACGGCGCCGGAATGGCGGTCAAGCTGCAGGAGGCGGGGGTGCGCGGTGTCATCAACAACGCAATCTATCCCTGCCGCGGTCATTACGGCTTCCATTACATGACCAACAGCCACAATATCGCCGGTATGCTGACCGAATCGGCATCCTGCCGTATTGCGTCCCCCACTTATGTGCATCCCGAACAGCTCCAAAAGCAGGATGTAACGACCAATTGCCCCGATCCCTGGCCGGGCGGCGAATGGCATCTGGCAGATATTGTGCGCCAGCAGTTTGTAGCGGCGATGGGACTGCTTGAAATGATGGCGAAAAACCGTGAGCAGGTTCTGCGCAACATGGTTACCAAAGCTTTGGGACAGACCAAGGCCGGTTCCGAAAATCCCGTGCAGGCGTTCCTTATTCCGCCGAACCAGAACGATCTGTCGGCAACTGAAAAATTCCTGCGTATTCTGCGCCAGCAGGGCGTGGAGTACAGTTCCGCATTGGAACCGATTGAAACCGCTGATGGCTATCAGCCTGCCGGTACAGTTGTTGTGCCGCTTGCGCAGCCCAAGTACGGTGTTGTCATGACACTGCTTGGCCGCAGTGATTATCCGCAGAATGAATTTACCCGTACGGCAGACGGTGCCATTCATTCCTATGATATGATGACAGACTGTCTGGCGGAATACATGGGCGTTCGCGTGGTGGAGGCAAATGCTCCGATTACCGTGCCCTGTGCGGAGTTTACCGGCTTTGCACGCAAGACATTGGCGGACGGTGCGCTGTCCGGACGCGAAAACGACAATTTCCGTGTGGTTAACGGACTTCTTGCTGAGAATAAGCCTGTCTGGCGCGGCGAGGATGGCACCTTCTACACTGAAAATGCGCCTGCAGACGCAAAACGCATTAAAAATGCCCGTATAGGTGTCTATCAGAGCCGTTACGGCGCCAATGTGGATGAGGGCTATACCCGTCTGCTGCTGGAGCAGTTCGGCTTTGCATATGTGACGGTAGAGCCGTCCGATATCCGGAAAGGGATTCTCGAGCAGCTGGATGTTCTTGTTATTCCCGACAATTATACCACTGCGGTCATTCGCGGTACCGGCATGTCTGTGGAGACGATCCCGCATGAATACCGGGATTGGCTGGGAGATGCCGAGGAAGAAAAGATTCGTACCTTCGTCAGACAGGGCGGCAAGCTCTTTACCGTGAACAGAAGCACGGACGTTGCCATCACTCAGCTTGATCTGAGAATTAACAACGTGACAGCCAGGATTGCGAAGGCACAGTACAAGACCGGCGGATCCACACTGCGTGTCTGCTATGAGAATACGCCCTACACGCTCGGTCAGCCCAAATATGGCTATGTACTCAACAATGATGCACCGGTCATGGAAATCACCGATGTGCTCCATCCGGAAAACTACCGCGTGGATATGCGGTATGGAGCCGAAAAGCTGCTGCGCAGCGGCCTGCTGATCGGTGAAGAATACCTTACCGGCAAGCCCTGCATGATTACGGCGCAGTATGGCGAGGGTGAAGCGATTCTCGCTGCATTCTCTGCAATTTTCCGCGCGCAGACCGACGGCACCTATAAGCTGCTGTTCAATACACTCTATCTTTACGAATAAACGGGATTACCCGTAATTTTACTATTACAGATTTAAGGAGTCGACCATGGATAAAACGAAGCAGTCTCAGTCTCAGTCCTACAAGGACGCCGGCGTAGATGTTACCGCCGGTTACGAATCCATCCGCCTCTTCAAGGACAAGGTTAAGTCCACCTACATCGACGGCGTTCTGGGTGATATCGGCGGTTTCGGCGGTATGTTTGCGCCCAATTTCGCCGGCATGAAGCGGCCCGTTACCGTTTCCGGTACCGACGGCGTCGGCACCAAGATTAAGATCGCCTTTTCCCTGGACAAGCATGATACCATCGGTATTGACTGTGTCGCTATGTGCGTCAACGACATCGTCTGCGCCGGTGCTGCTCCCATGTTCTTCCTGGACTATATCTGCTGCGGCAAGAACTATCCTGAAAAGATCGCCCAGATTGTCTCCGGCGTTGCCGACGGCTGCCGCATGGCCGGCTGTGCGCTCATCGGCGGTGAGACTGCCGAGCATCCCGGCCTGATGCCTGACGAAGAGTACGACCTGGCCGGTTTTTCCGTGGGTCTGGTTGACTACGAAAAGATCATTGACGGTTCCAAGGTTGGCGCCGGTGACGTGATCGTGGGTATTGCCTCTTCCGGCGTGCACTCCAACGGTTTCTCTCTGGTGCGCCGTGTTCTGGGCGATTCTCCCGAGGCTATGAAGCGCGTCGTACCGGAATTCTCCGGTACTGTCGGCGAGACCCTGCTGACTCCTACCCGCATCTATGTCAAGCCCATGCTCGATCTCATCAGCAAGGTTGACGTCAAGGCTGTCAGCCATATCACCGGCGGCGGCTTCTATGAAAACATTCCGCGTATGCTGCCCGACGGCGTCTGCGCCCGTATTGACCGCTCTGCGATCAACGTTCTGCCGATCTTTGACCTGATTGCCCGTGAAGGCAATATTCCCGAGCGCGATATGTACAACACCTTCAACATGGGTGTTGGTATGGCCGTAGTCGTCTCTGCTGCCGAGGCTGATGCTGCCGTGAAGGCGCTCAATGCTGCGGGTGAGAAGGCTTCCATCCTGGGCGAGATCAAGGCTTCCGATGAAAACGGCGACCAGATTGTGCTGCTGTAAGATAACGCTATGAAAATGAAGAAAATTGCGGTGCTTGTCTCCGGCGGCGGCACCAATCTGCAGGCGCTGATCGATGCACAGGGCAGAGGAGAGATTCCCAACGGACGCATCGAGCTGGTAATCAGCTCGGCATCTGATGCCTATGCCCTGGAGCGCGCAGCCAAGGCCGGTATTGAGACCTGTGTCATTGAGCGCAAGGGCAAAAAGCGTGAAACCTTTACCCGCCTGATTCAGGAAAAACTGCGGGATGCGCAGATTGATCTGGTGGTGTTTGCAGGTTTTATGATCATCCTGAGCCCTGCGTTCTTTGAAGAATTTGCCAACCGCTGCATGAATGTCCATCCTGCGCTGATTCCGTCCTTCTGCGGTGAGGGTTTCTATGGCCTGCATGTGCATGAAAAGGTTCTGGAATACGGTGTCAAGCTCACCGGCGCTACCGTTCACTTTGCGGATGCGGTCACCGACGGCGGCCCGATCATCCTGCAGAAGGCCATCGACGTGGAAGAAGGGGATACCCCTGAGACGCTGCAGCGTCGTGTGATGGAGCAGTGTGAGTGGAAGATCCTGCCGCAGGCTGTGAGCCTGTTCTGCGATGAAAGACTCGAGGTTGAGGGAAGAATTGTTCACATTCTTCCTGCATGAGTGTTGAAAGGAATAAAGATATGAAGCTTTCCGAGTATTTGAGCCCCAATACCTATCCCGGCCGCGGTGTTTTCATGGGCAAGAGCGGTGACGGCGAATTTGCCATCATGGCTTACTTTATCATGGGCCGCAGCACCGGCAGCCGCAACCGTGTGTTTGAAGAAGTCGGCGACGGCCTGCGGACCCGCGCTTTTGATGAGTCCAAGCTTCCCAATCCCTCTCTGTACGTCTACAATGCCGTGCGGACTCTGGGCAATTCCACCATCGTCACCAACGGCGACCAGACTGATACTGTTGCCGACGGAATGGCTGCGGGCATGACCTTTGAGGAAACCCTGCGCACCCGTACTTTCGAGCCCGACCCGCCCATTCTCACTCCCCGTATTTCCGGTATCATGACCATCGAAAACGGCGAGATGGCCTATAAGCTCAGC
This sequence comes from Oscillospiraceae bacterium, assembly GCA_015067675.1. Lineage (GTDB taxonomy): Bacteria > Bacillota > Clostridia > Oscillospirales > QAMX01 > SIG502. The sequence goes on from SVMB01000031.1 coordinate 33,586, forward strand.
ATCCTCAAGTCCGCCGGCGGTAATGCCGACAGCGTTCTGCGTCAGTTCTTTGAGTATGCTCAGCCTCTCAACGGTCAGGGTCATATCATTCATACCTACGCCCACGACGGCAACCCCGTGCCTTCCTTCGCCGGTGAGCCCGTGCTCATCGATACCACCGAATACCATTGTGTCAACTGCGTCATGCGTGACCTGTGGGCCGGCCTCAATGAGGACAATAAGGTTTCCGCCTTCGTGCGTACCATTAACCTCAAGACCGGTGAAGTTGCTACCCGCATTCAGAACAAACTTGCCTGAGGGAGGAAATATAAAATGCAGGAACTGGCTTTAAAATACGGCTGTAACCCCAATCAGAAGCCCTCTCGTATCTTCATGGAAGATGGTCGTGAGCTTCCCGTCAAGATTCTGTCCGGTAATCCCGGCTACATCAACTTCCTCGACGCTTTCAATGGCTGGCAGCTCGTCAGTGAGCTCAAGGCTGCTACCGGTCTGCCCGCAGCCACCTCTTTCAAGCATGTCAGCCCTGCCGGCGCCGCCATTGGTCTGCCGCTTGACGACGTGCTGCGTGAGATCTACTTCGTGCCTCCCAAGGCCAAGCTTTCTCCTCTGGCCTGTGCCTATGCCCGTGCCCGCGGAGCCGACCGTATGAGCTCCTTCGGTGATTTTATCGCTCTGTCCGACGTTTGTGACAAGGCTACCGCCCGTCTGATTAACCGTGAGGTCTCCGACGGCGTCATCGCCCCCGGTTATGATGCGGATGCACTGGAAATCCTGACTGCCAAGCGCGGCGGCAAGTATAACGTCATTGAGATCGATCCCAATTATGTGCCCGATCCCATTGAGCGCAAGCAGGTTTTCGGCGTCACCTTCGAGCAGGGCCGCAACAGCCTGGAAATCAGCGACAAGCTCTTTGCTGAGATCCCCACTCAGAGCAAAGAACTGACCGAGGAAGCCAAGCGCGACCTGATTGTTGCTCTCATCACCCTCAAATACACCCAGTCCAACTCCGTCTGCTACGTCAAGGACGGTCAGGCCATCGGTATCGGCGCCGGTCAGCAGTCCCGTATTCACTGCACCCGTCTTGCCGGCAACAAGGCCGACAACTGGTATCTGCGTCAGCATGAGATGGTGCGCAATCTGCCCTTCCTGGAGACTCTGGGCCGTTCCGAGCGTGACAATACCATCGACGTCTATATTTCCGACGATTGTGATGATGTCCTGGCGGAAGGCGAGTGGCAGAAGTACTTCTCTGAGAAGCCTGTTGAATTCACCCGTGAGATGCGCCGTGAGTGGCTGAAGACCCTGGACGGCGTTGCTCTGGGCAGCGATGCCTTCTTCCCCTTCGGCGACAATATCGAGCGTGCCCACCGTTCCGGCGTGCGCTACATTGCTCAGCCCGGAGGCTCCATCCGTGATGACAACGTCATCGAAGTCTGCGACAAGTACGGCATCACCATGGTGTTCAACGGCATCCGTCTGTTCCACCATTAAGTTAAGCAAGGGGAGTAACCGATATGAATATTCTCATCATCGGCGGCGGTGGCCGCGAACACGCTCTGGCGTGGAAGCTGGCGCAGAGCCGCAAGGTTGACAAGCTCTACTGCGCTCCCGGCAACGGCGGTATTGCCGCGATTGCCGAATGCGTTGACATCAAGGCTACCGATATCGCGGGCCTGGTTGCATACGCAAAGGAAATCAAGCCTGATATGGTTATGGTCGCGCCTGACGATCCGCTGGCTCTGGGTCTGGTGGATGAGCTGGAGGCTGCCGGAATCCGTGCCTTTGGCCCTCACAAGAACGCTGCCATCATCGAGGCCAGCAAGAGCTTTGCCAAGGACCTCATGAAGAAGTACAACATTCCCACCGCTGCCTACGAAGTGTTTGAGGATGCCGAGGCTGCCAAGGCCTACATCCGTGAGCAGGGTGCGCCCATTGTCGTCAAGGCCGATGGTCTGGCGCTGGGTAAGGGTGTTACCGTTGCACAGACGGTGGAAGAGGCCTGTGATGCCGTTGATAACTGCATCGGCGGCGCTTTTGGTCAGGCCGGTGCCCGTGTCGTCATTGAAGAGTGCATGACCGGCCCCGAGGCTTCCATTCTCTGCTTCACCGACGGCGAGACCGTGATTCCCATGCCTGCGGCGCAGGATCACAAGCGTGTTTTCAACAACGATCAGGGTCCCAACACCGGCGGTATGGGCGCTTTTGCTCCGTCCCGTGCTTATACCAAGGAAATGGCCGATGTCTGCATGGAAACGATCTTCCTGCCGACGATTCGTGCCATGAAGGCCGAAGGCCGTACCTTCAAGGGTGTTCTGTATTTTGGCCTGATGCTGACGCCCACCGGCCCCCGTGTGGTCGAGTACAATGCCCGTTTCGGCGATCCCGAGACTCAGGCTGTGCTGCCGCTGCTCAAGACCGATCTGGTTGACATCTTCAACGCCTGCATCGACGAAACCCTCGCTGACTGCAAGATCGAGTGGTACGATGGTGCCTGCGCCTGCGTGGTTATGGCCTCCGGCGGCTATCCCGGTCATTATGAGAAGGGTCTGCCCATCGAAGGTATGGGCAAGCTGCCCCGCGATGTTGCGGTTTTCCATGCCGGTACTGCCCTCAAGGACGGCCGTATCGTGACCAATGGCGGCCGTGTGCTGGGCATCACTGCCCGCGGCGAGAATCTGGAAGCCGCGCT
>SVMB01000150.1 GCA_015067675.1 Oscillospiraceae bacterium
CACCATCAGCCTGTCCGGTCTGGCCGTCGCCGCCGTTGTGGGCATCGTCCTCAACGCTGTTCTCCCCGGCAACGACTACGTCTTCAAGACTGAAGAAACCGAGCAGAAGTATCAGACCTACAAGGTGTAATTTCACTTCACAGTTACAGCAAAGCCCGCGGCAGCTGCCGCGGGCTTTGTGTTTTCACCAATCTAAATTATTGGCAACTCCGCCTGCATCGGAGAACTTTCGCAATCTTTTCCATTCCCATCCGTTGGCTAAATGATATTCCCAACAGAGAATCATTCTCTTCCGCGTCCCCATTGCCAAACATCGCTGCTTCCCGCAGACATACTGCCGCGCTGTGTTTCCACAGAAGCTCCATTGCCTGAAGGCTGCTGCCTGCACCGATTCCGCCTATCCATCCGATATCGTACTTGCATATTCCGCGCATGAAATCCGGCGCCGGCATTGAAATACCGACGAGTTCCCCGTCAACGAAAAGTCCGAATCCGCGCATTCCCGGATTTCCTTTTCCGGTAAAGGCCAGCTGCAGCGCAGCCGCGGGACATGCCTCTCCTCCGGGCGTCTTTTTAAATGCCCACACCAGCGGCAGATCGGCTGTCCGCAGCTCCCGCACAGACATTCCCTCTATCTCCGGCACCTCGACAGTTTTGTCCGGTACGAGCATATCGTATCCGTAATGAACTTCCAGATTCATCCGTTCTATTTCGTTCTCAAGCATTGTCCAATTCTCCGAAACCGGAACCCGGACGGTAAAATTCATATTTTCGCTGCCGGACAGCAACTGCAAATAAGCCATAGCATCTGCTTCACGTCCGGCAATAATATACACAATCGGTTCTGCCCGATTATAATCTGCTGCACAGAGGAAATGCTCCGGGCTTTCCCTCTCATCAAGCGTGAACACCTCCGCATCACCGTTGAGAATGAAGCCGATGTTCTCTGCATGAAATCGCAGATCATTTGAAAAGCAGTAATCCAGCGCTTTTTCCCGGTCGCAGCTGCGAAGCTGCGGGAAATTTCGTTTAAAAAACGCCACGGATATTTTCCCGGACAGTTCCTTCCAGGTCACCGCTTCCTGTTCGTTTTGAGCTCTGTAGTCGCTGGGAGACAGGCCATAGTACGCCTTGAAAGCACGTGCAAAGCTCTCCGGGCTTTCATACCCGAATTCCAGAGCAATGTCCAGCACGGTCTTCCGGGTAGTCCGCAGTTGAAGAGCACTGCGGGTGAGCTTATACTTCCGCGCATACTCCACCGGACTGTAACCGGTATACTTTTGAAACAGTGCATCGAAATAGGTCAGAGAAAACCCCGCATTCTCCGCTATGCTCTGCAGCGACAGGTTTTCCTGCGGGTTTTGCTGGATAAATCGGATGGCGTTTTCGATCAGTGTTGTGGTTTCCATCTTGTTCACTCCTTTCTGTGACTGTATTGTATCACGCAATACGCCAGTCTGTCCTTGCAGATATTATGGATAAAAACAGGACATGCTGCAAATCTTTGCCAGCATGTCCCTACGAAATTTCTCTATAACTTTTGCCGGACTCTCCTGCCAGGTGGCATCGGCTGTGATACGTCCCCCGCTGCGGCTTCAAGCGCCAAACTCCCGCAAGAACCGCATGTTTCTGATACAGAAATCTGCTTTCCACCACATTCTGGCAACTTCAAATTCGCCGTAATCGTTCCACCATTTCCATGGAATCTCAAAGGAACCGTCATCGAGCTGACAGCTTACAATATGCGCGCATTCCTTTTTGATGAGCTCTGCATTGTCAGCGCAGAAAATGCTGTCCTTCGTGCTGATAAAATTGGACGGCATACACACGTAACCGGCATCCCATTGATCCGCAGTCCGCATGAGCTCATACCTTACCTGCTCCACCAGCTTTTGCCGATAAAGATTCGTGTCGGCAATCTCCACACCGGCCTCCGTGCAGTACTCGTAAAGCCTGATAAAGCAGCTTGTGATGTGCTGCTCGGCGTACGGCATGTCCGAAATCCAGAACTGAACGGCTTCACGTGCAATTTCTGCCGCAGTATTGTAAAATGCGTTCTCCCGATCGCCGTATTTTATGAAGAAGCCTGCAAGGCAGGCTGTGGGATTGTATCTGAACTCAACCTCGCCTTCCTTATACGTCCACCAGATCGCATGCGGGTAATCATTATTGGTGGGAACGGTATTGAGCCACTGGCGGTGCGCTGCATCAAAATCCCTTCCCGACGAAAGATAGCCCAGAATCCCGCTGATAATGGGATGGGAGGCCTCCGTGAAGTTAATCTCCCGCAGGATCTCTGTGGCGACCCAGGTCTGGATCGGTGAGGAATTGGGATTGAAATAATCCCCCTCCAGCCCATAGCCAAAGCCGCCGTCTGCGTTTTGATACATCTCCAATGCCGCTAAAACGGCTTCTTTCATGCCGTTTTCAAAATGATACTGCCAGCGTGCCAAATCAAGGGGTCTTGCATGCTGATAGATATATTTCCGCGCTTTTTCAAATGCAGTCATAGGGTTTTCTTCTCCCATTCCTCCCGCAGGATCGAATAACACAGCGTGTCGCTTCCATCCCGGGCGTGCTTTCTGAGTCTGCCCTCAAAGGTAAAGCCGCACTTTTCCAGAACCCGGCAGCTCGCCTGATTGTGGGAACGCACCCATGCGGCGATCACAAGCAGCCCAAGCTCGCCGAATCCATAATCCACCATGCACCTGACCGCCTCAGAGGCGTATCCTCTGCCCCGGCAGTTCTTTTCAACGGCATATTCCAGCTCCATGTAACCGTCATACCGGTTCATGTCCGCCAGGCCGATCAATCCGATGACTTTACCGTTTTCTCTGCTCACAATCGCACGGCTGCCCGGCTCCGCTTTCATGCGTGCAATTGCCTCCCGGCAGGCATCCGGCGACGGGTATGCCCACAGCCCGCTGTGTCCAAACGCCTCATCCTGACAGAGTTCATACAGCACATCCGCGTCACTCTCCTGCCAGCTGCGCAGAATCAGATTCGGCGTGTTCAAATCTTCACTCATAATCCCTTATTCCCGTTATCCAATTATCAGCGCAAGCGCCGCCTGCACGTCAGGAACCACCGGCACACCGACCTCTCGCAGCCGCTGTGCGTCCTGATGGCCGCAGGAGACGAGAATACAGTCCATCCCGCCGGCTTCGGCAACCTCTGCGTCGTGTATCGTGTCACCAAGCATGACCGCACGTGCATCCGGGTGCGCCGCGCGCCAGTCCCGGGCAAGGGTGATCTTCGACGCCGCGTGGATGGTGTCCATGCCGATGGCGTCCTCCAGGCAATCCGGCAGATTCAGAGGAATAAGCTGCTCGCGGAGCTGATCCCGCTGGGTCGCCGAGAGCACCGCCTGACGGATCCCGGCGTCGTGCAGCGCGTTCATTGCCTCACGCACGCCCGGAAAAACGCCCGCGCCCTTTACCGCCGCCTTGTATTCTTTCACCCATTCAACCGCCAGATCGTCAAAGGGCTCCTTCACCAGGTCAAGCCCTACGCGCTCATAATACTCGCTCACCGGAAAGCCGAATACCCGCCTGTAGGCTGCTGTGTCGGCCAGTACCGGCAGGCTGCGCCTTGAAAGCAGGGCGTTGATGCATCTGAGTCCCGTGTAAACGTCATCAAGGATCGTACCGTTGAAATCCCAGAGTACCCAATCATATTTCATTGCATTTTTCCCCGCTTTCACAGATAATGGTTCGATTATAGCACAGTTTTCCCATGCATACAAGCACGAATTCAATCCGAAAAAAGATTCCGAAAAAAGGGCTTGCATAAAACAGAATTATGGTGTATACTATATCTGTCATGTGCGTGGTTCGAAGTAAGACCACACCAGCCGGGGAGGTAGCGGTGCCCCGTATCTGCAATCCGCTATAGCAGGGGTGACAGACATCAATCAGCCGAAGCCTTGCTGTCGTAGATCGGCAGCTCAGGGTCGGTCTTGCGCAACGGGTATGCCGTGAACCATGTCAGGCGGGGAACCGAGCAGCATTAAGCGGAAGTTATTCGGGTGCGTGAGTCCTCCGGCCCTGAGCTGCGGATGTACGACACAGCCGCAAGGTCGGTTGGATGTCGTGCGGTCTTACGTTTGTCCGCGCACATTGTTTTTTCAGTCCTGCGGAGAGAGTCGATTCGGTTCCGAATCCACCCCTCCGCTTTTTTAACAGCTTTTTGCCCTTTCCGGGATGACCCGGAAAGTTTATCGGAATGGTGTTTTGTTGGGGAGGAACATATGTATCAGGCCTTATACCGTCAATACCGGCCTCAGCGCTTTGACAGCGTCGTGGGACAGGAACACATCACCCGCACCCTGCTGTCTCAGCTTGCGCAGGGCACCGTAGGACACGCCTACCTCTTCACCGGTACCCGCGGTACCGGCAAGACCACCTGCGCAAAGCTTCTCGCCCGTGCCGTCAACTGCGAAAATCCCGATCACGGCAATCCCTGCAACGAATGCCCCTCCTGCAAAAACATCCTTTCCGGCGCATCCCTCGACGTTACCGAGATGGACGCCGCCTCCAATACCGGCGTTGACGATATGCGCGCCCTGCTCGACGAGGCTATGTACCCGCCTGTTGCCATGAAGAAGCGCGTGTACATCATCGACGAGGTTCATATGCTCTCCACCAGCGCCTTCAACGCCCTGCTCAAAACTCTGGAAGAGCCCCCCGAGCACATCCTTTTTATCCTCGCCACCACCGAGCTCTACAAGGTCCCCGCCACCATTC
>SVMB01000032.1 GCA_015067675.1 Oscillospiraceae bacterium
GGGCCGCGGTGACGGACCTTAAAGCGGCGCTGGACACCGGCGATCTTCGGCTCATCAAACCACACCACGTCGCGGTCCTCCATGGCGGAGATGACGCGGCCTGCAAGCTTACGGCCCATGGCGCGGTAATACTTCGGGATCTTTGCATGAGTGCCGTTTTCGAAGTCGATATGGTTGAGGTTTCCGAAGAAGCCGTTGAGGAACACGGGCATAAACTCCGCGCCGTAGACCAGGCGCAGGGTATCGCGCATGGCGCCGGGGAAGTCGGAGGAGAACTCGGTGCCGCCGACGCAGTCGGTATGGCAGGCGTAGTTGACGATGACGCCCATGCGGCCGCCGTCGGCGTGGTCGATGATGAGGCAGGAGACCTCGGGGTCGATCTTACCGAAGGGCTTGGAGGTACCGACACCGGCGTTGGTGCGCAGGCTGCCGTCGGGCAGCACGCGGTCGCGGTAGTTGGCGATGGTTTCATCGTAAGCGCGGCCGAAGCCGATGCGCACGGGCACCATGCGCTGAGAGGCCAGCACTGCGGCCTCCACGGCCTTATCGCCCAGCCAGTCGCAGAAGGCGTCGTCACGGGTACAGACGAAGTTGAGGGTGGGGCCGCCGGTATGGACGTGGGTGGCATGGATGGTGACGGCGGCTTCATCGAGGCCGAGCTTTTCGGCGATCTCGGCGCGGGCACGGTCACAGACCGTCGCAGGGATACCGATCATATCGCAGGCAACGATGACGCTGACGACCTTATCATCCTCAGCGAACACCACGGCTTCGGCGTACAGACGCTCCTTGATACCGGAAGCAAGGCGCACGGTGAAGTAGCCGGGGATTTGTGCGCCCAGCGCAGGGGTGATATCATGTTCATAGATACCGCATTTCAGCATAAAAACAGCTCCTTATTTATGGTTTAAAGGTGTTATAGGTTATTGGAAAGTGTACAGACGTGTTTTTGTGTTTGGTAAGCCTCTGCCTGGCAGCAAGTATTATCTGGATGTAACTGATAAGCCTCGGCGGCTTGAGCCTGTCATTGTGTTCTAGACACACGCCCTGTGGCCTTATGCCGGCCACCTCGGCACTTACTTTCCGCTTGTACGGAAAGTAAGCAAAGGTACACGAAGGGAAAACACCGGTTTTCCCTTTCGAAACCCATTCCAGAGACGACCATCGCCTATGTACTTCACTTAACCAGGTTCGTGCCGAGCACAGCACCGAGGCAGCCTGGGTGCTGTGAGGGGAACTACCATGGTTACAAGCTCTTCATAGGCGATATTCCGCCGAAATCTGGGCCGGGGACCGGGGCATGACGCGGTATCGATCGATCAAAACGACTTGTAGGCCCCGGTGGCGCTCTTTGCCTACTTTCTCTCGACATGGAGAGAAAGTAGGCGCGGGGTGCATGCGCAATGCACAGGGCGTACGGGTTCAGAACCCGTGATCCTCCCTGCGCCGCAGGCACACAACCTTTCAGAACTTACCTACTCAACTCAAAACTTCTTTTTGCCTCCGCCAGCGGATAATACCCGGGATTGGCCTGCTTAAAGACAAACGTCGAGAGATCAGAGGAATGAATGCCGGGAGAATCGCATGAAACAATCCCTGCCACTTGATCCTTCCACCATGCCTTGAAATGCTGTGAAGACTTCAGGGCGATGATTTTCAGCTCCGGCCAGTCCACACCTGCAATGCGCAGCGGACCGTCGTCAAAGGTCTGGGTACGGAAAGACGATACCACAATGTTGACGTTGCCCACCACCAGACAGACCGTGGGGCCCATGTGGTTCACCGCGCCCTTGCCCATCATGGACTTGCGCATCACAACACCGTCCGAGATGCACTTGACGTAGGCATCGGGCAGGTCGATGGGCTCGCCGTGGAATTTGTCGGTCTTGCCGCCGAGCTTCACGGCAATGTGCGCACCCACACCGGCCTTGGTCGCCTGCAGGGCAACCTCCGGATCGTAGATAAAGCCGTAGGCCGAGGGGACGTTGCGCGAAAGCATCTCCCGCAGCAGATGCGTGCCGTCGCCGGGAGTGCCGCCGCCGGGATTGTCGGAGCTTTCGTTGATGAGCACCGGGAACGCGTCGGAGGAAAGGGCGATGTCCATGGCCTCCTTCGCCGAATGAAGGGGCAGATTGAAGTCCGTGCGGTGATCCCATGCCCAGGAGGCGATCTTTTCGGCATTGCGGTCGGCGGAGGCCTGCGTTTTCGCCATCGTCACGACGCTCACGCCGCAGTCGGGGACGTCGGCAAAGGGGAATCCCTGGAAGAACGACGCCGCAAGGAGGTCAGAATCCGCTTCCTCGCACTCGATGAGCCGTGCGCGCACTTCGGCTGCAGGGCCGGAGAGCGTCACGCCCTGCGCGGGCGCCAGATGCCAGGGAAGCTTCACCAGCCGCTTTGCAGGACGGTAGTTGTTCTCCACCATGTCGCAGAGAATGCGCAGCATGATGCGGCCTGCGTCGTATTCGTCGGTGTGGGGGTAGTTCTTGACGCCGATGAGCAGGTCTGAGAGGTTCACCATGTCCTCGGAGATGTTGCCGTGCAGGTCAAGCACCACGCCGATGGGAATTTCGCAGCCGAAGCGTGCCCGGATGGCCCGCAGGAACTCCCCCTCCAGGTCGGGACAGCCGTGGGCGGCACCGGCACCGTGCATACTCAGGGCAATGGCGTCAAAGGGCTCCTTCTGCCACTCTTCCCAGAGCAGCTCCACCAGCCGGTCGCGGGAATATTCCATCACCTCGCGGGTACTGGGGCCGGAGGGCTTGAGGGAGGACATCCGGGTGGGGATGAGCTCGATGCCGAGGGCATCGGCCTCATCAAGGAAGCCGCCGCCGTAGGTTCTCACGCCGCGATAACGCTTTTCATAGTCCTCACGCCCCTCACAGGTCGCGCCGCGGAGTACCTCGGGCGTGACGAGGATATTGCCAAAGCCGTTTGTTTCATGTGCAAAACCGCCGGTTGCGATACGCATCAGTCAGTCCCCCTTATACGTGGTTTATTTGCCGTCAGTATACCACGTCGGAGGGGGATTTGCAAGACTGTTTTTGTGCAAAAGAAATAACCGGGAAGGATTGTTCCTTCCCGGTTGGAATGGTTTTGAGGCAGGGGATCAGTCGTCGTACTCCACGTACATCACTTCGTCGCAGTGCCAGCCGCCGGTGTGGGCGGCGTAGGTGCCCTCATGCCAGTAAACCGGCAGGTTGTCCTGGGCGTAGATGGGCACGATGGGACGCCAGGTCTTGATGCCCAGCTCTCCCGGAATGCGGCGGATAACCTGCTCAAGGCGGTAGGTCTGGCCGCAGTCGCAGGACACGTAGGACTCCACCACGCGGTCGGCACCGTCGAAGCGGGCGACGAAAATGCGGTTTGTGTCAATGGCAGCAACCGCAGCCGGAGAATTGGGATTGCAGCCCTCCTCGCCGACGCCGTAGTAGTAGGCCATGCCGCCCAGATAGGTCTGGGAGCCGTCGTAGATGCCCTTTGCCAGGAACTCACCCACGGTGCAGATGGGCTCGGAGATCTGCCAGGCGCCGTCGCGGAAGGTGGCGGAGCGGTAGAAATAATCCCCGGCGGGGATATTGCGGTTTTCATCCACCACGAAGGGTGCAAAAGCCACCCGCAGGGGCACGGTGGGAGACACATCCAGCAGGCGCACGGTGGTACCGGCGGGAGAGGCGTAGACCACGTCGAGGGCGTCAAGCTCCATGGACGCGCCGTCGTTGTTGTAGAGGGAGAAGTCGGTGGGAGTGCCGTCGGTTTTGAGGAGCACACCGTCGCGGCTGAAGATGCCGCTGCGGATGGTATGGTCAGAGGAGCTGTAGGGATGGCCGTAGAGGGCGAAGAACCACTGCTCAGACGGTCCCTCGGGGGTTTTGACGATCTGACGGCGGGTGTCGAAGTAGAAGAGACCTTCCACGCCGGAGCGCAGGAAGGTGCGGGGCTCAGACCAGGTGCGGGCCTCGTCGGAGGAATAGCGGAACTCCCAGGTCTTGCTGGCAACGCGGGTAAAGAGCCAGATCTCGCCCTTTTCGGTGTTCTCAAAAAGCTGGGCATAGGTCACGCTGCCCTCGTAGTTGAGGGTGATCTCCGGGCCGAAGGTGGAGATATCGTAAGGCTTTTCGGTGATGCGGTATCTGAGGGTCGCGGTGGCGGCGTGGCCGGTATAGGCCACGAGGATGCGGCCGTTTTCCAGAATGCACAGGGAGGGTGCGTTGTGCTCGTCGGCATAGTTGCAGTTGAGACGGCACAGGCAGTAGTCACGGCTGGGGGTACGGCTGCACTTGGCGTCGAACTCCTTGATATGGATCTCGCCCATGTCGGTCATGTAGGCGATGTAGGTCAGACCGTTGGCGGCAACGATGGCCTTTTCGTTGATCCACCAGTCGGTATTGGCACGCTTGATGCGCAGCAGGCGGGCAGCTTCGGTGTTGATCATGGCAGAAAGCTCCTTTCATGTCCCGGGGATATCTCATGTCCTGAGTATACCACCCGGCACGTTCCGCGTAAACCGTTAAACCGAAAGAAAAGGGTTGAAAACCGAAAAAAAAGGGAGTATGCTTTAAGCAAAGGAGGGATGGGGAAATGTTCTGCTCCGATCCGGCGTGTACCTACAGGATTACGGGCATATTCTGCGTGGAACGCACGCCAACCCCCGATTTTTCTTACAATCACGGCCGAAAACATACCGCGATCTCCTACCGCATTCGCGGCAGCGCCGCCTTTGACCTGGGGAAACGGCAGCTCACCGCCGGTGACGGCTCCGTGACTTACATCCCGCCGGGCGTTGACTATGGGGTAAAAAACGATGCTCACGAGAAGCTGATCATCCTGCATCTGCAGCGCATCGGCGGAGACGCGCCGGACTTTGAGGTGGTGGAAAACGCATTCGAGCTGGAGCCGCTGTTTTTTGCACTCCATAAAAGCTGGGAGGAAGGGGGACCTGCCTCCTATAACCGCAGCATGGCGCAGCTGTATGCGATCTTTGAAGCACTGCAGCGAAAGCGTGAGCCGCCGATCACGGCCTCAGCCCGGGTGCTGGCACCGGGCCTGGAGCTGCTGCGGCGCAATTTCCGGGATCACACGCTGACGGTGAGCAAACTCGCCGGAGCCTGCTTTGTCAGCGAGGTGTATTTCCGCAGGCTTTACCGGGAGGCCTTTGGCTGCACGCCGATGCAGACGATTCTCGAGCTGCGCTTTTCCTATGCCTGCACGCTGCTGCGGGCAGGCTATTACACCTGCCGGCAGGCAGCGGAAATGGCGGGCTTTGCGGACGTGAAATACTTCCGCACGGCATTTCGCCGGCGCTTCGGCATCACGCCCACCCAGTACGCCGCCGGTCAGACACTCAAATCTCCGCCTCGGCCACTCTCACGCAGAAGGACGAACCGTAGTGCTGGGGCGTGACGCGCAGGACGAGGGTATCATCCTGCTGCACAAAGGAGAGCTCCTCGCCGGAGTCCATCCAGCGCACGGATTTCACCCGGTCGGGGACGTTGTCAAAGGCGTAGCTGCCGCAGTAGTAACTGCGCATGGTCACGTTTTCATCCCCTGCGATGCCGGTGTTGACGCAGAAGATGTAGAGCTTGCCCTCACCCTTGAGGATGAAGCAGCGCTCGTCGTTTGAGTCGTAGTGTACCCCGAGATGGGACGCAGCGCCGTAGGAAACGGCGCCGTAGGGACGGCCCGAGTAGACGGCCTCGCCGAAGATCTCCATCCAGCGGCCGATGAGAGCCATGAGCTCCCGCTGATAGGGCTGCACGCCGCCTTCGGCGGTGGGGCCGATATTGAGCAGATAGTTTGCACCGGCCTTACGGCAGCGGCAGATGTTATTGATGAGCCTGGCGGGGGACTTGTAGTTGAAGTCGTTGATGCCGATGGACCAGTGGTCGTTGATGGTATCGCACATCTCGGCAGCGAGATACTTGGGCATGCCCTCCCGGTTCATGGGACGGGGATTGCCGCGCTCGTAGGGGATGACGTCCAGGTCGGGATGGCTGACCACGCCTTTGCTGTTGATGCCCATGTTGTTGAGGAGGATTGCCTCGGGCTGGTACTTGCGGATCATGCTGTAGAGCCGGGTCTCCTTCCAGTCGGCGTCGCGGTAGGTGGAGTTGCCGTCGAACCAGAAGCCGCCGATCTTGCCGTAGTGGGTGCAGAGAATCTCGACGCTTTTATAGAGGTAGTCCAGATACCGGTCGAAGTTATCCACGAAATCGGGATTATACCAGTCGCGGGTGGTATGGTAGAGGAAGGGCGAAATGCCGTGGCGGTGGCAGGCGTCCACGAACTCGCCCACCAGATCCCGTCCGCAGGGGGTATGCATGACGTCGAAGTCATTGAGTCCCCGGGTATCGTAGAGGGAGAAGCCCTCGTGGTGGCGGGAGGTGAAGCAGATATAGCGGCAGCCGGCGTTCTTCGCGGTGAGCACCAGCTCATCGGCGTCGAAGTCCTCGGCGGTGAAGGTGTCGGCGAGTTTTTTATACTCGGCCATGTCCATGTTTTCCACCTTGTAGACCCATTCGCCCCGTCCGAGCTGGGAGTAGAGTCCCCAGTGGACAAACATGCCGAATCCCATCTGTTCAAAGTCCAGAACATACTGTGCAGGTACCGGTAAAGCCATGATGCAGTCTCCTTTGATGTTGATAACTCTATTATACCGTTCCTGCCTGCCGCTGCAATGTCCATTCGCACAGCTTTTTGCTCAAAAGCACCGTATGACTTGACAGCGGGCCGGATTCTCGCCTATACTGTATCCGGAAGGGAGCGGGTGGGCGTGCAGGAACGTTTTCACATTCACATCTACGGAAAGTCCGGGGATCTGACAAACTGGGAGCGGATTCTCAACCGAAAGACCTATACAAACCGCCTGTACTATATTCTTGAAGAGGGCGCGGGATATCTGGAAAATCACGAAAAGCACTACTTTCTCAAAAACCACATCTATCTGCTCAGCCACCGGGCACAGTTCACCTGTTTTCTTGAGGACCCGGCCTTTTCCCATCTCTACATCAACTACACCGACGACAGTCTTTCCGGCTACGACCGGGTCATCGATGTTGACCCCGCGGCATCTCCCCTCCTCCGGGCGGATGCGGAGGTATTCCGGGCATATCTGGACAGCCGCTTTGCATTGCTTCCGGGCATCAACCGCTTTTCCGGTACGGAGGAGCGGCTTGAGCTGATTCTTGCGTCGTTTCTCTGGGACATCGAACGGCTCCACACCCCGCAGGGGCTGTCCGACCCGATGATCGTGGACAGCCTGCGCTACATCCACACCCACTTTTCGGAAAACATCACCGTGCGGGAGCTGGCGGCGCGGGCATATCTCTCCCGCAACCGCTTCACCGACCTCTTCTCGGCAGCGCTCGGCATCACGCCCTATCAGTACATCCGGGATTACCGCTTCGACGTGGCGATTGATCTGCTCAAGGCGGGTGTGTCCGTGGGCGACGCTGCGGAGAAATGCGGCTTTGAGTCAGGCGCCGCCTTTTCAAGCAGCTTCCGCAAAAAATTCGGCTTTCCCCCCACCAGAATCACCCGCCCGTAACCCACGCGATTTCCCATACAAAAGTCGTGATTTGCCATTTCTATTGTCGCCCGAATGTGATAGAATGAAAAGACAATCAAACACAGTGTTTTGCAAAACCATGCAGCAGCAGATGCGCTGCGCTGTTTTCAGTGAAATATTTTGCTCTGCAAAATGTGAAATTGAAACTTTGCAGTTTCAGTGAAATAACATCCGCCTGAGCCGGTGGATGTTACTGAGACAATGTTTTGCAAACATTGTCTCAAAGGGGGATGCAGATGAAACTACAGTCCGTATGCGGTGAGCTGAGCCGTGAAGCGCTCGGCACCGTCACCACCCATGAACACGTGCTCCTTGACCTGACCGCGTTTTATCAGGCGCTGCCGGTTCCCGGCATTGACGATCCTGAGACCCAGAAGGTGGAAATGTGGAACCTGGGCATTCTCAGCCGCGACTGCTATGCGCTCAAGGATAACCTTCTTCTGATGGACGAGGAGGTTCAGGCTTCTGAAATTGCCTTCTTCAAGCGTGCCGGCGGCGATACCGTCGTGGATGCGTCCCTGCCCGGCATCGGCCGCGATCCCGAGGCTCTGCGCCGCATCGCCGAAAAGACCGGCCTCAACATCATCATGGGCACCGGATTCTATGTGGGCCAGACCCATCCCGAGGCCCTCTCCGCCATGACCGAGCGGGAAATCGCCGACATCATGGTGCGCGAGCTCACCGTGGGTGTGGGAGACACCGGCATCTGCGCCGGTTACATCGGCGAGATCGGTATCTCCGAGATCTTTGACGATCGTGAGCGCCGCATCCTGCGCGCCGCCGCCATTGCGCAGATCGATACCGGCGTCGCCATCAACATCCACATCAACCCCTGGACCGTCAACGGCCTTGAGGCCGCCGACATTCTCCTGGACGCCGGGGTAGATCCCAGCCGTATCTGCATCAGCCACATCGACGTGGAGGATCGGGAGGATTACGTCTTTGCGCTGCTGAAAAAAGGCGTCTACGTGGAGTTTGACAACTTCGGCAAGGAGTATTACATCCGCCGCGAGGTCAGAAACTCCGGCTACGGCTGCTTTGTCCACGACACCGAGCGCGTCACGTTCCTCAAAAAGCTCATCGACGCAGGCTACCTGCGTCAGGTGCTGCTGTCCTGCGACGTGTGCCTGAAGAATCTGCTGCACACCTACGGCGGCTGGGGCTACGACCACGTGCTGACCAATATCGTCCCCATGATGGAGGACGAGGGCATCACCGCTGAACAGATTCATACGCTGCTGGTAACAAACCCTGCCGACTGGCTGATGGGAAAGGAGAAATAATCATGCCGAATTTACCATCCATTCCGCTGTATGAGTATAAAGAACGCGCCAAAAAGGTGCAGGCCGAGATGAAAAAGGCCGGTTTTGACCTGATCCTCTGCTACGGCAACGAGGCTGAGCCCCAGTTCGTGCGCTATTTCAGCGCCTACTGGCCCTCCTTCGAGACCGCAGGCGTGCTCATCCCCGCCGAGGGCGAGCCGCTGCTGCTCATCGGCCCGGAGAGCTTCACCTACGCCTCCGACCGTTCCAAGATCGACGGCATCCGCCTGCTCAAGGCCTTCCGCGAGTCCTCGGAGCCGGAATACCCCGGCAAGAAGCTGGACACCTTCGAATCCGTGTTTGACGAGCTGATGGGTAACAAGCCCATCCGCCGCTTCGGCGTTGCGGGACTGCCGCTGATGACCATCGGCGTCTACGAAGCCCTGTCCGAGGCGCTTGAAAAGCGCGGCGGCGTGAAAATCGAAAAAGACGACGGCATCGTTGCGGGCATCCGCATGATTAAAACCGAAAACGAGCTTGCCTGTATGCGTGCGGCGGCGAAAATCACCCGTGAGACCTTCGACTACGTGCTGGCAAACATCCGCGTGGGCATGACCGAGCAGCAGGTAGTGGGTCTGGCGCTGGGCAAGATGCACGAGCTGGGCGCCGAGCGTGAGAGCTATCCGCCCTGGGTGCTCACCGGCAAGGGTTCCAACCAGGCCATCTCCCGCCCCCGCAACAAGGAGATTCAAAAGGGCGATATGACCTTCATCCAGATCGGCGCGCGCGTGGACGGCTATGCCTCCTCCATTGGCCGCGCGGTGGTCTTTGGCAAGGCTACCCCTGAGCAGCGCGAGCTCATCGAAGTGGGCTATAAGGCGCAGGCCGACGTGATCGCCCGCCTCAAGGCAGGCACCCCGGCGGCGGAGATTGCGCAGTTCCACATCGACAACGTCACCGCCATGGGCTACGGCGACTGGCTGCTCTACGGCCCCTGCCACGGCAACGGCACCATGGAAGGCGAAGCTCCGTGGATTGAGACCAGCGCCGACTACAACCTTGAGGAAAACATGACCTTCTGCGTGGACATCTTCCTGGGCTCTGCCGTGACCGAAACCGGTCTGCGCATGGAGGACGTGGTCTGCGTGAAGAAAGACGGCTGCGAGAATCTGACGGATTATCCCCGCGAGCTGTTTGAGATTCCCTGCTGAGGCGTGCATCGATGAAGAAGCCGGATCATTACGATGAAAACGGTGTGCCGGTATTCACCGCAGCGAGCATGTTCCGGCCGGACGAGAACGTCTACATCCACATGTCCACGGACTTTCAGGAATTTGTAGGAGTTGCGCACAAGCACGCCTTCATCGAGATCATCTACGTCATCTCGGGCGAGGCGATTCACGAGACGGTGAGCGGATCCTACAAAGTCACCCGCGGCGACGTGGTGGTGGTCAACTACGACACGCCCCACGCCTTCCACGAGCAGCCGGGTGAGGAGCGGTTCACCGCCTACGACCTGATGTTCACGCCGGATTTTCTGGACACATCGCTGATCAGCACCCACGATTTCGGGGAGATGTGTTCATCGATGCTGTTTTACTCGCTGTTTCCTGCGCAGAAGGCGATCAGTTACGCGGACTCGCCGTCGCATCCAGTGATCGGGTTTTCGCTGTTTACGGAGCCGCCGCAGGAAAGCGGGGACGCGCTGTTTCAGCCCGCGCCGGCGATCGGGCCGGATCTGCATCTGTCGGGATCGAGTTACCGGATTTTCGGCGAGTTATTTTCGCGGATATACATTGAATTCACAGGCCGTCAGAAGGGATATTTAGGGCTTGTGAGGGCATATGTAACGGAGCTGATCATTCATCTGTTCCGGAAGCTGGATTCGACGGCAGAGGGAACGCTGTCAGCGCGGCAGAAGCAGGCGGTGGAAGCGGCGGTGAGTTATCTGCGGGAGAACTACCACACGCACATCACGCTGGAGGAGCTGGCGCTGCACATATTTCTGAGCAAGGACTACTTAAACCGGATATTCCGGGAGAGTACGGGCATGCCGGTGAATGCATTTTTGCAGAAGTTAAGGGTAGAGGAAGCGTGCAGGCTGTTAACGACGACGGAGATTGCGGTAACGGAGGTTGCCGCGGCCTGCGGATTCGGGGATAGTAAGGCGTTTTACTCAACGTTCAAGCGGATAACGGGCACGACCCCGGGCGAATTCCGCGCGAGGAGTAAGAATTAGCGAATAGACGAAATGCACCACCAGCAGAAGATGGTAAGGACAGATACACTGGCGCAGCCAGGAAGCGGGTCCAGGGTCCTGTGGACCCTGGCGAGGGGGACAAAGGGGGGCGAGCAGCCCACCGTCCATCCCGTATCGGCGAAACAGCAGAATGAAAGATGAAGCGTGACAGAGGGCGGCAGAAACAAAAAGGGAAAAAAATGATAAAAATCAAAACCTTGCCAATAGATCACTTTATCTGCTGTATTGCTACGAATTGCAAGTGTAACGAGCAATGAGCCACGACAGAACCCGTCTTCTGTTATACTGACTTAAAACATAGAATCCGTATTCTGCAACGGCAAAATGCTGCAGAATACGGATTCTTTTTGTTTCTATATATGTTTTCCAGCCTTGTT
Organism: Oscillospiraceae bacterium; assembly: GCA_015067675.1. GTDB lineage: Bacteria > Bacillota > Clostridia > Oscillospirales > QAMX01 > SIG502. Next base: position 11,467 of record SVMB01000032.1, read on the forward strand.
TGGTTGATTTACGCCGGCGACGGCATGAAGCAGAAAAGCAAGCACGCCGGAGACGTTCGAAATCGTGGCTCGACGCTCGATTCTCTTGCGTCTCGACGCAAGGAGGCAGGAAGTACGATCAGGAGAAAACGCTTCCGTATTTTTTTGTTTTTCATTTTCTTTTCTGCCGCCCTCTGTCACGCTCCATCTTTCATTCTGCCGGTTCGCCATACGGGATGGACGGTGGGCTGCTCGCCCCCCTTTGCCCCCCTCGCCAGGGTCCACAGGACCCTGGACCCGTTTTGCGTGTGCCACGCTTAGCAATGACTGCATTTCACGATCCGGTATTGCATTTCCCCTATCCCCTTTTTCTCTCTTCCCGTTGCACCTTCTCCCCCATCGTGCTATACTATTCATATCCCATCTTTACTAAGGACGGTGATCCCCTCTATGGCCTCCCTTAAATCCCTCTTCCAGCCTAAACGCGACGTCGACATGACCTCCGGCTCCATTATCCGTCACCTCATCACCTTCGCCTTTCCCCTCCTCATTGGCAACATCTTCCAGCAGCTCTACAACGCTGTCGATACCTGGGTCGTCGGCAACTACGTCAGCAATGAGGCCTTCTCCGCTGTCGGCTCCGTCGGCCCTATCATCAATATGCTCATCGGTATCTTCCTCGGCCTCTCCAGCGGCGCCGGTGTCGTTATCTCCCAGTTCTACGGCGCAAAACGCTACGATGAGGTGAGCAAAACCGTCCATACCGCTATGCTTATGACCCTCATCATGGGCGTCGCTTTTACCTTCCTCGGTATCCTCTGGGTCCCCCTCGCCCTGCGCATGATGAACACCCCCCCTGAGGTTATCCCTGAGGCTACTGCCTACCTCACTATCTACTTCGCCGGTGTCATCGGCCTCATGATCTACAATATCGGCTCCGGTATCCTCCGCGCCGTCGGCGACTCCTCCCGCCCCTTCTATTTCCTCGTCGTCTGCGCCCTTCTCAATACCATCCTCGACCTCGTGTTCGTCCTCGGCTTCCACATGGGCGTCGAAGGCGTCGCCCTCGCTACCGTCATCGCCCAGGGCGTCTCCGCAGTGCTCGTGCTCGTTACCCTCATGCGTACCAGAACCTGCATACGCTTCGAGCTGCGAAAGCTCGCCATCAATTGGGATATGTTTAAAAAGATCCTGAAGGTCGGCCTGCCTGCTGCCCTCCAGATGGCCGTTACATCCTTTTCAAACGTCTTCGTCCAGTCCTATATCAACCACTTCGGCGCACACTGTATGTCCGGCTGGACGGCCTACGGCAAGATCGATATGCTCGTGCTGCTGCCTATGCAGTCGCTGGCGCTGGCCTCCACCACGTTCGTCGGCCAGAATCTCGGCGCGGGGATGGTGGACCGGGCAAAACAGGGAATTTCCCGCGCGGTTATGCTCTCGATCGTGACGACGGGCATCCTGATGGTGCCGGTTATGCTGTTCGCAGGCCCGCTCGTGGCGTTTTTCAACGCCGATCCCGCTGTCGTGGAATACGGCTCGCTGTTCCTGCGCTGGATCACGCCGTTTTACCTGCTTTCCTGCTTCAATCAGATCTACGCCGGCGCTCTGCGCGGCGCGGGCAACAGCCGCGCACCGATGATTATCATGCTCTGCTCGTTTGTGCTGTTCCGGCAGATATATCTCTATATCATGGCCAATTTCATCGCCAACGAGATCGTGCCGATCGCGCTGAGCTATCCCGCAGGATGGCTGGTGTGCTCCGCAGCCGTCGTGATCTACTTCTACCGGGTTCCGCTGGACAAAAACCGCCTTGTCGAGGACAAAAAGGGCTGAGTCTGCAGCCGCCGCAGGAGGCGGACAAGGTTTTTCCCGCGCAAGGCAATGGATCATTAAAATCCGCAAGGAGGTAATATTTCCGTGAACATCATCGACATCCACGCCCATCTGTCCTCCTACCCCGAAGGAGACGCAAACGCCCTTCTTCGCATCATGGACAACTACGGCGTATCCAAAGCCTGCATCTCCAACGTCGAGGGCGGCTACTACCCCACCCCCGACGCCATCCGCTACGATAATGATACCGTGGCCAAAGCCATCGCCGAGCACCCCGACCGCTTCATGGGGGCGGTCTACATCAACCCCGCCAATCCCGACACCATGGACGTGCTCAGGCGCGGCTTTGAAGAGCAGGGCATGAGTCTTGTCAAGGTCTGGGTCGCGGTTCCCGACGACGACCGCCTCATGGATCCCGTGATGGAGTACACCGAGAGCATCGGCGTGCCGGTTCTCTTCCACACGCTGCTCAAAGTCCAGCGGGTGATCCCCACCGAAAGCACCGGCATCAACATCAAGCGTCTGGCAAAGCGTCACCCCAGGTCCAAGATCATCATGGCTCACTTCGGCGGCACGCCCTACGACGGCCTGCCCGCCATCCGCGACTGCGAGAACGTCTGGTGCGACTACGCGCTGTCCATCTTCACCGGCGACGCGATGAACTACGCCCGGGAGATGCTGGGCGCAGATCGTCTGCTCTACGGCAGCGACATGGCAGGCGTCTCGGTACCGGTCTGCATCGGCAAGGTGCTGGGCGCGGACTTCACCGACGAGGAGCGGGAGCTGGTATTTCACAAGAACGCGGAGCGGCTGCTTGACCGCAGCTTCCGCCTGTGATAAAGGAGGGACCATTCATGCGCAGATTTGACTGCAACTGCTTCACCGGCAACTGGCCGTTTCACTACATCCGGGCAAACACTCCCGAAAAGCTGGCCGCCCTCCATGCCCGCGCCGGTATCACCGGCGGTCTGGTCTCCGCCTTTGAGGGCATCTTCTTCCAGGATCCCTGGGAGGCCGATTCCCGGCTGGCGGAAGCCCTGGCGGGCACCAACTACCTGCAGGCGCAGACCATCAATCCGCTGCATCCGGGCTGGGAGGGTATGCTTCTGCGCGGCGTGAAAGCCGGTGTGAAAGCGGTTCGCATCTACCCGGGCTTTCACGACTATCTGCTGGACAGTCCTGCGCTGGCGGAGCTCTGCGACGCGCTGCGCGAGTACCGTCTCCCGCTGGTGCTGAGTTTGCGTCTGGAGGACAGCCGCATCACCTACATGTATCATCCCAAGGCGGTGGATCCCAACTACGTCTCCTACTTCCTCTCTGCCCAGAGGGGCATCCCGACGCTGATTACGAACATCGAGAGAGGCGAGATCAGCTTCTTACAGGATCAGATGGCCGAGCGCGGCGACGTCTACATCGACACGGCGGGCATGCGCAGCGGCGCATTTGCCGTGGAGAAAGCGGTGAAAGCGGGATACGCGCCGTATCTGGTTTACGGTTCGACGGCGCCGCTGTTTGAGCTGATGAGCACGGTATGCACGGTGGACATGGATCCCTGTGCGCAGGAAGTGAAAGACCGGATTTTCGACGGTCACGGCTTTGTAGACGCGCTGATGCGGGGATGAGCCTATGAAGATCCTATTTACAGGCTTTGACCCCTTTGGCGGGGAGAGCATCAATCCTGCGTGGGAAGCCGTGCGGGGGCTGCCGGACGTGGTAGCCGGTGCGGAGATTGTGAAGCAGCAGCTTCCGACGATATACGGCAAAGCGGGAGAGGTGCTGACGGGCGCAATTGAGCGTGAGAAGCCGGACGCGGTGATTTGCGTAGGGCAAGCCGGGGGCAGGACGTCGATCAGTCTTGAGAGGATTGCGGTGAATCTGCGGGATTCGGCGGCGAAGGATAATGCGGGGCGGACTGCAGAGGACGAGGCGATCATACCGGGCGGAAAGACGGCGTATTTTGCGACGATACCGGTGAAGAGGATCCGGGACGCGATAGCGGCGGAAGGGATAGCGGCGGGATTGTCGAATTCTGCGGGGTGTTTCGTATGTAATGATGCGATGTACACGCTGCTGTGGTATCTGGAGGAGAAATATCCGGGGGTACCGGGCGGATTTGTGCACGTGCCGTTCATACCGGAGCAGACGAAGAAGAGGGATAAGCCGGCGTATAGTATGGAGCTGAGCGAGATCACGCGCGCGCTGGAGATTGCGGCAGGCGTACTTGCCAAAATGCAACACAAGGGATGATTCGCAGTAGTGGATACAGCGGCGCAGCCGAGAAACGGGTGCAGGGGCGTGCCGCCCCTGCCGAGGGTTGAAGGGGCGAGCAGCCCCTGGACGTTCCCGTATGGCGAACCGGCAGAATGAAAGATCAAGCGTGACAGAGGCCGGCAAGAAACAAAAAATAAAATCAAAACCTTGCCGCTTGATCGTACTTCCTGCTGTACCTACGTCGAGTGACAAGCAACGCGAGTCACGAGCCACGATAGAACACGTTTACTGCTATACCAAGTAAAAAAAAGAACCCGTATTCTGCAACGGTGAAATGTTGCAGGATACGGGTTCTTTCTGTTTGGTTATGTTGAAGGAGACGTGTTCAAACGTTGCTCGACGCTCGATTCTCTTGCGTCTCGACGCGAGGATGCAGAAAATACCATCAGAATTATAACTTTTGATTCAATATTTTTCTTTCTTGCCGTCCTCTATCCGCTTCATCTTTCATTCTGTCACTACGCCATACGGGATGGACGGGGGCTAACGCCGCCCCCTTTGACCCCTGCGCAAGGGTCCACAGGACCCTTGACCCATTTCTCGCCTGCGGCGCTTAACAATTACTGCGAATCATCCCTTGTTGCATTTTACTGGTTCAGCCTACCGCGATCAGCGCCGTGCCCTGCTTTCCCTTTCCTACCAGCACGTCGCCCTCTCGTCTCAGCTCCACGCCGTAACTACTCACCATCTGGCACGCACTGCCCTCCGGCAGCACATACGTCAGCGTATTCTCACGCTCCCCATAAAAGTCCATCACCACGTACGTCGTGCCTTCATACTCATACGCGTTCACGCACGCGCCTTCCTTCTCCGGCGCAAAATATCTCCTGTACGCAACGCCCTTCGATCTATCATGCGTCGGCATATCCTTGACCGCCGTCCCCCGCGGAATATACTCCCCGCTGAAGTTCGGATACGTCTTTCTCGATGCAACCATCATCGCAGCCGAGTCAATATTCTTGATTCTCACCGACGGTACGCCGTCATACACCGGCAGATAACCCCCCGCAAACGCCGCAACACAGCTTCCGTCCGCACGACGGATGAAGTCCAGCTGATGATCCGGCGGGAACTCCGGATTCTCCCACAGATCGGCGGTCAACCGCACACCGTTCGGGAACTCCCCGTCCGTCGTGTTATACGGCACACGGAAATCGTACGACTTTCCCTTATACTCCACGGGCTTCAGCGTCGGAATCACGCGCCAGACGCCGCCGTTGCCTACGTTATTCTTCTCCTGGTACATGATGCCCATGTTGCCGTACCACCGCACGTCCTGCAGACGCTTATGGTCGAAGATCACCAGCATCGTGCCGTCGCCGAGAATGCGGTAGATGATCGAGTGATGCAGCATCGCCTCGCCCACCGCAAGGTCGGGATCCGTGGTGTAGCCGCCCTCGGGGCGTCCCGCACGCAGCGCGTCGGCCACCGTGGCGGGGTTGATGATCTCGTACTCCTCCACGATCTCGCCGCAGTCCACGTCGTAGGCGCCGCCGTAGACCAGGAAGCGTTTGCCGTCCTTATAGGCGTAGATGGAGCGCTTGAGGTAGCGGTTGGCAGAGCTCATCTGCGCGCCGCCGTGCTGGGAAACCGGAACGATGTCATCGGTATGCACGCCGTGGCTGACGTAGGTCAGCTTTCCCGTGATCTCCCGGGCAAAGTCGAAGATGACCTTGGATTCGCCGATATTCTCCGACAGGAAGATGAGGTTTTCCTCGTTGCCGATGCGCATCAGGGTCCAGGAAAGTCCCGCTTCGTCCTTCCAGAGGGAGCCCACGTCGGCCACGGTCTTACCGTGGTCGGGCAGAAAGACCACCACGCCCGCAGGCCAGGCGTGATTGGCGCCGATATACTCGCCGTTGATCTTCTGGGGCACGCATTCGTCGGTGGCAAAGGACAGCACGGTGTCGATATGCCACTCGTCGTTATGGGTACGGCGGCGCAGGCCGGCGGTATGGAAGCTCACCGGGCAGTTATAGGCGTTGGTGCCCTTCAGGATGCCGCGGAAAAACTGCAGCAGGTCATACTGATCGGAATAAGGCGTACAGAATACGGCTTCGCCGCAGGTGGTGGAAATAATCATGTGACAATCCTCCCAAGAATTGGCGGAGGCCGCATCGTCGGCGGCACCCCGCGGATATGTTCAGTATAGCACAGAATTTGGACTTTGGGAAGAAAAATCCTGCAGCGGCGCGTCATGCCTCGCGGTACTCGAGAATAACTGAGCTGCGCTTATCCGGCAGCGTGATGGTGACGGCGGCACTTCCTGTGGTGATCTCCCCCGTATCGAGGTTTTCAACCGTCACCCTTTGATCGGCGGCGACGCCCCGCAGGTTAATCGTCACCCGATCAAAGGGCGATTCACAGCGGCGGAAGGCCAGAACGACGCCCGCCTTCTTCTCCGGGTCATGGTATTGCCAGACAGCCCAGGAAGAGGGATCGAACACGTTGGACCCGTGGCTATAGAAGTCGCGGGAGAGATAGCCCCGGATACGGCGGTATTCGTGGGTGATGGCGGCTGCGCGGTCCAGTTCTTTCTCATCAAGGTTCTGGATGATGCCGTTCCAGAACGCGCCGCCCCAGCTGGAGGAATAGGAGCTGCGGATATTATAAAGGTCGTTCTTGGTCTTGGTGGTACAGCCGTTGAAGGGAAGGTACCGGGAGATACCGGCGTTATGGGTCTGCAGAACCTCGGCTTCCTCGTTAAAGGCGCACTGGTAGTCACTGCGGAAGAAGGGAATGGCGCGGCTGAGGGTCTCGATATCGATACGGCGGCCGCCGGAGGAGCAGTTATCGATGATCAGGCCGGGGAACCGGGCAAGGAGGCGATCCCAGAGCTCGTAGAGGCCGGTGATATGGCGGATCTCGGAGATTCCCCGGCGATCGGGGGCGTCGGCTGCCTCAAAGAAGGCGGTGATCGGCATATTGAAGTCCTGACGGTAGCAGGAGAGGTTTAATTTCTCCACATAGCCCGCGATGAGGTTGAAAATATAGTCCTGCGCTTCGGGGATGCCGTAATTGACAAGGCAGTTGGAGCCGCCCGGCAGGGTGAAGAACCACTCGGGATGCGCAACCGTCACGGGAGTCCCTGCCACGGCGCGTTCCGGCTCGATCCAGAGCATCAGGCGCATATCACCCCCGGCGGCGGTCTCGGCCACGTCGGTCAGACCGCCCGGATGGACACGCTCGTTTACCCGCCAGTCGCCGGTGTATCTTCCCCAATCGCCGGTATAGGGGTCATCGCAGACAGTACAGTTACCGTACCAGCCCGCGTCGATCCAGACGTCCTCAAAGCAGGCACCGTGCTCGGCAAGCGCCGTCATCCTTCGTTTCATCTCGTTGCTGGGAAGCCCGCCCCAGAGTTCATAGGCCAGAAGTCCCTCCCGGGTGGCAGGTGTACAGGCGGTATGGGAGAAGTGATTGCGGATGAGGCGGCGGAACTTGTTGTACTTATCCTCGCCTGCGGCGTAGGCCATGATGAGGATGGAGGAAGTGCGCAGCTTTTCCCCGGGTTCGAGGTAAAAGCCGGTGTTCTGCAGACCCGTGCAGACCTGCACGCCGTCGTCGCGTCCCGCAAAGTCGGCCTTCCAGTCACCGGTCCAGCCGACGGCGACGATGTAGCCCGCGCCGGAGGCGGTCACGTCAAAGAAGGGCATGGTACCGTTGGAGGAGCGGCCGCCCACGTTTGCAAAGGAGTAGCTGCGCCGCTGTCCGCGCACGTCGAGGTACACATGGCACAGGCCGAATTCCTCGGCACTGGCGCGGTCATCGGAGTCGTACTGCTGCTTGCCGAAGACACAGCCGTTCATGGAGATCACGCAGAGGCTGCCGGGCTTGGGCATGAAGCCGGGACGGGGAGGTGCGGGCGGGTCGAGGGGAAGAAGCGCGTCGCAGTCGAGGATATCCGCGATGACGGCGGTGTTTTCCTGTCCCCGGTTTTCAAAGGTCAGCACCCAATGGCAGGCGTCACTTTCGGGGTACTCGGTGAGGTGCGCGGTGACGGTAAGGCGGTCGTCGATGGCATAGATATAATCGCTGCCGCTGACGCGAGGCGTGAGGGATACGGACGTGATACGTTCTCCGTTATAGAGAAAGCTGAACTGCGGTTTCATGGCAATATCCTTTCGTTGATGGGTTGTATGTCAATGGCTTACGGGACAAGGCAGATGGCGATGAGGGCGGCGATACCGCCGACGAGGCCGACGAGCTGGCGGCGGGTCAGGGTCTCGCGGAAGAGGGTAACGGAGACGAGGGAGCTTGCGATGATGGCGCTGCCGTTGATGAGGGGGAAGAAGAGCTGTGAGGGGATGACGCCGGAGAGTCTGAGGTTAATATAGTTCATGGCAAACGTACACGCGCCGCAGGTGACGGCTGCGGCAAGGGTCATCCCGCGGGGCAGGATTGCCTTCACGCCCCGTCCTGCCCGGAGCCATGACCAGGCAAAGGAGCAGGCAAAGGCCGTGAAGAGAAACCCGCTCACCTCCTCCCGATAAGCCGAGGTCTGATGGATCTTCTGCAGCACGCCGATGGCGCCCTGGAGCAGAAACGCCGGGATGCAGAAGAGGAACCACCGGCGGTTGACGCCGGTACCGTCGGTGCGGTCCAGGGAGAGGTAGATGAAGAAGAGCAGTACGAACACCATGCTGAGTTTTCCTGCGCTGAACGACTCGCCGAAAAAGACGCCTGACAGGGTGGGGATGATCATGGACGAGGTGGTCAGCAGCAGGGTGATATGCATGGGGCCGGAGCCCAGTGCGCGCATTTTATAGTACGCCGAGAGCGCCGTCACGACGCCGAAGAGCAGTCCGGAGAGCAGCGTATACAAAGACATCCCGCCGCCCAGCAGCAATGCGCCGAAGGCCAGCAGGCAGACGCTGTAGACGATGATATTATAGGCCTGAATCTGCCGGGGGCCGGAGAGCCGCTTCTTGCAGACGTGATTTGACAGGCAATTATAGAGTACGACCGAGGAAATGGATGTGAGCAGCAGCAGAATTTGCATGATACGACCTCCGGGAGCAGTGGTATGTGAATATAATACCATATCGTCATCCGGTTTTCTGTTGACGAACCGGCAGAAAATATGGTAAAATCGTCAAAACAACAAATCAGCAGGAGGACGGCGTATGCACAGCGGGGTCGCAAAGGAATTTTCCCTCCGAAACCTGTCCGGGTTTGACTTTCGGATCAAGTACACCGAGACAGACCACGCAAGCCATGTTTTTGAGATCGACCTGCACACCCACGATGTATATGAGCTCTACGTCAACCTCTCCGGAGACGTATCGTTTCTGGTGGAGAATCAGCTCCATCCCCTCTCCCGGGGTGACGTGATCCTGACCCGTCCCGGGCAGCAGCACCACTGTGTCTACCGCTCCGAAGCTCCCCACCGGCTGTTCTGGATTCTCTTCGACGCAGGGAAAAATCCGGAGATTGCGGGCTTTCTCGAGCGAGAGATCGGCACCGGCTGCATCCGGATGGCGGAGCCCGGGCGTGAGGAGTTCATCACCCTCTGCGGCGAGCTGATGCAGGAGGACACAGGCGATGCGCTTGGCTGGGGACACTTCTGGCGGATGCTGATGCTTTTACGCGCAGGCGCTGCCCACCGTCAGCAGGACGCAGCGCCGCTGCCGGAGGATCTGGCGCGCACCCTTACCTACATCGACGCGCACATCTCCGAGCCCTTACAGGTTCGGGACATCGCCCGGTCACTCTACATCAGCGAGAGCACCATTCAGCGGCGGTTTCTCACCTATCTGGACATGAAGCCTGCGGCGTACATCCGCACAAAGAAGCTCGCCACTGCGGCAGGACTGCTGCGCGGCGGCGCAACGGTGCTGGAAGCGGGTCTGGCCGTGGGCTATGCCGACAACTCCCACTTCATTCGGATCTTTCGCAGGCAGTACGGCGTCACGCCCCACACCTACGCCAGGCGGTAAACTTTTTCTTTCTATCCGTCTGGACAATCCCGCCGCGCCTGTTATAATAAAGATATCCTCTCTGTTAAGGAGCGTGCGTCCTATGAAACATCCCAACATCGTCTTTATCCTCTCCGACGATCAGGGCTACTGGTCGCTGGGCTGCACCGGCAATTCTGAGATCATCACCCCCAACATCGACCGTCTGGCCGATGAGGGAACCCTCATGTCCAACTTCTTCTGCGCATCCCCCGTCTGCAGTCCCGCCCGGGCAAGTCTGCTCACCGGCACCATCCCCAGCGCCCACGGCGTGCACGACTGGCTGCGGGACGATACGCCGCAGCAGGCGGCGATTGAATACCTCGCCGGGCAGTATTCCTACACCCGGGCGCTCTCCGAGGCAGGCTATGACTGCGCCCTCTCCGGCAAATGGCACATGGGCGCCTCCGATCATCCCCAGCAGGGATTCTCCCACTGGTTCTGCCACAAGCGCGGCGGCGGCCCCTATTACAACGCTCCCATGTACCGCGACGGCGTGCTCTATGAAGAGCCCCGCTACATCACCGATGTCATCACCGACGACGCCATCTCCTATCTGGATTCCCGTGCGGGGAAAGAGGAACCATTCTTCCTCTACGTGGGCTACACCGCGCCCCATTCCCCGTGGCTTGACAATCATCCGAAGGAATATACCGACTTATACGAGAACTGTCCCTTTGATTCCGTGCCCCATCTGGCGGATCACCCCCGCCATCCCGACGCGATCTATCTCACCGACAAGGTGTCGCAGGACGAGCGCGGCAATCTCATCGGCTACTATGCCGCCGTCACCGCCATGGATACAAACATCGGCCGCATTCTCCGGCGCATCGACGAGCTGGGCCTGCGGGAGGATACCCTCGTCATCTTCACCGCCGACAACGGCTTTTCCTGCGGGCATCACGGCTTCTGGGGCAAGGGCAACGCCACTTTCCCCATCAATCTCTACGAGGAAAGCGTGAAGGTGCCCTTCATCGCACGCTTCCCCGGGCGCATTCCGGCGGGAGCAGTATGCGATGCGCTGGTGTCGGCCTACGACTTCATGCCGACGCTTCTCGACTTCGTGGGTGTTCCCGCCCGCGACGAAGCATCCCGTCCCGGACGCTCCTTCCTCCCCGCCCTCACAGGCTGTCCCTTCGACGACGACGCCGAGGTGGTGGTCATGGACGAGTACGGCCCCAACCGGATGATCCGCACCCGGGATACAAAGCTCATCGTGCGCTATCCCTACGGCCCGGATGAGCTCTACGATCTCGCCGCTGATCCCGGCGAGACGATGAATCTCCTGGTCTCCGGCGATGCTGCGGCACGCGAGCGTGCACGGGAGCTGCGCCGGCGTCTGGAAGTCTGGTTTGCCCGCTATGCCGATCCGGCAGCAGACGGCTCCCGGCTCCCGGTCACGGGATCGGGTCAGCGTGATCTGCCCGGTACCCGCGGCGGCGGGGATGCCTTCACCTGCGACGACTACATCCGCAATCACCCGAATTTTGCAGCCTTCCGGGCAAAACAGCTGCCCGCAGACTGACCGATCACCTTTGAAAAGGAGAAGCCCCGTGAACGGCGTAATCTTTGATATCCAGCGTTTCTCGGTACACGACGGCCCCGGCATCCGTACGACGGTCTTTTTAAAAGGCTGTCCGCTGCGCTGTGCCTGGTGCCACAATCCCGAGGGGCTCACACCTGCTCCGCAGCTGCAGTTCACCGCGGCGGAATGCATCGGCTGCGGCCGGTGCGGCAGCCGGGATTCCCTGGGTGACGCGGCGCACTGCCCCACCGGTGCGCTGAAAGTCCGCGGCGAGGAAATCTCCCCGGAGGCGTTATTGCCCACGCTGCTGCGTGACCGGAGCTACTACGGCACGGACGGCGGCGTGACCTTCTCGGGCGGCGAGTGTCTTGCGCAGGCAGACTTTGTGGCGGAGCTTCTTTCACGGCTGAAAGCCGAGGGGATTCACACCGCCGTGGATACCTCCGGGTATGTGGGCTGGGAGGCCTTTGAAAAAACGCTTCCTTACACGAACCTCTATCTCTACGACGTCAAACTCGCAGACGATGCGCTGCACAAACAGTATACCGGCGTCTCAAACGCCCGGATTCTTGAAAACCTCGAAAAGCTCTCCCTGCGCGGCGCCCGTATCTGGATCCGCGTCCCGGTGATCCCGGACGTGAACGACTCGGATGCCGAAATGCGCACCATTGCGCAGATCGTCGGGAGCCTCGCGGGGGTCGAAAAAGTGACCCTGATGCCCTATCACACCCTGGGAATCAGCAAATATGAGACGCTGGGGCTAAAACCCGGCTACGAAACCCCCAAAAGCATCTCCAAAGAGAGATTACAGGAATTAAAAGCCCTCTTTCTGCAAAGAGGAATCACGGTAGACTGAATACCGCCTTCGGAGGAACGAATGATGACCGAACGTATTGCTTTTTTACGTGAACAGACCCTGAAAAGTCTCAATAAAACCGCCCGGCGCAGCATGCCTGCGGACTGGTCCACGGCGGACGCACCTGTGAGCCTGCCGGAGCGCAAGGCGCTGGCGCTGAAGAAGATTTTTGACGAAATGCCCCTCTTTATCGGTGAGCAGGAGCTCATCGTGGGCACCCGCACGCTCTACAAGCCCGCCGACACCAACACCGATGACCACAATGTTTTCGAATACCGTCTGGAAACCTATCCCCGCTATGTCACCGACGCCGAAATCGAGGCCTTCGGAAAAGACTGCAGCTTCTTCAACAAGACCCACTACACCCCGGACTTCGGCATTCTCCTGCACAAGGGCGTCTCCGGCATCATCGCCGAGGCGGAGGCCAGAAAGGCCGATCCTGCGCTTGCCGCCCGGCACATCGAGTTTTTAAACAGCGTCATCATCGCCTATACGGGACTGCAGAATCTCATCTCCCGCTACGCTGACCTCGCCGCCTCCATGGCAGCCGACGCTGACGGAGAGGAGCGCGCCAGGCTGGACAGCATCGCCGCGTGCTGCCGAAAGCTGGTCACGGGACGCCCTGAAACCTTCCGGGAGGCCGTGCAGCTTCTCTGGTTTGGTCATCTGGGCACGATTCTGGAGAGCTTCATGTTCATCTGCTACGGCAGGCTTGATGTGCTGCTGGGCGAATTTCTGGGCGACACGCCTCACGACGCGGCGGAAGAGCTGCTGGAATGCCTGCTGCTGAAGATGTACGATCAGGCCGACATCATCGACGGCGGCTACTTCAACAAGCATGAGGGGCAGCTGGTGGTCACCCTGGGCGGCGTCACCGCCGACGGCGGGAATGCGGTAAACGACGTGACGATGCTGTTTCTGGATGCCATCGACGCGGTGCGTCTGCCGGAGCCGGAGTTCAATTTACGCATAAGCCGCAAGAATCCCCCGGAGTTTCTCGACCGGGCAGCCAGACTCACCGTCTCCGGCTGCAACTTCATCTCCTACTACAACGACGATCTCTTCGTCGATGCCATGGTGGGCGTGGGCATCCCGGCAGAGGAAGCCCGGCTCTACGGTTTTGACCTCTGTCAGGACATCAACATCCCCGGCCGGGGCGACTTCTACAACGCAGGCACCCTGTCGCTGAGCCACGGACTGATGACACTGCTGAAAAGCAAGAGCGACTTTGCATCCTTTGACGAGCTGCTTAGTTCCTACAAGGAGCTGCTCGCCGACACTGCCCGGCAGGCAATCGAACGCTTCAACGCAGGGTACGACCTCATCAGCCTCTACCGCGACGGAAAGTACGACGAATACTTTGCCCATATCCGGGAGCAGGGTGCGACTTCCTGGGCCGGACGTCATCCCATGGCGCCGCTGCCGTTTTTAAGCGCCCTCTATCACGGCACCATTGAGCAGGCCATGGACATGATCTACGATCCGATGCCGGTGAAGGCCAAGGGTACGATGATCGGCTGCAGCGTGGAGGCGATCAACTCTCTCGCGGCGATCAAAAGCGTGGTCTACGACCGGGGGCTCTACACCCTCCCCGACGTGGTGCAGGCCTGCATCGACGACTTCCGTGGCGAGGGTCAGGAGATCATGCGCCGCATCCTCTGGAATGCGCCCAAGTGGGGCAACGACGATCCCTACGTGGATGAAATCGCGAAGGACGTGCTGGAATTTGGTATGCGGGAGTTTGCAAAGTACCGCACGAACACGGGAGATGTGTTCCTCACAGGCATTCACCAGCCCCATCCCGTAGCCACCGGCTGGGGACTGATGGCGATGCCCGAAGGACGGCATGACAAAACCCCGGCTGCGGTCACGCTGACGCCGGAGAGCGGCACGATGAAGAACGGCGCCACGGCGGCGCTCAAGTCCGCCTCCATCTTTGACACGTCCCTCATCCAGTGGAACTTCTGCGTGATGGTCAACTACTACGCCTCGGTCTTTGAAGGCAACGGCGGGCATGAGCTCTTCAAAAAGCTCCTGACCACCTACTTCGCCGACGGCGGTATGCAGCATCAGCCCAACGTCATGGACGCAGCGCAGCTTCGTCAGGCGCAGATTGAGCCTGAGAAGTACAAGGATCTGATCGTGCGTCTCTGGGGCGTGTCGGCCCACTTCGTGGATCTGCCCAGAGAGCTGCAGGATGAGATGATCGCCCGGCTTGCGTAAAACAAAACGCTTGTCATACGCCGCAGTAGGAGGAAATCCGTATGATTAACGCAAACGACTGCCTCTGTCTCACCGACAACGAGACCATCGACTATGCCATCGCCCACCGCGGCGACGACGGGATCGTCGTCATCCCGCCCCGGGTGTCCCACATCGAGCCGGAGCGCAGCTACTGGCTTCTCGACCGGGCGATTCTGCTGCCTGAAAACACCACGGTGGTGCTGCAGAACTGCAGACTCAAGCTCTCCGACCGCTGCCGGGACAATTTCTTCCGCACGGCCAACTGCGGCTTCGGCTTTCCCGATCCCGCACCGATTGAAAACGTACATATCCGGGGCGAGGGGCTGTGCATCCTGGAGGGTGCGGATCATCCCCGCGCCACCGGCGACAGTTCAAAGCTGCAGCACAATCCCTGTCCCCATTATCCCGCGGACATCATCGCAATCGACGCCGACTGGGTGCCGCGTGAGCGCAAACAGTCCGGGAAGCTTGATTTCTGGGACGTGCACAACCACTCCTACGGCACCGACGCGGGAAAGCCCGACGAATCCCAGTACGGTGACTGGCGGGGCATCGGCGTGCTCTTTGCCAGAGCCCGGCATTTCTCCGTCTCGGGACTGCGCATCGTGGAATCCCACGGCTGGGGCATCTCGATGGAGGACTGTTCCTACGGACGCATTGAGAAGATTGACTTCGACGCCCGGATGCACAAGGAAATCGACGGGATGGTCATGAACATGGAGAATCAGGACGGCATCGACATCCGCAACGGCTGTCACCACATCACCATCACCGATATCACCGGTCAGACCGGCGACGACGTCATCGCCCTGACCGCCATCGTGCCAAACCAGGAAACCTTCCGTCCCGGCGGCTCCCTGTGCTCCACCCACGTCATGCCAAACGACTGGTCAAAGCGTGAACGGGACATCCACGACATCATCATCCACAACGTGACCGCGTTTTCCTACCTCTGCTGGGTCATCCGGTTACTGCCTGCCAACACCAACATCTACAACGTGGTGATCGACGGCGTCATCGATGCCCGTCCTGCGGACAGTGAGCCCGTCGGCGGCACGCTGCTGCTGGGTGACGGCGGCGGCTACGGCGACAATCAGCCGGAGAGCATGCGCGGCATTTCGATCTCCAACGTCATCTGTGCCTCCGGCACCGCCGTGACGCTGGCGGGGTACATGAAGGACTCCGTGATCTCAAACGTTGTCAACAAAAACCCCGCAACCCCCGTGCTGAACGTGATCCGTCCCGACGGCATGACCAATGTGGTCACCGCAGGGCTTGTCCAGGCGGGCAGCTGATGCCCCGACGCCTTGTGCAGGCATTTGCCGAAGGAGGATATTCTTTATGAAGGCCAAGTGGATCACCGCATCGCCGGTTTCCGATCAGGCGGCGCTGTATGTTTTCAGCAAACGCTTCACCGTAACAGCACCCGTCACGGATTTCACGGTGCGCATCAGCGCGGACACGCGCTACCGGCTCTTCATCAACGGCCGCGAGCTCTCCCGCGGTCCCTGTCAGGGCGGCGAACAGGTCCGCTACTACGAGGAGCTTTCCTGCGGGGACGCGCTGATCTGCGGCGAAAACGAAATCACCGTTCAGGTACTGCATCTGGTATCCCCGTACTTCTACACCACCGCCTACCACGAGGACAAACCCGCTCTCTGGTTTGAGGGACGGCTCTCAACTGCCGACGGCGTGACCGCAATCTGCTCCGATGAAACCTTCACCGTGCGCCGCCGGGACGATATCACCTTCACCGGCCGCAGCTTCTGGTCGATCCCCCCCTTTGAAGTGGTTCGCGGCGAGCCTGCGTACACAGAGCTTGCATGCCGGGTGCTCTATGTGCCGCAGATCACCCCGGAGCAGCCGCTGTCGGCGCTTGCATGGGGTTCCCGGGAAAAGTACACTCTGGAAAAGCGGCCGATTCCGCTCTTTCATCCCCAGGAAAAGCGTGAACTGAAGGTTGTGCGCACCTTCACCGATGACGACAGATACAACATCATCCTCGATGCGGGAAGCTACACCACCGCCATGGTTTCCTGCGATTTTCAGGCCGACGCGGGCACGGAGCTGCGGCTGATCTACGCTGAGTGCGTGCAGCTTCGCGGCGACGACGGCAGGCTGTACAAGGATATGCGTGACGACCCCGACGGGATCATCGTCTCCGACGCGGTGGATACCCTCTTTGCATCGGGCAATGCCCAGACCCACAGTTTCTTTCAGCACCGGGCCTTTCGCTTCATCCGCGTCGAATGCTCATCCCCGCCCCGGTATTGCCATGTCTTTGCCGCAAGATACACCTACGATTTCGAACAGAATGCCACAAACGGCGGTGTGGGCTCCTTTGAATGCTCCGACGAGCGATACATGCAGATGTGGAACGTCAGCCGCAACACGCTGGAATGTACGACCCATGAGCTGATGGTGGACTGCGCCTTCTACGAGCAGCAGGAATACGTGGGGGACGTCCGCTTTGAAGCAAACTACGCATGGCGGCTGTCAAACGACAGCGCCATGCAGCGCAAGGTGCTCATCGACACCGTCCAGTCCCAGCAGGCTGACGGACAGATCCGCGGCAACTATCCCAACTACATCGTACAGATTCTCAACGTCTGCTCCTACTATTTTATCTACCTGCTCCGCGAATACCTGCGTTTTACCGGCGATACAGACTTTGCCCGGCAGCTTACCGGCGTCTGCGACCGGGTGCTGGGGTATTACGAGCAGTCGCTGACGGCGCAGGGACTGGTGCTGCCCCGCAGAGGCTGCCGGTTTCTGGACTGGGTTGCATCGTGGGACAAGGGACTGCCCAACAATGCACAGGACACGCCGCTGACCGTGGAAAGTCTGATGTACGCCGCCGCGCTCAACGATGCCGCCGAGATCTGCTCAGCCTGCGGCCGTCACGGTCTGGCGGAAGAATACCGCGAGCGTGCCGGGCGTCTCATCGCCGCCGTCAACGCCCTCTGCTACGATACAGAGGCCGGGCTCTACATCGACGGCCCGGGGCTTCCGGGTTTGAGCGAGCATGCAAACGTCTGGGCAATCCTTGCAGGCGCCGTGACGGGAGATGCCGCCCGCGATCTTGCACAGCGGATGATGACCCGTCCGGATGTGGCCCGATGCAGCTTCTCCAAGCATTACGACACCCTCCGCGCTTTTGAAAAGGCCGGCTGCTACGATCTGTACGCCGCCGAAATCCTGTCCCAGTGGGAGGATATGCTGGACCGCCACTGCACCACCTGGTGCGAAAGTCTCTCCTTCCCCCGCAGCGAATGCCACGGCTGGTCCTGCATCCCGATGTATGAAATGTCGGCGATGGTTCTGGGCGTATATCCGACGGAAAACGGGTTCGGGAAGGTCAGAATCCGGCCTCACACGCTGGGGCTTGGCCATGCCCGCGGACGTGTTCCCATGCCCTGCGGCTGGATCGACGTCGATTGGCGCAAAGCAGACGGGATCTTCTCTCTGGAAGTCTCCTCCAGCCGTCCGGTGGAGATGGAAATCATCTGTCCGGGCGGGCGAAAGGCCTGTGTCCTGACCGATCATTACGCGATCACGGAATAGTCCGAATCATTGAAAACAAACAAGCGGATGAGAAACGCTTTCGGTTTCTCATCCGCTGCTTTTTCATTTACGCTTCTTCCCGCAGGGCAAGCTCCAGCGTGTGCACCTGCTTTGTCAGCTCCTGACGGGCAAACAGCCAGTTATAATGGGAGTTGCCGATGAAGCACATCCGCGAGTCGTCGCAGAGCAGATGGCCCGGGTCGCTCACCCGGCCTTCCAGGCCCGTGATCGCCCACGGCTTGAAGCGTCTGCCGCCTGCGAGCACCTCCACATGGGTCAGGCCGATGCCGCCGTAGCCCCAGGCGTCCAGCCGCAGTCCCACCGGCTCCTTTCCCGCAAGCGCCGGGATCGTAAGGAACACGTCGTAGAAGTCCTCGTCGCCGCTGCAGGGGCCTTCAAAGACCTTTTCCTCGCTGCCGTCGGCGAATTTCAGCGTCCAGCGCAGCCGCTCGCCTCCCGAGCCCTCATAGAAGAACAGTCTCACCAGCAGGCACGCCTTCTCACCGAATACCGCGCCGCGTGCCGTTTCGGCGCAGCTGCGAAGGGTCGCCGCCCGCGTCTGCAGTTTCTTCACCAGATTCTCCGTGGAAATCCCCGCGCGGGTATGCTCCCAGGCTTCCAGAAGCTGGGCAAGCCGGGCTTCAACCGTCGCGGCATCGGCTTCATAGCCCCGGGCGACGGCTTCCATGTCGCCCTCCCGGATGCCGCAGCGATGCTCCATCAGCGCATAGTCAAGCCGCCGCTTCGTGATGCCCAGCAGCACGTCCTGCACCCGCCAGCGATAATCCTCCGCCACGTCCCGCGCCATCTGCGTCATCTGTCCGGACGCTGCGGCGATCTCCCGGTCAAGCTGCCGCAGCAGTCCCCGGCAGCTCTGCTCGCGCCAGAACTTCTCCTCCGTCACCGGGAAGGTGATCTCCGGCGTGGAGGTGCGGACGCGGTCGTCGATGAGCAGCGCGCTCTCCATCGCGTCGGTGAAGCTCTCCGGCAGGGTCTCGCCCAGCTCCCGGCGCAGGCTCCGGTTCAGCCGTGCATGCAGATCGTCGGGGTCTATGCCCTGCCAGAGCAGTCCCGCGCAGGCTATCGACGGATAAAGCTCCGGCAGCGGCGCTGTTCCCCGGTTCCAGATCGTGAACAGTCCGCCCAGAGGCCGGTATTTGGCGGCGTAGGACGTGAAGGACTCCACATTGTGCAGCTCCGGCCGCACCGACATCACATAATCAAAACCCATACGCTCATACAGCGCAAACAGGTCGTCCTGCTGGGAGTCGGAGAAATGTCCCCGCAGCTTATCGCCGATCCAGCGGTAATTCCAGCAGCACAGTACGATATCCCGGGGCAAAAGCGCCAGTTTATCCTGAAAATGCTCGAACATATCTTCCCAGATCATCATCCGCTTGCCAAGGGAGGTAATAAGCTTGTGGGTGCGCAAGATATGCTGCACGAAGATATCGCCGATGGACTCCCCAGCCTCGATACGGGCGCGGCAGAGCTCGCAGTAGCCCACGTTCCAGGTCTCGTCAAGTCCCACGTGGAAGTAACGTCCCGGGAAGAGGGCTGCCACCTCGGTGATATAGCGATCGAAGAAGGTGTAGGTTTCCTCAAGGGAGGGGCAGACGTCGATGTAGTAGGGCTTACCGGCGGGCGTGAAGCGTCCGGCGATGCCGCCGCGCAGCTCGGCAAGGTGCAAAAGCTCAGGGTGCCGCAGGAAGCGCTGGGTATGGCCGAGATTGGACACCACGGGGATGAGTTCCAGACCCAGTTCGTCGGCTCTGGCAACCATGGTACGGATGTCGTCGGGGGAATAGGACTCCTCCGGCGCGGAATAGGGATAGGAGGGCGTCGCCACGCGGTCCTCCAGGTAAAGTACCACTGTATTATAGCCGCTGCGCTGTGCCAGGGCAAAGAAGTCAAGCACCGTATCCACGTTTTCACGGATGCTGGCCAGTTCCAGCTGGACGGCCTTCATTTCCCAGTCTTTTGGCGCGATGGGGGTTTTTCTCTGCATGGACGTATCATCCTTTCCGACGGGTTTTGTTGATATCATGATACACGTTCAGGGGAAAAGTTGCAATTGTTTTGTTGAACAATTTAGCTATCCACAGATTGGTGAGATTGCCGAGAGCACGCCGCGGCTGTTGACAGGATTCCCGTGCGGCTGTACAATAGAAGCAGATATGTTGCTTTTTCGACGGAGGTATCTGATATGCATGAACTTTTCATCGAAGCCGAAAGTTTTCGCAGCCACGGCGGCTGGATCGTGGACGGGCAGTCCATGGAAACGATCCACTCCGCCTATCTGATGGCCCACGGCATGGGCATTCCCGTGGCCGATGCCGAGACCACCTTTGAAATCCCCGCCGACGGCGTCTACCACGTCTGGGCGCTGACCCGCGACTGGACGGCGGTCTGGGGTGTGGAAGAATCGGCAGGCAGATTTACGCTCTGCGTGGACGGTGCCTCTCTTGAGACGGTGCTGGGAACCGCCGGGGCGGAATGGGCCTGGCAGAAGGCGGGTGTTATCTCCCTGACGGCGGGCGCGCATACCTTAGCGCTGCACGATCTCACGGGCTTCAACGGCCGCTGCGACGCGCTGTATCTGACCACCTTCGACGAGACGCCCGCAAGCGACCTTTCCGCCGTCGATGCCCTGCGCCGTCGTCTCGGCTGGCGCGAAATCGAGGACATTCCCGGGGAATACGACCTCATCGTTGCCGGCGGCGGCATCGCCGGTATCTGCACGGCGCTCTCCGCCATCCGTCTTGGCTGCAATGCGCTGCTCATCCACGACCGCGGGATGCTGGGCGGCTGCAACAGTTCCGAGGTGCGCGTGTGCATGGGGGGGCTGATCAATCTGCCGCCCTACCCGAATCTGGGCAACGTGGTGAAGGAAGTGGGGCCGGTTTTCGGCTCTCCCCAGCGTTTCGATGCCCGGTATTACGAGGACGACCGCAAGTTCTTTGCCTTTGAGGCAAGCAACGCCTGTGACCGGGTCATTTTCAACGAGTGCGTCACGGATGTGGAGCACGCAGGCGGCAAAATCTCCGCCGTCATCACCACCAACGTCCTCACTGGCCGCAAAAAGCGTTACCGCGCCGCTCTCTTCGCCGACTGCACCGGCGATGCGGTGCTCTCGCGGCTCTCCGGATGTGAAACCATGTACGGCCGCGAATCCACCGGCGTATTCGGCGAGACCCTCGCCCCGGCGCAGTATGAAAAGCTGGTCATGGGTCACTCCATCCGCTGGTACACCGAAAACCGCGGGGAAGCGGTCCCCTTCCCGGACATCGACTGGAAGCTGCCCTTCAATGACCGCAACTGCCTCAACGTCTTTGACGGCGACTGGGAGCAGGAGACGGGCTTTTCCCGGGACATGGTGGGCGAGATCGAGTACATCCGCGACTTTGGTTTACGGGCGATCTACTCAAACTGGGCCTACCAGAAGAATCACTACTGTGATCGGGCGAAGTTTGCCGACTACGCCCTGAAATGGGTCTCTCCCATCGGCGGAAAGCGTGAAAGCTACCGGGTGGTGGGCGATCTGATCCTCACCCAGACCGACATCGAGGAGCCCCGCATCTACGACGATGCCACGGCCTGTCTGACCTGGGAGATCGACATGCACTTCCCCGAGTGCGACAACGCCGCCGAGTACGAGGAGCCCTTCCGTTCCTTTGCCTATCACCGTGGCATCAACGCGCCCTATCCGGTGCCCTACCGTTGTCTATACGCCCGGGACATCTCCAACCTCTTCCTCGGCGGACGCACGGTCAGCATGAGTCACGTGGCCTTTTCCTCGGTACGTGTGATGCGCACGCTGGGTATGCTGGGCGAGGTCATCGGCATGGCGGCGTCCATCTGCGCCCGTCACGGCTGCACGCCCCGGGAGGTCTACGCCGCCCATCTGGATGAGCTGAAAGCCGCGATGGAGGCCGGTGTCCCCATCCCCACGGTATTCGGCTGGTATCCCGGCAGCGGCGAGAAGTACCACTTCAAGGACATCGGCTGGCTGCACCTCAATCCCTACCGCTGCGACGAGCGGTATCTGGAGAAGTTCAAGCGCGGCATTGACGCGCTGGGCATCCGCCACCGCTATCCCCTGCCGGACGTGCTGAAATAAGCGGCGTCGGGGTACAGACCAATCAAGCTTTACAAAAAGGGCCTGCTGCATTGCTGCAGCAGGCCCTTGATCAATTTTAACGCTCCGGTACGGGCGATATTGCGGTCGGAAGGGAAGAATGTTTATCCATAATAATTGCCCGAGAGCTCTTCCACCAGGGTCTTATCCCGCTCGGTGGTAAAGGCAAGCAGCCAATCATAGTTTTTCTCATCGGAATAGACTCTATCCCAGCAATTATGGGCAAGTTCCGGAAAGAGGATGAGCTCTGCGTGGCCGCCGAACGTATTCAGGGCCTTGGCCATCTGCAGGCTCTCGATGGGGTCCACCGTCTTATCGCACAGGCCATGGAAGGTACGCACGGGCACATCCACCATGAACTTTGTAAACGCGGGGATGCCGCCGCCGCAGACAGGCATTGCCGAGGCAAACCAGTCCGGATGATGGGATGCAAGCGCCCAGGTACCGTAGCCTCCCATGCTGTTGCCGGTCACATGCACGCGGGTTTCGTCGACCCAGGGGTAGTCGCGGTACATTTCCACCAGATGCACCAGGGGCATCATCCACTCGCCCCAGTCGCCGCTCTTACAAAGGGGTGCCAGGAGAATATAGCCGCGTTCATCCTGTCGGCTGAGCAGGTTCCGCACGCAGGCATTCTTCTGCAGGCGATCCGTCGATTCACCGCGGGTTCCCGCACCGTGCAGGAAGAGAATCAGGGGATATTTTTGACTTTCCTGAAAATCCTTCGGGAAAGAGATCAGATATTTCAGTTCTTCAAAGATTTTTTCTTCCATGCTTTCTTCTCCTTTTCGCAGTCTGAGCTGCTTACCGGGCATCCGTGTTGGTTTACTGAGAGGTATTATAGCACAGTCGGGTCAAAAAGTAAAATCGTACCGCATAAAACGTCCCGATGCGCAGATACTAACGGCACAATTTGTGATTCAAGGAGAAATGGATATATGAAAGCTACCGGCATTGTCCGACGCATCGACGACCTGGGCCGCGTCGTCATCCCCAAGGAAATCCGCCGCACCATGCGCATCCGCGAGGGCGACCCGTCGCTGATGACGTTGACAGTGTGGGAGCGGTACATATGGGCGATGGAGAAGTGGAGTGGGAGGATGGGGTAACCCCTTAAAAAAGACCAATCAAGCTTTACAAAAAGGGCCTGCTGCAACAATGCAGCAGGCCCTTTTGTTCGTGCTTTACTTTCGATTATTTTAAGTGTACATGAGACCAGATCTTCTCCATCGCTGCCCAGTCGGGAACCGGCAGGATCTGGAGCCAATCTTCATAGTAGAAGTGATGGTCGGGAACCAGCTTATTCAGGCGGGTATAATAGTGGGAGTTGGTGGCCTCCTGAACAGCCTCATAGTACCACTTATCAGGGGTGTTATCAATCCAGCGCACCATCTCGGGCAGCATATGCTCCTCTTCAACCTCACGCTCCAGCACTCGGTTGATCAGAGTCATCGCCTCGGCACGGGTGATATCGCGGTCAGGGCGGAAGGTGGAGTCCGGATAACCGGTGATCCAACCCAGATACTCCGCCAGTGCGATGTAGCGGTTAGCCCAGTGGCTGGCAGGGACATCCACAAAGCTGTGACTGCCCTTATACACCACATCGCTGAAGCGGGCAGCGATAGTGGCAAACTCCGCACGGGTGATGGGAGCGTTGGGCTTGAAGGTACCATCGTTATAACCGGTGATGATACCCGCATTGGAGAGGGTAGAAACGGCGTTGTTGAACCAGTCGGTCTCCTTGACATCGCTGTAGGAATTGATCTGGCTCCAGAAATTGGTGCGGCTACGTTCGGTCAGCAGACGGAAGAAGATGGTGGCAACCTCGGCGCGGGTGATGTTCTTTTCAGGCTGCACGGTACCGTCGGTATAACCGATGATGTAGGCGAAATGGTCCGTGAGGTTCAGCATGGGCGTCGACTCGGGAATCGGGGTCCAGCTGGGTTCGGGTTCGGGTTCGGGCCGATCATCCTCGATATCGGTCCAGAACGGAGGCTTAACTTCGGGATAGTCAACATAGGTTTCTTCACTGGTATCCTCATCGCCGGTGCCATCGGGGGTAGCTGCAACAAT
>SVMB01000151.1 GCA_015067675.1 Oscillospiraceae bacterium
ATGGTCGTCTCTGGAAGGGGCTTCCCAAGGGGAAACCGGTGTTTCCCCTTGGGTGGCGTTCTTTGCCTACTTTCTTTCGACACGAAAAGAAAGTAGGCGCGGGGTGCATGCGCAATGCACAGGGCGTGTGTCAAGAACACGGCTTCCTCCCTGCGCCGCAGGCGAACACGCTTACAGATACAGAAAGAGGGTTCTACGGGACAGCCGCCGAGGCTTTCCGGTTTCATTTGAGCTGCCTCCCATCCCCCTTTGTCATTTCACCCCCCTAAAACGACACTTCAGACAGGAATCTGTATATTTCAGCACTTATCCCTTGACGAAAATTGGAGGGGTGATATACTGTGTTTTAGAAAAAGATGTAAAGGAGATCAAACGATGAGAAGAAAGATACCTGTATTGCTCAGCCTCATGCTTGCATTGCTCATGCTCCTCACCGCCTGCGGCAGCTCCGGCGGCATATCCGATCTGGAGCCTCCGCCTTTCGCCACGGGAACGGCTCCGACCGTGTCCGGAGGAACAATCAGGCTTCTGTCCTATTCGCCCTTTGATGAGGCTGTGCTCGAAAACCTCGCGGAGGTACTCGACGATGCGGGTCTGCCGGTGAACCTGGAAGTGAACGTGCTCGGAAGCGCCGGTTCCTACGGCAGTACCATGGCGGCATTCAAGGCAGATATCCCGGAAAACGATCTGATCTTCTTTGGCGACTATAGCCTTATGGCCGAGATGTATGAGCAGGGATATCTTGCCGATCTGTCGGCTTATCCGGAGCTTTCCCCGGCACTCTATGAACAGCTTCCCGATGCGGCGCTGTCCTCCGTGCAGATTGACGGCGCACTTGTTGCCTATCCGCTGCTGGGGTCTGAGGGCGTGGATCCCCGCCCGACGTCGGTGTACCTGCGAAAGGACGTGCTGGATGCGCTGGGAGCCGAGCCGCCTGAGAACCCGGATGAGCTCCTGGAGCTTTGCATACTTGCCCGGGATGCGGGACTTCCCTGCGATTTCGTGGTCAGCAACTACGCCCCCTGGGCATTTCACCGTACCTATCCCGAATGGCCCTTCTTCGTGGATACCGACGAGACGGTGCTCATCACCTCCGACGGAGAGGTGCAGCCCTATGTGGATTCGGAGATCTTCCACCGGGATATGGAGATGTATGCCCGGTTCCGGGAGGAGGGTGTGCTGCGGCCGATCTATATCTACCGTGACGAGCAGGCGTTCAGAGCGGAATGGGACGCGCTGGCGGCGCTGCATCCCTTCGGAAGCCAGTCGCGGGATGATCTGATCTCGGTGCAGTTTGCGCCGGAGGCGCCCAATCTTCACCAGTTCCCCCAGGCGCGGGCATACCTTGCAGTCTCTGCATCGGCAGAGGATCCGGGGCTTGCCGCGGCGTTCATCGACGCGGTGTATTCCGACCGGGAGATATTCAATGCCTTCGTCTACGGTGAAGAGGGCGTTGACTGGGCATACCTCGACTCCGGAGCGGTGGAAATCCTCCATGATACCCGGCATATGACCGGACTCAACTATACCACCCTGCCCATGGATCTGCAGGACGGCGCAGATGCGTATTACCTCCCGGCGGACACGGTGCCGGACTTCGATCCGGGAGCATACTGCTATCTCATCGACTATGAAATCCTCTCCCGCGTGGGCTCCAGCCGATTCAGCTCCCACTGCGGCATGGAATATATCCGCGACGGAAGCCTCCCGCCGGAGCGTATGCCGGATGCCCTGAGGAGCCTGGAACAGGCAGGCCTTGGAGAGATCGTGGAAAGCTACCGCGCACAATATGAGGCGTATATGGGAAAATAAGGGATACAATAAGCCCCCGGGGATGCTCCCCGGGGGCGTTTGATGTGTAAAGTTACTCTTTTTCAATCGCTGCGGGCTTCATATTGGCAGCCTTGATCTGCTCATAGATAGCGTCTGCGAACTTGCGGCTGCGGTCGTAGGCGTAGATGCCGTTTTGTTCCTGCTCGATGTCGGTGAGCTGGGTGTAGCAGAAAGCGCAGATGTCGGGATTGTCCAGCAGAGCGGTGGTGAGGGCGGTGTAGCGGTCGGCGAGCTCCTGCTCAGTCTTGGGAGCGTTGCCGTAGCCCCAGCCGTCGGTGCGTCCGGGAGCCCACCAGGTGCCGCCGTATTCGCTGACGAAGAAGGGCTGACCCTCATACTGGGCAGCGTGGTGACGGACGGGATTGTAGGGATTGATGACCTCGTTCTCGGAGAGCTTGGCGTAATTCGCAGCGAAGGTCTCGGGATTCTGATCGTAGTTGTGCACGTCGTAGATGTCGGTGACGGCATGGATGTAGCCGGAGGTGTCGATGCAGGGACGGGTGGGATCCAGAGCCTTGGTGGCCTGATAGGTCAGCTCCAGCACACGGTTGTCCTGGGGCACACCGGTCTCGTTGTAGGGGCACCAGCCGATGATGGCGGGATGGTTGATGTCGCGCTGGACAATCTCCAGCCACTCGGGCAGGAAGGAGAGGACGGCCTCGTTGCCGACCATCTGAGTACCCCAGGAGGCGTGCTCGCCCCAGACCAGATAGCCGAGTTTGTCAGCCCAGTAGAGGAAGCGCTCCTCAAAGACCTTCTGGTGGAGACGTGCGCCGTTGAAACCGGCAGCCATGGACAGCTCAATGTCGCCGCGCAGATCGTCGTCGGTGGGAGCGGTGTAGATGCCGTCGGGGTAGAAGCCCTGATCCAGAACCAGACGCTGGAACACGGACTTGCCGTTGATGAGCACCTTCTTGCCCACGATATCGATGCGGCGGAAGCCGAAGTAGGAGGTAACGGTGTCGATGACGGCGCCGTTCTTGGTGAGGGTGTAGGTCACGTCGTAGAGCGAGGGATCGCCGGGCATCCACTCATGAACCTCGGACACGCTGCATCCAAAGGGGGTAACGCCGCCGGAGAGGGCGACCTTGGTGCTGCCGACCAGCTTGCCCTGATAAGAAATCTCGGCGGTGAGTTCCACACCGCAGGGACAGCCGCAGAGATCGGCACGGAAAGCAACGTTTGCATTGCGGGCATCGGGGAAGATCTTCACGCCGCGCAGGAAGCTCTGGGGGACAAATTCCATCCAGACGGTCTGCCAGATACCGGTGGTGCGGGTGTAGTCGCAGCCGTGGGAGAAGTATTCGGAGCTCTGCTTGCCGCGGGGCTGACCGGCGCGGCGGTTGTCGTCCTGCGCCTGCACAACGATGAGGTTTTCGCCGGGATGGGCAAAGTTCGTAATCTCCACGCCGAAGCCGACGTAGCCGCCCACGTGGGAGCCGGCCTTTTCGCCGTTGACGTAAACGGTGGCGCGGTTGTCCACGGCGCCGAAGCGCAGGAAGATGCGGCCTGCACACTGCTCATCGGTGAGATTCACGGTGCGGCGGTACCACACGGCGCGCATGAAATCCTTGTACTCGATGCCGGAGAGTTTGGATTCCGGGCAGAAGGGGACGTTGATCTTTTCAGGAAACACGGCGTCGGCCTTGTACATGCCGCGGGGCTCGCCGGAATCGCCGTGATCAAAGGCAAACTCCCAGCAGCCGTTGAGGTTGACCCAGGAATCACGCACAAACTGGGGCCGGGGATGCTCGGGACGGGGAATAGAACAACAGGACATAAAAGTTACCTCCTTGATTGATACGGTAGGAAAAAAATGGGGTTTCTAATGTCATGATACCATAGACCGGGAGCGCGTGCAAGCATAAAAGTGTGAAAAAGCCGTTTGCAGGTGTGATTTGCCTGCAAACGGCGGGAAAAGAGCTTATTTGGAGCGGTTGTCCACGTGGACATCCATCTGGGGGAAGGGAATGGAGATGGCGTTTGCATCGAAGGCCTTCTTGACGCGCTCCTTGAGGTCGAAATTGACATCCCAGTAGTCGGCGGAGTTGACCCAGACGCGTACGGTGAACTCCAGGGCGCTGGCGCCGTGGTTGGACAGGCGGACAAAGGGTTCGGGCTCGGGCAGCGCATGACCGTTTTCGGCGATGCAGGCATTGATGACGGACTTGACCTTCTCGATATCGGAATCGTAGGAGACGGTAAAGACCAGATCAAGGCGGCGGGTGTCGTGGGCGGAGAAGTTGGTGATGACGGAGCCGGTGATGGTGCCGTTGGGGATGACGATGCGCTTGTTGTCGAGGGTCTGCAGATTGGTGTAGAAGATGTCGATGGAAGCGACGGTACCGGACTCACCGGCGGCAGTGATGAAGTCACCGACCTTGAAGGGCTTGAAGAAGAGGATCATGATACCGCCGGCCAGATTGGACAGGCCGCCCTGCAGAGCAAGGCCGATGGCAACACCGGCAGAACCCAGCACCGTAATCAGGGATGCCATGGGCACGCCGAAGATGGCGGCGATGGTGACGATGAGAACGATGTAGAGGGCGATGGAGGCGAAGCTGGAGACGAAGCTGAGCACGGCGGGCTCGGCTTTTTCGGCGAGCTTGGAGTGCAGAACGTGCTTGACCAGCCAGCGGATGAGCTTGACGCCGATGACGAGGATGATGATGGCGAGAAGCAGCTTACCGCCTGCGGTGACCGCAAACTGAACGAGGGTGTCGAGGATGGCTTCCATGGGATGTGTTCTCCTTTATAAAAATTTATTTGCCGTAAACGGGCGTATACCCGCAGCAGCCGGGGAAATGGGGAATCAGCGTTTCAGCCGGGCGATGATCCGGTC
>SVMB01000152.1 GCA_015067675.1 Oscillospiraceae bacterium
GGGCAAAAAATCGGGAAATCTCGCCACAAATTCCTGCGGAATTTCCCTGTTTTGCACCATTGCATGATGCAAAACAGGGTGGGCTGCTGCAAATGTGGGAATAAATCCCACACTTGCAACAGCCCCGCACCCCACTTCAAAAAATTTTATACTGATATCATATTCTTTATTTGAAAGTTTTTGCAGAGGGGCGCGGGGAGGTGCTTTTTTCAAAAAGCACCTCCCCGCATTTTTTTACCATTCAATCTCCATGACCGCAGGCTCGCTCAATAAGGGCTCCCGATCCGCGGGAATGCCGGCAATGCGCAGCAGCGTCGGGCGCTTATTGCCGCTGGCGTCCCATTCCTCCGCCGTCAGCGCGGCGGACAGCGCCATGCCGGTGTTCATCAGCCGCACAGCGCGGGGGACAGAGGGATAATTCTGCAGATACACCGCCGACGCACTCACGCCGCCGGGGAAATGCAGATACGTCCGCCCGTTCTTCTCCACCGCGATGCAGGAATCGCCCTTCATCATTGCGTTGGAGCGCACGCCGTAGTCCCGCGCGGCCGCGTCGGTGTCCTCCAGCGTTCCCTCCAGCTTATTATACCACTCGCCGATGCGGGTCAGAATGGCGCAGGCCTCCGGCGGGATGCGGCCGTCGGGCATCGGGCCCACATTCAGCAGATAACTGCCGCCCATGGCCATCGTACGGTCGACAGACTGCATGAGAAACCGCGGTGTGAAGTAATCCTCGTCGCGGCGGTAGCCCCAGCTCTGCATTCCCACGGACTGGCACGCCTCGGTCATGCGCGTAAAGCGGCCGCCCTCGGGCACCTTCCTCTCCGGTGTGGAGAAATCCCCCGCGTCGTAGCCGCGGTCGTTGATCAGAATCTCCGGCTGAAGGGAACGGACGTATTCGTTGATGGACGGGTCGTCAATCTGCGGCGGGATGTCCCAGAACAGCGTATAAACCGGCCCGTAGTTCGTCAGCAGTTCGCCGAGCTGGCGCTTGAGAAATGCGCGGTACGCGACGGTGTCGGATTTTCCGTAATCCACGGATTTCCACTGATGCGACGACGCGGGATTATACGCGCACGGCTCATGCCAGTCGGGAATCGAATAGTACAGCGAGAGGCGCATCCCCTGCCGCGCACAGGCGTCGGCGAGCAGCTTCAGCGTATCGCGTCCGTAGGGCGTGTTCATGATATTGTAATCGGTCGTCTTCGTATCCCACATGCAGAAGCCGTCGTGGTGCTTGGTCGTGAAGCAGATGTACTTCATCCCGGCACGCTTCGCCAGCGTCACCCACTCATCGGGATCGTAGCGGACGGGATTGAACGTCTGCGCCAGCTTTTCGTACTCCGCATGATCCATGTTCCGGCGCGCGAGCACCTGCTCGTGATCCTCCAGCTGGGAATAGATGCCCCAGTGAATAAACATACCGAAATAATTTTTCATAAAAATCCCCCTTTCAGAACAGAAATACCCGCCGGAAACCGACGGGTATTGAAATCTGCAAATCAGCCGAGCTTGGAGCCGTTGACTTTGATGCCAGGGCCCATCGTGGAAGCGAGGGTGCAGCTCTTGATGTACTGACCCTTGGCAGCAGCCGGCTTAGCCTTGATGATCGCGCCCATGAGAGCGTTGAAGTTCTCGGTGATCTTCTCAGCGCCGAAAGAAGCCTTGCCGATGGGGCAGTGGATGATATTGGTCTTGTCGAGACGGTACTCTATCTTACCGGCCTTAGCCTCCTGAATAGCACGGGCAACGTCCATGGTGACGGTGCCGGCCTTCGGGTTCGGCATGAGGCCCTTCGGGCCGAGGACTTTACCCAGACGACCGATGGTACCCATCATGTCGGGGGTAGCGATAACGATATCGAACTCAAACCAGTTCTCCTTGGTGATCTTCTCAACGAGATCCACATCGCCGACGTAGTCAGCACCGGCCTCCTGAGCCTCCTTCGCGCGGTCGCCCTTTGCGAATACGAGGGTACGGACGGT
Organism: Oscillospiraceae bacterium; assembly: GCA_015067675.1. Lineage (GTDB taxonomy): Bacteria > Bacillota > Clostridia > Oscillospirales > QAMX01 > SIG502. Next base: position 1,986 of record SVMB01000152.1, read on the forward strand.
CTTACCGGTACCGTTGGGGAGGACTACGGCGCCGCGGACCTGCTGGTCAGCGTGGCGGGAGTCAACGCCCAGACGGACGTGCAGCTCGATGGTCTCATCGAACTTAGCCTTGGAAGTCTGGCAGACGAGCTCGATCGCCTCAGCGGGATCGTACAGCTTTGCCTTCTCGAGCAGCTTTACGCTGTCAGTATATTTCTTACCCATTTTCATCTGTCCGTCCTCCTTATTCCTCTACCGTGATACCCATAGAACGGGCAGTACCCTTGACCATGCTCATAGCAGCCTCGAGAGAAGCGGCGTTGAGGTCGGGCATCTTGGTCTCGGCGATCTGCTTCACCTGCTCCTTGGTCAGCTGAGCGACCTTGGTCTTGTTCGGCGTAGCGGAAGCAGTCTCGATGCCGCAGGCCTTCTTGATCAGAACGGCTGCCGGCGGGGTCTTGGTGATGAACGTGAAGGAACGGTCAGCGTACACGGTGATAACGACCGGGATGATCAGGCCGATATCCTTCTGGGTGCGCGCGTTGAATTCCTTGGTGAAGTTGGGGATTGCGATACCGTACTGGCTCAGCGCAGGGCCTACCGGCGGGGCAGGAGTAGCCTTACCGGCCTGCAGCTGGAGTTTCACGTAACCAACGATTTTCTTTGCCATAAAAGAAACCTCCATGCGTGGTTTATGACGGGAGAATTAAAGAAATTTTCTCCCTCCCACAGTGATCCGGCTCATAGGCAGGCAAAGCCTGTCCGGGAGGCCGGCTCCCGATATAAACCGGACTGTCAGTGCTCCGTTTTGCGGATATGCTTGACGTCCAGATTGATCGGCATATCACGTCCGACCGTGGATACGACGACGGTAACTTCCGTGCCGTCTGCGGAGATCTCGCTGAGGCGGCCGCTGTAGCCGGCGAAGATGCCCTCGACAATGTCGACGGTATCGCCGATCTGCGCCGTCTTTGCGGTGCTGACGGAAAGATCCTCTTCGATGATGGCGGCAGCCTCCTCATCGGTCAGCGGAACCGGCTTGGATCCCGGGCCGACGAAGCCTGTGACGCCGCGAATGTTGCGGACAACATGCCAGCTCTCGTCCGTCATGATCATTTTCACGAGCACATAGGACGGGAAGATCTTGCTTTCGATCTCGCGCTCCACGCCTCCGTCCGATTCCACGATGGTCTCGATCGGAATGCGCACGTCGAAAATCAGGTGACCGAGGCCGCGGTTTTCGACGATTTTCTCAAGGTTCATTTTGACCTTGTTTTCGTAGCCGGAGTAGGTATGAGCCACATACCATCTCGGCCCGGCGTTCATCTCATTGATGTCGCTCATTCTTCCACTCCCGTCAGATAATCAGGCTGAGACCGACTATCGCGGAGGAGAAAGCATAGTCCAGAAGTCCGATCACCAGCCCGAACGCGGCCATCGCCACGAGGGTCAGAGCGGTATTCCGGATAACGGTCTTTTTCGGCGTCCAGACGACCTTTTTCAGCTCAGCTTTGGTCGAACGGAACCAGGCGGCGATTCGGGAGCCGAGGGAAGGCTTATCGCTCTTGGCCTTTGCGGGCTTGGCGGCCTTCTTCTCAGCAACTGCGGTCTCCTTGACCTCAGCGTCCTGAGTTTTCTTTTCGTTTTCAGCCATTGCTCTTCTCCTTAAAATTATTTGGATTCCTTGTGGAGAGTATGCTTGCGGCAGAAGCGGCAATACTTGTTCATCTCGAGACGATCCGGATCGTTCTTCTTGTTCTTCATTGTGTTGTAATTGCGCTGCTTGCATTCGCTGCAGGCGAGAGTGATCTTGACTCTCATGGTCGGCACCTCCTGATAAATTCGGAGCGGGGCTCCGTTGATGCGGCGCGTTGGCCGCGTACCTCCCTCGGTGGCAGGGGATGTGTTGGCACACAAAAAAAGAACCCTCTGCGCGAGGTAAGAATATTATAGCACTTTCCGTGCGGGATGTCAAGGGTTTTGCGGAATTTTTTGCGATTGGATTGGAGGTTTGCCGGCCGAACGATCGATATGCAAACTTGTTCGAGGGAAGGGGCAGGAAACCATCTCAGGCGCCGAAGTTTTCCTGCCCCTTCCCCCCTCCGGGGGCCCCCCATCCCCACCATCCTTGGCTTGCGGTGAGGGTTTCGCGCGGGGCGCTGCTGGTTGTTTTAGTTTGCGCCGCGAAGGTATTGCCTTATGGCAATACCTTCGCGGCGCGGGTTATTGGGAAGCGAGGTGTCTTGGTGGGGGATTATCCTGGTGAGGGGAGATCTTGGTGGGGGGATCCTGATGAGGGGATCCTGATGAGGGGATCTTGGTGGGGGATTTAGTGCGGAATATTTTATTGAGAAAGTTTTTTTCTCAGCCTGCGCTCTCTGCGGGGGCGGTGGGGGCCGTATAGCCTTCGGGGAATTCAAAGTTCACCAGATTCCGGAACAGATCCACGTGCCAGGAGTGGATGCGCTCGGTTTTCTTCTGGCCCTTGAAGACGGACATGGTGGAGACGCGGCGGATGCATAGGACGGAGTCCTCGGGGAACACGTCCATCGCGCTGTAAAACTGCGCGAATTTCGTCTCCTTCAGCCGCATGCCGTATTCATCGATCGCGCCTGCGGGCGTTTCGCCCAGCGCCTCGGAGAGCGGCATCAGGCCGCCTGCACGCTTCACGTTTTCGTACATCCCGGGGTCGAGGATGTAGATCAC
>SVMB01000153.1 GCA_015067675.1 Oscillospiraceae bacterium
GAGGATGTAAGAGCCGTTTTCATTGCACAGACGCACCTGCAGCGGCAGCTTACGGTAGAGCGGCGCCACGCCGCGGTTATCAATGCCGAGCCCAAGCTCCATCGTATCGCCTGCGGCAGCCTTTTCAGGAAGCTTCGCATAATCAATCACGAAGTGATAGCCCATCTTCGCAACCCAGGCATCCACCTTGTCCTTCCACTCGTTGGGAACCGGCAGAGACTTGGCATTGAAGGAGCTCAGATGCCATTCCAGCGTCTGGGCAATGATGCGATCCACATCCCAGCCCTTGCGCTGCCACTCGCCAAGCCACCAGTAGGACTCAAACGACACCGGGCCCTGCTTCCAAAGCTCCGGGATCTTTGCAATACGTTCGGGATACATTTCAAAGGTATGGTGAGGCTCACCCAGGCCGTCACCGCGCCAGCCGACAGGCGCAAAGCTGCTTGCATACTGCAAAAGCTCCGGACGGGAGCACTGACCGATGAGCTGGGTGTGCTTGAAGTTCTTCACATAGGCGTCCACCATCTTCTGCAGATCCTCAGGGCTATACAGATGGAGGTTGTGACCCTCACCCCAGGAGCCGGGCAGGGAGATATCGATGCAGTCAAAGACCGGATTGCCGTCGTAGCGCTCTGCGATCTTCTTAACGAGTTCACAGAACAGTTCAATGAACAGCGGATCGGTGGGAGAATCCTTGACACGCATCCCGTCGGGACGCTCGGGGCACGGAATCAGGGTTTTGAGCCACTCCGGCACGTCATCGCAGGCACGGGTGGAGTGGGCCATCAGGCGAAAGATCAGGGTCTGGCGATGAGCCAGCGCATCGGCGATGATCTGATCCAGCAGATCAAAGTTATACACACCGCGCTCGGGCTCAAATTCCTTCCACAGCGCACGGATGTAAACCACGGAAGAATCGGGATAATACCCCTCTTCGCGGCCGTTCTGTTCCACATAATCCGGAATCGGATAGCATTCGTAATGCTCGGTTTCGGTGTAATTGCGCTCCGGCAGAACCACACAGTCGGAATAAAGCTTCTCGCCGCGGAAGTGCTGGAAGCTCATAAAACCCATATAGGGGCTGATGCCCTCTTCGGGACGGAAAGAGAACGTATTGGTGATGGTCGCTTTCTGTAACATGTCAGCCATTCCTTTCAGATGTTGTACCTTCATTGTACCACAGTCGCTCATGGTTGACAAGTCCTGCGTGTCATTCAGCCCCAACTGAGCTGTTCGAATTTTTCGGGAAACTCGTGCATCCACGCAAACAGCCCGCCTGTGTCGCTGCGAATACCATGCCGACGGCAGGTTTCATAGACAATCGGCATCAGCGTCTCATGATGGGGACTGGGCAGCTCATAGGCATTGCCGTACGTCTGACGGTAGCGCGTGCTGAGTCCCGGGAAATGCCTGTCAAGGGCAGCGTAGTAATACTCCCGATCACCGTCGCGCAGCGTCATCCCCATGCCGAAGGTAATGATTCCGTACACATGAGCACGCACGCAGTAATCCAGGATCCCTTCCACATTCTCCCGGGTATCATTGATCCAGGGCAGGATCGGCGTCATCCAGACAATCGTGGGAATCCCCCGCTCGTGCATCGCCTGCAGCACTTCAAACCGCCGCGCGGTGGTGGAGACATTGGGTTCCACAATCCGGCAGAGCTCCTCGTCATAGGTCGTCATCGTGATCTGCACCACGCATTTGGTCTTTCGGTTGATGCGCGCCAGCAGATCAATATCCCGCAGGATGCGGTCAGACTTTGTCTGGATCGACAGCCCGAAGCCGTAGCGTTCGATGAGCTCGATGCAGCGCCGCGTCAGTCCCAGCTCCTCTTCACAATGCATATAAGGATCACACATCGCACCGGTACCGATCATACAGGGGCGTCGTTTGGCACGCAGCGCCTGTTCCAGAAGCTGCGGCGCGTTGCGTTTTACCTCGATATCTTCAAATTCATGGGTGAAATTGTAGCAGCAGCTCCGCGAATCACAGTAGATGCATCCATGGGTACAGCCACGGTAAATATTCATGCCATTATGCGCTGACAACAGCCCTTTGGCATCCACAAAATGCAAGCGATCCTCACCTCCGCCGTAAATACCTGCACGCCGCCCAAGTGTCGAACATACGTATGATTATATCATATCACAAACCGTACATTTGTCAAGACAAGTCTGCAAGTCACTCGAAAAAAAGCTTGACAACATCGCTCTTCGGCGATATACTGATTCAAATTCTTTCACAGGAGGTGCCGACATGAGCATCATCACAAGCTTTGACGCCGAATCCCCCGCCATCATCGATCCGCAGCAGGTGTACTCCCCTGTCCCGGGTTTTCCAGAAACCTTTGTCGTTGTATTCTCGCAGAAAATGGCCGATACTCTGCTCGGCACCGTTGAAGCCGAACAGATCGGGCAGCTGACCGCAGGCCGGGCAATCCCTCTCTACGCTTTTGAATATGCCGGACGCAAGATCGGCTTTTATAATACCCTTCTGGGCGGTGCCGGTGCTGCGGCCCTTCTGGAGGAGACCATCGCCATGGGTGGGCGGAAGTTTCTCTACTTTGGAAGCTGCGGAAGCCTCGACAAATCCGTTACCGCCGGGCAGCTTCTCATTCCCCAGGCTGCGTACCGCGACGAGGGCGTGAGCTATCACTATCTTCCCGCCTCCGACTGGGTGGATATCCCCACGGCATCCCGTCTTGCCGGTATTTTTGAAGAGCTGCATCTGCCCTGCAAGCTCGTCAAAACCTGGACAACGGACAGTTTCTACCGGGAGACACAGAAAAACGCCGCCCTCCGGCGCGACGCCGGCTGTGCCTGCGTGGAGATGGAGTGTGCATCCGTCATGGCGGTGGGAGCCTTCCGTCATGCAGAGATATATCAGTTCCTCTGGGCTGCGGATTGCCTTGACGGCGGTACCTGGGATGAGCGTATTCTCGGGCGGATGCCCGGTGATATGCGTTCGCGGATCATCAAAGCCGCTTTGGAGACTGCCGTTCGTCTCTGAGTAATCCGTACTCCTTTCTTTTTGCATTTACAGCCAACTTTTGAATTGACTTTCGAGCCAAACAGGTGTATAGTAACAGATGGGTAACTGCCCGCTTTTAAAAACAATCAAGGAGGCTCTTACAAATGAGCAAGCTTTATGCCGGTTACGCTTCCACCGTCATCACCCCTCCGATGGGTATCGGTATTTCCGGTTACTTCAAGGATCGCAACGCCGAAGGCGTTCTGGACGATCTGTATGCCCGTGCCGTCGCACTGCGCGTCGGTGAGGAAACCATCGCCATCATCGCCGTTGACCTGTGCTACATCGACAAGCCTGACTTCAAGCGCGTTCTGGCCCAGATTGCCGCCGACAACGGCCTGGCTCCCGACCACATCTTCATGACCTGCACCCATACCCACACCTCTCCCTTCGTCAACGCTGCCCGTACTGCCGAGATCGACAACCAGTATCCCCTCTACTTCAACCGCCGCGTTTCCGACGCCGTGCGTTTTGCCATCGAGGACCTCAAGCCCGGTAAGCTCGGCTGGACCATCGGTAAGGCTGAGAACGTTGCGTTCGTGCGCCGTTTCCGCATGAAGGACGGCGGCTGCCGCACCAACCCCGGTATCGGCAATCCCGACATTCTCCATCCCATCGGTGATGTTGACGAGCGTCTGAATGTTGTCCGTATCGACCGTGAAGGCGCCGATACCATCGTCATCGGCAACTTCGGCAACCATCCCGACACCATCGGCGGCAACCTCATCTCCGCTGACTGGCCCGGCCTCTCCTGCGTCGCTCTCGAGCGCGCCATTCCCGGCGTCAAGGCTATCTTCCTCAACGGTATGCAGGGTGACGTCAACCACATCAACGTCAACGCCAAGGGCGGCGACCTGAACAACATGTTCCATGACTTCGACGACGTGCATCGCGGCTACTCTCATGCCAAGCACATCGCCAACGTCGTGGCCGGCGGCATCATGGCTGTCTATGAGAAGGTCAACTACATCGACGTCGACGAAATCCGCTGCAAGCAGCAGCTGATCTCCGTTCCCGCCAACAAAGCTACCGAAGAAGAGCTCAAGCAGGCTTATGTTTATAAGAAGCTGCACGAGGAAGGCCATGACGATCAGATCCCCTTCGAAGGCATGGAGCTGACCACCGTCGTCGCCGAGGCTCTGCGCATGGTGCGCCTGTCCACCGGCCCCGATAACTTCGAGCTGCTGCTGTCCTCCATCGCCATCGGCGAGCTGGCCCTCATCGGCGTTCCCGGCGAGCCCTTCACCGGCATCGGCCGCGGCCTCAAGGAGAACAAGTCCTTCGCTCTGGTTATGCCCTGCTGCCTGACCAACGGCGACGAAGGCTACTTCCCCATGCAGGATGCCTACGACGAGGGCGGCTACGAAGCCCGTTCCTCCAACTACAGAGCCGGTACTGCCGAGATCATCGTCGAAAAGGGCAACGCTCTGCTGGATACCCTGTAAGTTTTTTTGCCGGTTATTTACCGGCTTGGTTTGCGTCCCGGGATGTGATCCATCCCGGGACGTGCTCTATCAAAAAAGGAGTTATCACCATGAAATACACCGCTTATACCAATCGTGCTGATACGGATGCCGTCTTTGCCCCCCTCACCGGCGCTGCACAGTATGAAGGTCCGCTGG
>SVMB01000154.1 GCA_015067675.1 Oscillospiraceae bacterium
AGCATATAGCCGCCGGTAATTGCCGCCATCGTACAGCCAAGACCCATGTTGACGGTGGTATAGATCATATTTGCCGTGGAATAGAGCTCCGGCGGCGTATTCTTCTTGATGTAGTCCAGTGAGAATACCAGCTGAAAGCCATAGGCGATGGCCTGGAACACCTGTGAGATTACAAACATCTCCGCCGTCGGCCACAGGAAGAACAGGAAAGGCTTGAGGGCACCCAATCCCAGCAGCAAAGCCGCCAGCCAGCGTTTGGAAAACTTCTGCGTATTGCGCAGCATCAGCACAAACGGCACTTCAAACACCGCAGCCACGGCTCCCGCCCAGCCCACGTGCTCGGCAGTACCGCCCACGGGGAACACGAGATTTGCCTGGAACACCAGCGTCAAACGCAGACCATACAGGAAGAAGGTCATCGCGACGATGTACACCATATACTCCCGGCATCTGAGCAGACGCATGAACGCCTTGCCGAAGCTGACCTTTTCCACCGCCTGGGCCTGAGCCAGCTCCTCCGGCTTCATCTGCGCCGCACTGGGCACATACTCCAAAAACAGCATCGCAATCACAGTCGCGATCATCATCGTGATATTGGCCGCAAACATGGCCTGATAGCCAAATACCGCGATCAGCCGGCCGACAACCACGCAGGAAACGGCATACAGGATGGAGCCGGAGCTGCGGCTGATGGGGAAATCAAGGTTATGGGAGCGTTCGTTGATGCGCACGAGCATGGAGTCCAGCACGCCGCAGACCAGATTCTGCGTCACAGACACGATCGGTACGATCAGGAAGACCATCCAGATAGATCTGACCACCAGCGGCAGCGCCAGCACAAACGGTACGCTGAGAAAAAAGCTCCAGATCAGAAAACGTCTGGCCGGCATACGCATATCGGCAATATATCCGGTCAGCGGACCAACAAAGGTGCTGACAAGGTACATCACGGCCGAGATCCAGCCGACCTCCACATCGGAAAAGCCGCTGTCTACCAGATAGGCCGTTATAAAACCGAAAAAGGCAGCACTCATGGCCCAATACAGGCCATGGACGGCTGCAGAAGGGATCGTCTGATTCTTTGCCGGACGCATACGCAAGTTTCCTCCTGTCACGACAAAAGGGCAGGAGCATCCGTCTGCGGCGCTCCCGCCCAAATGTACGTTTTCCGTGATTTCTGGACGGTGATATAATAACTATAGCATATCCGTCCCGGATTTGCAATACCTTTTGAGGGTACTTACAGGTACTGCTCGATACACTTCACGACCGCATCACTGCATGCTTGCTTACCGGCGTCGTTGAGGTGGCAGTAATCGTCACAGATCAGGCCCTCGCGGTCTGCATCGATCACGGCAAAGAGGTCATCGATCATAACTCCCTCCTGCTTCATCAGGCGCACGGCCTCATGGTTATACCAGGCGATGCGGTTTCTGTTCTGATTATCATGCTCATCACGGGGCGGTGTGGAAGTGGCAAAGATCACCTGTGCACCGGTCTTGCGCAGCTCACGCAGGATGCGGCGCAGCGAGTCGAGGTACTCATCGATGGGCGTGAAGGGGCCATCCTCCTCAAAGCGGATGCAGGCGTCCCAGATGCCGTTGTTCCAGTGGACGATATCGGGATTTCCCAGCTCACGGAGCCAGCCGCCAAGGCAGCACAGCGTATACTTTGCAAAGGCGCAGTTGGATTCAGGGCTCACGACCTCTGCGCGGCCTTCCAGCTTTTCCTTTACCAGATCCTGATAGTTAATGCGGATAGAGTCTCCCAGAAGCAGAACCTTTTTCATCGGTACAATCTCCTAAACAGTCATTAGTCTTCGGTTGCCCGCAGCAGCGGCGCAACCGGTGCAATCGCCGCATCAACGCGGCCATCGACGGTGGTAGTAAAGGTGATCCACTGATCATTCAGCACAAAGCGCGGATGTGGATCAATATGATAGGGACACTGACGCTCAGGCGTCCATTCGGGTACCGTTGGGTTATAGCTCACGATATCGACATGCCGGTCGGTGACGGTATTGTAAAACGACACATGTGATGCATTTCCGCGCCAGAAACGCGGGCAGTTTTCCAGCCAATAATCGGAGTCAGCCGTGAAATACTTCTCATCTGCGCTGCAGTGGGCATGCCACACCGTGGCGTCGAACTTATCCGGGTCATGGAAGCGGTCGCCGTCCACCACAAGCTCGTTGCAGCCCTTTTCCAGATCCCAGCGAATGATACGATGACCATCCTCGTAATAGATCTTTTTGCCGTCGGCGCTCCACCACTCATGACCTGCCACATCGTACATCGGCGGATACATGGTATCCACGCCATCCCGTGTTACGGTGTGCAGACGGGGATAGATGCCGTCTTCGGTACGGGGCGGCGGGAAGGATTTGCCGGTGGCTTTGTCCACATGGTACTCATGGGCACACAGGGCAAGATTCGGATCAACGGGATTAAACTGGGCATGGTTATAGGGAACGCCTTCCTCCGTACGGAACCATTCGGTAAACGTACCCGATGCGATGTCTATGCTGCCCAGAACCGAGCGGTCGGAACATTGGATGTCCACAAACATCTCCCGACGGTCCCGCGAGAAGGTCAGATGGGTACCGGCAGCGCCGAATCTGCCCAGTCTGGGCAGCGGTGCCGCCAGAAGAGGCTTATCCCCCGGATGAGGGGTACGAATGAAGTAGCCCTGTGCGGTTCCCCACCAGACATTGCCGGAATCGGGTTCCACCGCGAAGATGGCGTCGCCCGCAAAGGTCTCGGGGAATACACGCACCTCGTCGGTGAGCAGATCCACAACGCCCATGCAGTGTCCGGGAGTCGGAGGAAAGGCGCAGTAGAACCAGAAATAGCGTCCGTCTCCCGAAAGTCCCGAATTGACAAAATAAAAGGCCTGCTGAATGGGTGCAACGCGGGTGGAAAGGACATAACAGGTCATTCCTGACACGGGATCAATGCGTTTTGTAAAGTGTCGGGAGTTCTCAACGGTATACATGGTATCTATGCCATCCTTTCGTTACAGAAATCACATGTTCCGATATAAAAGACAGGGGGACGCCCGGTAAAAGCGTCCCCCTGCGGGGTTAAATTCTATTGGTAATTACACACCGAGCTTATTGCGGCGGACCATCTCACTGGAGGTGAAGCTGGTGGTCGCAACATGACCGGGCAGGGGCAGGATCTTCTCATTGATGGCATCCAGCATCCACTCAGGCTGCGGGAAGAAGAAGTCCTCGATCTCGTGGGCAGGGGTGATCCAGTTGCGGGCGCCGACGACGACCGGAGGCGCATCCAGATAATCGAAGCACAGCTCGGAGATGGTCTGAGCCATATCCTTGAGGTAAGAACCGCGGTCGCAGGCGTCAGAGGTCAGCAGGATGCGGCCGGTCTTCTTAACGCTCTCGATGACCTTCTCATAGTTGAAGGGCACGATGCTGCGGGCGTCGATGAGCTCGGCCTCGAGGCCGTACTTATCCTTGAGCATATCGGCAGCCTTGGTGGCGCGATACAGGGTGGAACCGATGGACAGGATGGTGATATCCTTACCGGCGCGCTTGACGTCGGGCTCACCCAGCTCGATCTCGTAATGCTCGGCGGGAACACCCTCGGTGTGGAACTGCTCGCCGATGTCGTACAGACGCTGAGACTCGAAGAAGATGACGGGATCGGTGCCCTCGAGGGCAGCAGCCATCATACCCTTGGCATCGTAAGGAGTAACGGGGAAGCAGACCTTCAGGCCGGGGATATGGGCGCAGATGGAGGTCCAGTCCTGAGAATGCTGGGCGCCGTACTTGGAACCGACGGAAACACGGACGATAACGGGCATCTTCAGGGTGCCGGCGCTCATCGCCTGCCACTTGGCCAGCTGGTTGAACAGCTCGTCACCGGCGCGGCCGATGAAGTCGCAGTACATGATCTCGGCGATGACACGGCCGCCGCACATACCGTAACCAACGGCAGCGGCAACGATGGCAGCTTCAGAGATGGGGGAGTTGAACAGACGCTGATAAGGCAGAGCCTCGGTCAGGCCGCGGTAAACGGCGAAAGCGCCGCCCCAGTCACGAACATCTTCACCGTAGGAGATGAGGGTGGGATCCTCATAGTACTTGTCGATAACAGCTTCGAAGACGCCGTCACGGAAGTTGTAAGCCTTGTTCTTGGAAACGGGCTTGCCGTCCTTGATGCCGAAGCGCTCCTTCTTGGCGATCTGCTGAACGCGGGGGCACTCTTCCTTGGGCATGTTGACTTCGGGCTCACGATCGTCCATCTTGGCGACCTTCTGGTTGGAGAACATGAGGGAGCTGATGCTCTCGGGATTGCCGATGAGGTCCATACGGGGAGAAATCTTCTCGTCGATGGCCATCTTCAGGATATGCTCGAGCTCTTCAAAGACCTTGCCCTGAACGCCAGCCATCACGCTGTCTTCGGCGACACCGGCCTCGACGAGGGCGGCACGATAGGTCTTCAGAGGATCGATGGCTTCCCAGGCTTCGATCTCGGCCTTCTCACGATAGGAGGAGGAGTCGGACGGGGAGTGACCGGCATAACGGTAGGTCACGACATCCAGCATAGCGGGGCCCTTCTTGGCCTCGATGATGGCCTTCTGACGACGGGTAGCGTCGATAACGGCCAGGGGGTTGTAACCG
>SVMB01000033.1 GCA_015067675.1 Oscillospiraceae bacterium
AGTCCTTCCTTCGGGTGCTTCTTTGGTGACTTTCTTGCACAAGCAAGAAAGTTACCGGGGGTGCCCGCGCAGGGCACAGGGCCTATGGATCCTCATCCATATGACAGGCTCAAGCCGCCGAGGCTTATTAGTTACATCCAGAGGGTTCTGCGGGAAAGCCCCAAGGCTTATCAGTTACATCCAGAGGGTTCTACAGAAAAGCCCCAAGGCTCTGTATTTTAAATTATTTCCCCGTTCTCTCCCGATATTCACGCCAGACATTCTCAAACCACTCGTCAGGCTGCGGAATCGGACGCACGGAACGGGCTGATACCGCAAATACACCGTTTTGATAGACGGTCTGGGTCTGCACGTTGCCGGTTTCGGGACCCTCAGGCTCGTCGCCCACCACAAGAGCCGCACCACGGCTGCCGAAGTGAGACGCCGTGTAGGCCGCCGTATGCAGAAGCGCCAGCTGCGCAAGCAGCAGGTCGTAATTCTTCCATAACTGCGCGTATTCCCGCACATCGGAAACCGTTTCCGTCTCCCAGAACGCGGCAAGCTCGCCTTCCAGCTGAGCAATCGCCGCTGCAATGCCTTCCCGGTCACGTAAATGGGCACATACCCGGGTCATCAGAGCCTGACGGCGCAGACGGTTCTCCAACCAGCTGCCGCGTGAACCCTTGCGCAGACACTCGCCGCACTTTTCAAGCAGCGCAGGGATACAGAGGCAGGATTTGCGGAAGTCGCCCACTGCCTCGTCACGGTCGTAGGCAATGCTCTCGGCTGCTCTCAGCGAGCCTACCTGCGTAGCATTGAGCGCACTGCCGCCGGGACGGTATACGCCCAGCGTACCTGCCGCCTCGCCGCAGACATAAAGACCACGCACCGAGCTCTGCCAGCCCGCATCCACCGCCACACCGCCGTTGTGATGCTGCGCGCAGACCGCGACCCGCAGAGGCTCACGCTCCAGATCAATCCCGTGACTGCGGTAGAGCTCCACCGCCGCCGGGTTCATGTGTAAAAGACGCGCGATGGGCGTTGCCATCATCGCATGGCTGGCTTCCAGATACTGACGGGTTTCCTCGCCGAGGATGGAAAAGTCGCCGGATTCAAGACCGCGCGGCTCGCGCCGGAAGTCCATGTATACTTTGCGTCCGGCTTCCGTTTCCCGGTGCACCAGCATGTCAACCACGGACGAGCCGTCGCGCTTGCGCACGTCAAAGGGCCACTGATAGCCTTTCAGGAAGGTCATGTCCAGGGCACGCGCCTCGCCCAGAGCATCGGCCAGGAACTCCCGCTCCACGCCCTCGTCGTCCACGCTGATGTAGCGGGGCAGTACCTGCTGATAGGTGCCGGAAACATTCCAGCGGAAGTCGATGGAGGCAAGACCGTACTGCCATTCGGCGAAGTTTGCGCAGGCAGCGCCCGCCTCCACCGCAAGGCCGGTGGAACCGGTCTGACTTTCGGGATAGACGGAGGCCGAATAGATGCCCGCAGGGCCGCCGGTGGCAAGAATCACGTTCCGGCACTTCACCAGCCGGTACTCACCGGTCAGATTGTCCACGCAGAGAAGTCCCGTCACCCGCTCGCCGTCGTTCAGCAGGCGAATCGCCTGCCAGCCGTCGAGAATCTGAATCCCCTTTTCCCGAACCGCACGTTCCAGCGCCTCGGTCATGAACTTCGAGGTCAGAGGACCTGCGGAAGTGGCACGGGTGCGGGGATCGTGGTCAGTCTTGTAGCCGATGTACTCGCCAAAAGCATCCGTGGGGAAGGGAACGCCGAGACAGGCAAGCTTCATAAAGCCCTTCACCGAGCCCGCAGCCTCGCACAGCGCGGTATCACCGTCCATGCCGCCGCCCTCGAAGAGAGTCTGGGCCATTTCGCGCACGGAATCGGAGCCGCCGCCGGAAAGAGTGAGCTTGTAATAGGTCTGCTTGTCGCTGCCGGTGTTGCGGGAGGTACCCATGTTCACACCCTCGGTGAGGATGACGATATCCTGCACACCCAGCGTGTATAAACTGTCAGCAGCATTGAAACCGGCACAGCCCGTGCCGATCACCGCCGTATGTACTTCAATCATGGGCAGGATGCGCCCGCCCACGGTATAAGACGTCATTTTCATAATGCGTTAACCCTTACAGTCTGCGCAGGGCAAAGCCGCCGTCGGCGTTGAGCACCTGACCGGTGGTGTAGTCGAGCTTTCCGGAGCACGCGGCAACCACGCAGCCCGCCACATCCTCGGGCGTACCCATGCGCGCGATGGGGAGCAGACCCTCGGCGATGAGCTTTTCATACTTTTCCGTCACAGCGGCGGTCATGTCGGTGCGGATGATGCCCGGACGCACTTCAAAGACCGGGATGCCGTACTCAGCCAGACGATCCGCGAAGAGCTGAGTCACCATGGCAATACCCGCCTTGGAGATACAGTATTCGCCGCGGCTCACGGAAGAGGTGTAGGCGCTGATGGAGGAGATGTTGACGATGCGGGGACGATAGTCCTCAATCCCCCTGTTCTGCATGGCGATCATGCGGTTAGCCGCATTCTGGCACATGAAGAAGGTTCCCTCGAGGTTGATGTCCATGAGACGCTCAAAGCTCTCCTCGGTGGTCTCGAGAATGTCCAGACGCACCTTCGGGGCAACGCCTGCATTGTTGACCAGCACGTCGATGCGGCCGTAGGCTTCGGCACGATCCAGCAGCCTGTCGCGGTCGGCAGCGTCTGCGATGTTGCAGCGCATATATTCCACTTCGTAAGCGGAGAGGGCTTCCAGCGTCTCGGGAGCTTCGTCGGAGGTGGCGCAGATGAGCAGACGGTAGCCTTCGTCGCCCAGAGCCTTGGCGATACCCAGACCGATACCACGGCGGGCGCCGGTAATCACTGCCAGCTTTTTCATAGTCATATCCTCCTTACTTGTTCAGAAAGGTCTCTTTGTAAAGTGCGGTGTAGAGGCTGTCGCGCAGCACGCAGCCGGGGGTCTTGCCCGCACGCATGAGCTCGGTGCATTTGCCGCAGGTCATGCAGAGCTTCTTCGGGTCCAGCTTGCCCTTTTCAAGAATGTCCGCGGCAAACTCGGGGTATGCAAAGGCCATGCGTCCAAAGCCCGCCATGTCGGATACGCCTTCGGCGATGCAGCCCGCAGCCAGCTGGGGCGCAAACGCACGCAGATAGGTGTGACCGGAGCTGATAACGGTGAGCTCGGGGCAGGCACGCTTGATGGCGCCCACACAATCAAACATTCTGGCCTCGCCCTCCAGCGGATGCTCATCGGGCACATAGCCGCCCATATCGTAGGGACGGTTCACATGGGGATTGACGTAGGGATTGCCGATGGTGATGTCGATGAGCTTGTAGCCCAGTTCCTTCTGCAGGTACTGAATGAGGGCGATGGGCTCTGCCAGATCGGGGGTCTTGCCGTCGGCCTCGCTGATACCGAAACCGTAGGGACGGGGGAAGCCGTCGTAGACGTTCATGCGGGAGGTGACAAGGAATCCGGCGGACACCGCAGACTTCGCCGCAGCAGCAGCATCGCGGAAGAGACGGGTGCGGTTTTCAAAGCTGCCGCCGTAGCGACCGGGACGGTTGAAGCCGGACAGAGTCTCGCTGACCAGATAGCGATGGCAGGCCTTGATGTCCACGCCGTCAAAACCGGCAGCCTCGGCAAGCTTGGCAGCCTTGGCATAATACTCCGGCAGAGTGTCCAGATACTCATCGGTCACGATGCGGGAAGCATCGATGGGCTTGTCCTTTTCAAAGAGGGGATTGTTGTAGGCAATCATAGGGGCGGGCGTACCCTCGGGCTTGGAATAACGGCCGGAATGGGTGCACTGCAGGATGATCACGGGGTTAAAGCCGAACTTCGCCTGACATTTCTCGCGGATGCGCTCCACAAACACCTTGTAGGCCTCGAGATTGCCCTCGTGCAGCCAGAGCTGACGGGGATTGGCGCGGCCCTCAGGCACCACGGCACAGGCCTCGGCCCAGATCAGACCCGCGCCGGACTCGGCAAAACGGTCGTAGCGGCGGATGGTGAGCTCATCGGGAGAGCCGTCGGCGGTACCGTCGCAGCCTTCCATGGGCTGGATGACGAAACGGTTGGCGCTGGTCACGCCGCCGAAGGTAACAGGATCACCGAGAACCTTCAGATCTTCGCTGTAGGGCAGCTTAACGCCCAGTTTGGCAAGCTCTGCATCCAGAGCGGCTTTATCGGCATAATGAAACTTTTCGTGCTGCATGAAAGAATCCTCCACAGTTGTTTTCGTTAGTTTTAGTATACCTGATTTCGGGAAGCTTGTCAATAAATTGTCCCGAACCCCGTCTGCGCGCACTTTTTTCCGCCTCTGCCCCTGAAAAATACCCGTCTCACGCTTTCCACGCCCTAAACCCCTTGCCAATTTCCCGCTTTCACGGTATAATATCCTCAAAACCCACATCTCACATCAACGGAGGCTTGCCCCATGACCACCATCACCTTCCCTTACGGAAAAAACCATATAACCCACGACTTTGATACCCCCTGCGCCGTCCTCACGTCCCAGCTTCACACCCTCGAGGCCGCCGAAAACCAGACCCTCACCGTCCGTGAGGCGCTGGAAAATCCCATCGGCTCTCCCCGCCTTTCAGAGCTTGTAAAGGATAAGTCCCGCGTGCTCGTCATCACCTCCGACCACACCCGCCCCGTGCCCTCAAAGGTCACCCTTCCCGTGCTGCTCTCCGAGATCAGACTGGGAAACCCCTCAGCCGATATCCATATCCTCGTCGCCACCGGCGTGCACCGCTCCACCACCGTGGCAGAGCTGCGCGATAAGTTCGGCGATGAGATCGCTCTGCGGGAGACCATCCTCGTCCACGACGCGTTTGATGATTCAAAGCTTTCCTCCAAGGGAACCCTGCCCTCCGGCTGTAAGCTCAGCGTGGATTCCGAGGTGGACTGGGCCGATATCGTGGTCTCCGAAGGCTTCATCGAGCCCCACTTCTTCGCCGGTTTCTCCGGCGGCCGCAAATCCATCCTCCCCGGCATCGCCTCGGCAAAGTCCGTCATGTCCAATCACTGCTATCGCCTCATCGACGATCCCCGCGCCCGCACCGGTGTGCTGGAAGGAAACCCCATTCACGCCGATATGTGCGCCGCGGCAAAACTTGCAGGCCTTGCCTTCATCCTCAACGTCATCATCGACGCCGATAAGCGCGTCGTGCGCGCCTTTGCCGGTGATCCCTTCAAGGCTCATGAAGCAGGCTGCGCCTTCTCCCTGGAAAAGTGCCGCGTTCCTCATACGCCCGGTGATATCGTCATCACCACCAACGGCGGCTACCCGCTGGATCAGAACGTCTATCAGGCCGTCAAGTCCATGACCGCAGCCGAGGGCTGTGTGCGTGAGGGCGGCGTCATCATCTGCATGGCAGCCTCTGCCGACGGCTCCGGCGGCGAGGGCTTCTACCGCTGGTTTGCCGACGTGGGCGGTAATCCCCAGGCCGTGCTGGACAGGGCTGCCCCCATCGCCGCCGAGGACACCCTGCCCGATCAGTGGCAGGCGCAGATTCTCGCCCGTGTCATGCTCAAGGCACGCGTCATCATGGTCACCGAGCCCATCGCCCGTGATACCGTCGAGGGCATGGGTATGCACTGGTGCGCCGATCTGGATGCCGCGCTCAGCCTTGCCTATACCCTCACCGCAGGCCGCGAAATCGTCGCCATTCCCGACGGCGTCAGCGTGATTGTGGAGTAAACAGCCCTACCTTCTTCCATTTCAAATACAGCGGAGGGTTCACCCATGACTGCCAAAAAGCCCGTCAAAATCATCTTCGATACCGACATCGGCGGCGACTGCGACGATGCAGGCGCCCTTGCCATGCTCCATAACCTCTGCAGCCGCGGCGAAGCCGAGCTTCTCGCCGTCACCGCCTGCTACGCCTCCCCCTACGTCGCCGGATGCATCGACGCCATCAACCGCTACTACGGCCGCATCGTCCCCGTCGGCATCAACCACACCCGCGGCAGCGGTGAAAAAGGTACCTACTGCGAGCAGCTCTGCCGGGAATTTCCCAACGATTATCCCCCGGAAAAGTATGACAGCTTCCCCGATACCCTTGATATCCTGCGCAAAACTCTCGCCGATGCAGAGGACGCCTCGGTGACGCTGGTGGTCACCGGTTATCTGTCAAGCCTTGCACGGCTCGTGACCAGCGCCCCCGACGTGCACTCCCCGCTCACCGGCCGTGAGCTCATTGCCCGAAAGGTAGCCCGTACCGTTGTCATGGGCGGCCGCTTCGCCGCCACATGGCCGATGGAGCTCTCTCCGGGCAACCTGGTGCCCGCCGAGTGGAACATCCGCTGCGATATCCCGGCAGCCCAGACCGTCTGCGACCTCTGGCCGGGCATACTTACCTTCTCCAGCTACGAAATCGGCCTCTACTGCGTGACCATGAAAACCTTTGCCCGGGATGCCCGCGCCGATAACCCCGTGCGCCGTGCCTATGAACTCCATCCCGCAGGCCGCACCGGCCGCGAAAGCTGGGATCATACCGCCATGCTCGAGGCAATCCGTCCGGACACCTACTGGTTCCTGCATCCCTACGGCCGCGTCACCGTGGACGACGGCGGCATCACCCGCTGGCAGGAGGATACCACCGCCCGCCATACCTATCTCATCCCCAGGGTTGACTACGATACCGTCACCACGACGATTGATGAGCTGGTCGGAAACTGACGGCAGCGCAGCGCCCGCTCCTTTCTCCGAAAAGCAGAACATCCGCAGAGCAATTCACCTGCTCTGCGGATGTTTTTATATGTTACAGTAACTCGCAAAACCCTTTCAGGATGTCCAGACCCACGTCGCCGCTCTTCTCCGGATGGAACTGGCAGCCGTAGACATTGCCCCGGTGTACCATCGCGGTCACGCAGGTGCCGTAGTCCGTCACTGCCGCTACATCTGCGGGATTCTCGGCATACGCCATGTAACTGTGCACGAAGTATACATACTCCCCACCGCTCATGCGGGAGGTCAGCGCACAGGGATTGGTCACCGTCAGACTGTTCCAGCCGATCTGGGGAAGCTTTTCCGGCGTTTCAATCCGCCGGATGTGCCCGGGGATCAGGTCAAGACCCCGGCAAAACCGCTTTTCGTCGGAATCCGTGAATAAAAGCTGCATGCCAAGGCAGATGCCGAGCAAAGGCTTGCGGCAAACCTCTTCCTTGATGACCGGCACAAGCCCCGTACGTGCAAGACTCTCCGCCGCGTCCGGGAATGCACCCACACCCGGCAGGATGATGGCGTCGGCCCGGGCGATTTCCCCGGCATCCGCCGTAACGATGGTGTCAGCGCCCACATACCGCAGGGAACTTGCCACACTGTGCAGGTTTCCCACACCGTAATCCACAATTGCGATCATTATAAGACCCCCTTGGTGGACGGTATCTCCGTGCCTTCCACACGCATAGCTGCCCGCAGCGCCCGGGCCAGTGCCTTGTAAAGCGCCTCGATCTTGTGGTGATCGTTTTTGCCGTAGGGGCAGCCCAGATGCAGCGTGATCCCGGCATTGAACGCCAGCGCCCGCATGAATTCCTCGGTCATGCAGCAGTCGTAACCACCGCAGGCAGGATTGGTAAACTCCGCATGAAAGACGAGATAGGCACGTCCGCTGATGTCCAGCGCACACTCAGCCAGCGCCTCGTCCATGGGAATCCGGCAGTCGGCATAGCGGCGAATGCCCCGCATGTCGCCCAGCGCCTCGCGGATCGCCTGACCCAGGGCAATGCCGGTGTCCTCAATGGTGTGATGACAGTCCACTTCCAGGTCGCCCTTCACCCGCACCTCAAGACCCATTCCGCCGTGCTTGCCAAGAGCGGTCAGCATGTGATCAAAGAAGCCGATGCCGGTGTCAATCTTCACCTCGCCGCCGTCCAGACAGACCTTCACATAAATGTCGGTCTCACGGGTTTTGCGCTCAACAATTGCCTCTCTCATTGCTCATCCTCCCGCTGCGTCATCAGCTCGTCCAGGGCCCGGATAACCTCGGAATTTTCCGCATCGGTGCCCGCCGAAATGCGCAGGAACTTGCCCAGATGCCGCACGCAGATGCCGCGTTCCAGCAGCTTCTTGTAGCAGTATTCCGCATCAAAGGGACGAATCAGGACAAAGTTTGTCACCGTGTGGATGTATTCGACCAGGTTGGGATGAGCCGCCGCCAGACCGCGCGCCATCAGCCGCAGAGAATCGGCTCTGGCAACGCAGAGCTCGGTCATGCGCCGCAGCTCGTCGGGCTCGTCAAAGGCCGCCGCTGCCAGCATCTGGGTCAGCATATTCATATTATAAGGAGAACGCACGGCGTTGAAGTAACCGATGATGGTTTCCGTCGCCGCAATGAAGCCGCAGCGAACGCCCGCCAGTCCCAGAGCCTTGGAGCAGGTGCGCAGTACGATCAGGTTTTCATACTTGCCCACATCTGCAAGTACCGACTCCCTCCAGAAGTCCATGTACGCCTCATCCACGACCACCAGACAGTCGCACTCGGTCACAATCCGGCGCACCACGTCGGCCTTTAATCCCTGACCGTTGGGATTGCCGGGGTTTGAAAAGAGGATCATACCGGGCTGCTCACGCCGGGCGGTTTCGATGAGCAGGTCAGCATCAATGCCGAGCTTATCGTTTCGGGGCAGGACAATGGCCTCACAGCCGGAAACCTCGGCGTAGAACTTGTACATGGAAAAGTCAAACTCGGTGACCAGCACTTTGCCGCCCTTTTCCACGAAATTGTTGACCAGAACGCTCAGCAGCTCGTCAGAACCGCAGCCGACACCGAGATTTTCCGCCGGAATGCCGAAATAGGCGCCCGCTTTTCTGCGCAGGGCATCGCAGGCGGCATCGGGATACCGGTTAAGATCGGCCGACGCGATCATCTGCGCGGCTCTGAGCCGGATGCGCTCCGGAATGGTCTCAGCGTTCTCGTTTGCGTCCAGTTTGATGCGGTATTTGTTCTCAGACGGGATATAAGGGGTTAAATTGGTGAGTTTCTCGGGCAGTTTCATGCTTCAATCCCCTCTCTGATGAGCCGCTGTTCCACGGCATTGGCATGAGCGGTGAGCTCTTCGGTGCGCGCAATACGCAGAATGTCCTGCGCATCCTCCAGCAGCGCGTCGCGCCCGTATTCGATGACGGACATGCGCTTGATGAAGCTGTCAACGCCCAGAGGTGAGAAAAATCTCGCAGACCCGGAGGTCGGCAGCACGTGGCTGGGACCTGCCATATAGTCACCCAGCGGCTCCGGGGACCACTCGCCCAGGAACACAGCACCCGCGTTGCGGATACCGGGCAGCAGCGCGCGGGGGTTCTCCGTCACGATTTCCAGATGCTCCGGCGCAATCTCGTTTGCCATTTCCACGGCGGCTTCCATATTATCGCACACAATCGCCGCGCCAAAGTCCGTCACACTCTTCACGATGATCTGCCGACGCTCAAGTCTCACCGACTGCCGTTCAAGCTCAAACGCCACATCTTCGGCAAGCTTCACCGAATCCGTCACCAGAATGATGCCCGCACGCTCGTCATGCTCGGCCTGGCTGAGTAAATCCGCCGCCACAAAGCGGGGATCGGCACTCTCGTCGGCCAGCACCAGCACCTCTGAGGGACCTGCCACCATGTCGATGTCCACCGAGCCGAATACCAGACGCTTGGCAGCGGCCACATAGGCGTTGCCGGGACCCACGAGCTTGTCAACTCTGGGGATGAAGCCCGCACCGTAGGTCAGCGCACCAATGGCCTGCACACCGCCCACGGCAAATACGCGGTCAATGCCCGCAATCTTCGCCGCAGTCAGTACCGCCCCACTCAGATGGCGGGTCGGCGGGGTCACCATGACGATCTCGCGCACACCGGCGCAGCGGGCCGGGATCGCGGTCATGAGTACGCTGGACGGATAGGCAGCCGTGCCGCCGGGGACATAAAGACCCACCCGGTCAAGACCGCGCACCTGCTGACCTAGAATCCGGCCTTCACTCTTTTCCCAGCTCCAGCTTTCCGGTACCCTCTGCATATGATAGGCCCGGATATTCTCCGCCGCACGCTCAAGAGACTCCCGCAGGGATGCATCACAGGCATCATACGCTGCCTGTAACTCCTCCGCCGTGATCTCACGGGCAGGGGCCTTGTCAAACTGCATCGAATACTTCTGCACGGCGTCAATGCCGTTTTCCCGAATGTCCTCGAGGACGGCGCGGGCAGCCTCGGTGATCTTAGCATCAGCCTGAGATGCGCGGCGGCGCATCGCGGCCAGTTTTTCCCGCGCAGCTTCCGC
Source organism: Oscillospiraceae bacterium (assembly GCA_015067675.1). Taxonomy (GTDB): domain Bacteria; phylum Bacillota; class Clostridia; order Oscillospirales; family QAMX01; genus SIG502. The sequence continues at coordinate 10,271 of SVMB01000033.1, forward strand.
GCGGACGATTTCCAACAGCATCAGTCTTTCTCCTGTAACAGCGTCTGCAGCTTCTCAATGAGAGCGAGCAGCTCGCGCTTCTTCATCTTCATACTGGCCAGATTCACGATCAATCGCGCACTCACCGGCGCCACTTCTTCCTTGATAACCAGGCCGTTTTCCTTCAGCGTCGTGCCGGTTTCCACAATGTCTACGATACCGTCGGCCAGACCCAGCAGCGGGGCCAGCTCCACCGAGCCCTCGATCTTGACAATATCCACTTCCATGCCCTTTTTGGCAAAGAAAGCACGGGTCACTTCGGGATATTTGGTACCGATGACGCGGGTTTTGTAGGAAGCGTTGAACTCCGTCTCAGGTTGGGCAGCCAACACAAACCGGCATTTGCCAAAGCCCAGATCCAGCACCTCATAAAAGCTCGTACCCAGCTCCATGATGGTGTCCTTGCCCACGATACCCAGATCGCACACGCCGCGCTCAACATAGGTGATGACGTCGGGCGCCTTGGCAAGCACCGCACTCATGGCAGGGGCATCCCCTGCGGGACAGTCGATATCCAGCAGCAGCTTTCTGCCGGGATCATGCAGAGAGGTGCAGTCATAACCGGCCTCTTCAAACAGCGCAACGGCTTTTTTCTCAAGCCTGCCCTTGGTCAGGGCAATTTTCAGGTTCTGCATACCGTACACCCCTCCTTTATTCGATCACGATGAGCTTTGCGCCCTGCTTGGCAGCCAAAGCCGCGCTCTCTGTCTCGTCCTCGAAGGGAGACAGCGCACACTGACCGGCGCGGGAGTCCATGAAATCCATCGCCCGGCGTAAAGCGCCCCGGCGGATGTGGAGCAGATAGCGCAGCGGCTCCTCTTCCATCTGCGGCATGGCGGCACACAGCGCCTCCACGTCGGCGGAGAAACCGGTAGCGGGCATCGCCTTGCCCAGAAGCCCCGTCAGACCGTCGTAGCGTCCCCGGAAAGCACGGGAGAACCGGCACCCGCCACATAACCGCGGAACACAACGCCGGTGTAATAGTCCATGTGATGCACAAGCCCCAGGTCGATCATAACGTTGGAGCCAAAGCCCGCAGCCTGCAGCTCGCGGAAAATCTCGCGCAGATACTCAATCTCGGTGGTGGCGGCACAGCCATTGGCCAGCGCCAGCGCTTCGTCCAGCACTTCTTCACCGCCGAAGAGCTGGGGCAAGCGGCAGAGGGCGGCATAGGCCGGACGATCCCGGTAGGGAGCCAGCAGATCGGTGAGAGCCGCGAAATTCTTGCGGTTGATAAGCGAACGCAGCTCCTCAAGGAAGCTTTCATTTTCGTTAAGAGACGCCGCCAGGCTCTTGTAGAAGCCCGCGTGACCGATTTCAATGCGGTAACTGCCGGCGGTATGAGCCAACGCTTCCGCCGCCAACGCGATGATCTCGGCGTCGGCGCGGATACCCACCGCACCCAGCAGCTCCACACCGGCCTGACGTACCTGTACCCGTCCGGGAGCTGCCCCTGCGCGGAATACATCCTGAATGTAGCAGAAGCGCTGCGGCACATCGCCTGTGAGCTTGGTCGCCGCGACACGGGCAATGGAGGTCGTCATGTCCGGACGCAGAGCCATGAGCTTGCCCGAACGCTCGGGCAGCACAAATAACTCCTCCTGAGTGACGGGATTACCCGACTGGAGAATCAGATCATAATATTCGGTCAGAGGGGTCACGATCTCGCGGTAGCCTCTGGCCTGAAAACACCGGGCCAGACGCTGCTCGGTCTCCTGACGCAGTGCGCAGTCGGCGAACAGCCAGTCTCTGGTACCATACGGCGTAGTAGCAAGCTTCAAGAAAAACACCAGCCTTTTGCTTTATCGCATTAAAGTGTTACTATGTTAACATATTATTATGGAGATGTCAAGTAGAAGAATATACAAAGATGGACATATCTCAAGGGCAGCGGGGCGTCATAAATGCCGCCCCGTACAATGGTGCAGATCGCATCCAAGGTGCGCCGTACCCCTACCACCTGCATATTTCCCAAGCTTTCCTCTCGGGCGATCTCAATAGGCAGATATTGATCGGGTTAAATTGGTTTATCGTCGTGACAGCGGCCTTGAGGGATTTTGAAAGGCATCTTCTTTGCGGCGGGCGTGGGACGAGCCGAGTACCATTGTACGGGCGGGCATTCATGACCGCCCGCTGCCTCGCCGAAAGAGGCATCTTCCCCCGATTAAAAGTCAAAGATCGACAACTGATCGCTCTTGGGCAGATCGGCGAACGCGCCCACTTCCTCCAGCATCGCAATGATGCTCTTGGAGACCTTCGGACAGCGGATGGATACATCCTCAATGCTGGAAAACGGGCCCTTTGCCCGCTCGGCCATGAGATCTGCCGCCGGCGCCTCGCCCAGACCGCTGAGCGCCGTAAACGGGATGCGCAGATGGGTCTCATCTTCCATGACAAACTTCACCGCATCGGATTTGTAGACGTCCACGGGCAGAAAGCTCATCCCGCGCAGGCACATCTCGTAGCAGACTTCCAGGGTATTCATCGCTTCCTTTTCCACCGCAGATACCGGCTCGCCCCGATCGATACGTCCTTCGATGTCGTGATAGCGATCGCGGATGGCGTCGATGCCCTTGGCAGAAACGATGGGATCAAAGGCCTTGGCGCGGATGGTGAAGTAGGCTGCGTAGAAGGCGAGAGGTCTGTGCACCTTACACCAGGCAATACGGAAGGCCATCATAACATAGGCTGTGGCGTGGGCACGGGGGAAGAGATACTTGACGGTGTTGCAGGAGGTGATGTACCATTCAGGCACGCCGTGTTCCCGCAGCATGTTCCAGGTTTCCTCAGCAATGGTTGCCGCCTTGCCCTTTCGGCAGGTTTCGCTGATCTTGAAGCTGTCCTTGGGCGGGATGCCGCAGGAGATGAGGTAGGCCGTGATGTCGTCACGGCAGCAGATAACGCCTTCCAGATCCGCAAGTCCCTCCTTGATGATCTTCTGGGCATTGCCCAGCCAGACGTCGGTACCGTGGGAGAGACCGGATATGCGCACAAGTCCGGCAAAGGTCTTGGGCGTGGTGTCCTCAAGCATGCCGCGCACAAACTTCGTGCCGAACTCGGGGATTGCCACCGTACCCATGGGGCCGATGAGGGGATCGTTTTCATAACCGAGGATTTTGGAGGACAGGAATATGCTCATGGTGTCCGGATCGTCAAAGGGGATGTGAATCATGTCGACGCCGGTGAGGTCCTCGAGCATACGAATCATCGACGGATCATCGTGACCCAGCAGGTCAAGCTTTAGCAGGTTTTCGTCGATGCAGTGGAATTCAAAGTGCGTGGTGATGATGTCGGAATCGGGGTCATCGGCGGGATGCTGTACCGGACAGAAGTCGTAAATACTCTTGTCCTGGGGCACAACGATCAGACCGCCGGGATGCTGACCCGTCGTGCGGCGCACGCCGGTACAGCCGATGGAGAGACGGTTGATCTCCGCCATGGGGACGGAAATATTGCGCTCCTCCAGATACTTCTTGACAAAACCGAAGGCGGTCTTTTCCGCCAGCGTGCCGATGGTACCGGCGCGGAACACGTGATCCTCGCCGAAGAGCTCGATGGTGTGCCGGTGGGCACGGGCCTGATACTCGCCGGAGAAGTTGAGGTCGATATCGGGCTGCTTGTCGGCGTTAAAGCCCAGGAACGTGGCAAACATGATGTCGCAGCCGTCTTTTTCATACTTCGTGCCGCACTTGGGGCACACCGCATCCGGCATGTCGATGCCGAACGAGTAACCCTTGGGCACGTCGAAGTCGGAATGCTTGCAATTGGGGCAGCGATAGTGGGGAGGATAGGCGTTGACCTCGGTGATGCCCGCAAAATAGGCCACGACCGAGGAACCGACGGAACCTCGGGAGCCCACCAGATAGCCGGAAGCCACCGACTGGGCGATGAGCTTCTGGGCGATCATGTACATGACGTCAAAGCCGTTGTTAATGATGGGACGCAGTTCCGCCTCGATGCGGTCGGAGATGACCGCCGGCAGCTCCTCGCCGTAAAGCTCGCGTGCCTTGGTGTAAACGATGTTCTGCAGTTCCTCGGCAGAGCCTTCGATGGAAGGAGGGAACGCGCCGTCGGGTACCGGTCGGATGCGCTCGCACATCTGCGCGATTTTGTTGGGATTCTCCACGACGACTTCGTAGGCCTTGTCCTGACCGAGGTAGGAAAACTCCTCCAGCATCTCGTCGGTGGTCTTGAAATAGAGCGGCGCCTGTTCATCGGCGTCGGAGAAACCCTGACCGGCCATGAGAATGGCACGAAACTGTGCATCGGTGGGATCCAGGAAATGCACGTCGCCGGTGGCGACCACCGGACGGTCGGCAGCCTTACCCAGCTTCACAATGGTGCGGTTGAACTCACGCAGCTCCTCCACAGAGGACACCATGCCGTTGCGGAGCATGAATTCGTTGTTGCCGATGGGCTGAATTTCCAGATAGTCAAAGTATTTCGCCATCTTCACCAGAGTCGCCCAGGGCTTTTTCTTCATCACAGCCTGAAACAGCTCGCCCTGCTCACAGGCAGAACCCACAAGCAGTCCCTCGCGGAGACGATTGAGTTCGCTGCGGGGAATACGCGGACGACGCTTGAAGTATTTCAGCTGTGAAAGAGAGATCAGCTCGTATAAGTTGCGTAAACCCGTCAGATTCCTGACCAGAATGATGATATGGCCGTAATTGGTGCTGTTGAGCGCCGCCTCGCCGAGTTTTGAGCGCAACCCCTCGTTGATATCGGCCAGATTGTGAATCCCCATGCCGTCCAGGCGTTCCAGCAGCTTAATGAGGATTTCACCCAGAACACCCGCATCCTCGTCAGCCCGGTGATGGCGGAAAGACCCGCCCACCAGCTCCTGATAGACGGCCTTGAGGTTGTATTTGGGCAGTTCCGGCATCAGCGCACGGGACAGTTCCAGCGTATCCAGGAACGTAAAGGTATCCTCAATGCCGTACCGGGCACAGGCGGCACGTAAAAAGCCCGCGTCGAAGTTTGCATTGTGGGCGACCATAACCCGGTCTCCCGCAAACTCCAGGAATGCCCGCACGCCCTCTTCAATTGACGGCGCATCCGCCACCATCGCATCGGTAATGCCGGTCAACTCCACGATTTTGGGCGGAATCGGACGTTCGGGATTGACAAAGGTGGAAAACTCCTGCGTCACTTCCCCCTTTTCCACAATCACCGCGGCAATCTGGGTAATGACTTCCCGCTCAGCGCTGAGTCCCGTGGTTTCCAGGTCGAATACGCAGAAGGAATCGTCAAACGAGCAGTCCTTCTCCGCACCGAATACCACCTGCGTATCGGGAGAATCGTTGATATCGTAACCTTCCACACCGTAGATGAGCTGCAGATCAAGTCCCTTGTCCTTTTTGAGCTTGCCTGCCTGCTTGGCGCCGAAGGGGAACGCCTGCGCACAGCCGTGATCGGTGATGGCAAGAGCCGCATGACCCCATTCGGCGGCACGCTTGACCAGCGCCTCCACCGGCGCCATGCCGTCCATGGCGGACATATTGGTGTGGCAATGCAGCTCCACACGCTTGACCTCGGCGGTATCCTTACGCTTTGACTTGGTGGTGCGCACGATGGCCGAGGGATTGAAGGTCATCTCGCCCTCAAAGTTGTTGAAAACAGGCTGACCCTGAATGATCAGACAGTCGCCCTCGTGAATCGCCTCAACGATCGGGGCGGCCTTTTCCATCTGCATGGCGCGGGAGACGCGGATGGAGCTTTTGAGGTCCGTAACGTCGAAGCTGATGATGGTCAGCTCGCGGGCGGGGATCTCGCGGTGGTTGATAGCGAAAACCTCGCCCTTGATGGTCGCGGTAACAAAATGCAGATCCAGCTCCTTGATGGAGGTAATCTCCGCCTCCTGAGGCTTGCCGAAAATCAACTCATCCTTTTCGCCGATTACCATGCTCTTGCGGCGATGAGACGAACCGGATTCGCCGCCGGGACGACCCTCGCTTCTCGGACGGGCAGGCTTTTTTTCCTGCGCCGGGGCAGGCGCGGGCGCATCCCCGAGATTGTTCTTCATCTCGTCCAGCGACTGCTGAACTGCCTGCGCATCCTGTGAAAGCACGCCTTCAAACTGCACCTTGACCCGGATGCCGAACTCTGAAAAAACCGTGCGTTCGATATCGCGGTTGAATCCCGCATTCTGTAAGTACTCAGCACCGCCCGACGCCAGCCGGATGGTCAGCGTGCCCTTTTCAAAGTTCGGTTCAAAGACCGCATCTTCCAGAAAAGAGCTCGCCACCGGATGCTTTTCCCGGATGCGGCTGCAAACGTTTTCCAGATAGGCATCGTCGAGCATTTCCGGCGGGTACTGCAGCTTGATGTGAAAGGCTGCAAGGCCGTATGCTTTGCAGATTTCCTGCTCAATGGTCTCCACATCGGCGCGCAGCACAAGCTCATCGCTGCAGGCCTCCACCGTCATTTCCCGGCTTGCCCGGTCGCCCTGAATATCTTTTACAAACAGCTTATCGCAGACTTCCCCCAGCGCACCTTCCGGCCTGAATTCCCGGAAAATCCACGCAAACGGCGTCTTTCTGCTCATACCATTTCCTCCACCAGCCTGCACAGCTCATCGGCAAGCTCCGCCATCGGTTTCTTGTATAAAATCTCGCCCTTGCGGAAAATCAGGCCTTCGCCCTTGCCGCCGGCAACACCGATGTCGCATTCACGCGCCTCACCGGGGCCGTTGACGGCGCAGCCCATGACGGCGATCTTGATGGGCTTGCGGATATGGGCAAGCCGCTGCTCAAGCTCGGTGGCAAGACCCTCAATATCCACCCGGCAGCGTCCGCAGGTGGGGCAGCAGATAAATTCCGGGCCATCCTGCAGCCGTCCCACGGCACGCAGAATATCACGGCCCGCCTCGATTTCGCGTACCGGATCGGCAGTCAGACTGACCCGCAGCGTGTTGCCGATGCCCATTGCCAGAAGCCCGCCGATGCCGGCGGCAGCTTTCAGCACGCCGAAGCGGGGCGTACCTGCATGGGTCACGCCCAGATGAATGGGATAATCACAGGCCTCATCCAGCAGCCGGTAGGCAGCAATCGTGGTCGGCACATCCGCCGCCTTCATCGAGATGCAGATGTCGGTGAAGTCCACCTCTTCCAGCAGCCTTACATGCCCCAGCGCACTCTCCACCATTGCCTCGGGCGTTGCCGTGCCGTACTTAGCAAGGATAGGCTTTTCGATGGAGCCGGAGTTGACCCCCACGCGGATCGGAATCCCGCGTGCGCGGCAGGCCTCGGCCACCGCACGAACCCGGTCGGGAGAGCCGATGTTGCCGGGATTGATGCGCAGCTTGTCCACGCCTGCCTCGGCAGCGGCCAGAGCAAGCCTGTAGTCAAAGTGAATGTCCGCCACCAGCGGAATCGGGCAGCCACGGCGGATCTCCCGCAAAGCTTCCGCTGCTTCCATGTCCGGTACCGCCACACGGACAATGTCGCAGCCGGCCTCATGAAGCCGTGCGATCTGATCCAGCGTCGCCTTCACATCGCGGGTATCGGTGTTGGTCATCGACTGTACGGAAATGTCGGCGGCGCCTCCGATTTCCACGCCGCCGACAAAGATACTCTTCTTCACTTTCATAGTCATCCTCCAAAGGCCGATCCCGTGATCAGCCGCCAGATGTCGTTGAAGGTCACAAATACGATCAGACCCAGCATCACCAGCAGTCCGATGCCGTGAATATACCCCTCAACCTTGGGATTTGCACGCCTGTGTGCAATGATTTCATAAAGCACAAACAGAATGCGCGCACCGTCCAGTGCCGGAATGGGCAGCAGGTTCATGACGGACAGATTGATGGCAATGAGCGCCGCCAGATACCAGAAGCTGGACATATCCTGCCTGGCCGTCTGACTCATCATGGCAGAGATGCCCACGGGGCCGGAGAGGTCCGTCACGTTTGCCTCACCCACAAAGAGCATACGCAGACTGTCGATCACCAGCCGCACCATGTTGATGCTGGATCCGGCGGTCACTTTCAGCACAAGTCCGGGAGTGGCCGGTACCTGCTGCATGTAGAAGCCGTAATAATAAACCGTCTCGCCGTCGAGCTCATAAGGCTGCGGCTCGATGCGAACATCGTGCAGCGTCATGCGATCGCCGTTGCGGATGATTTCGATTTCATAAAGGCTGTCGTCTCCGCGGCCCAATGCCATGTTCAGGTCGCTGGATACGTAGATGTTGTAGCCGTCGATCTCCAGCAGGGTATCGCCCTCCTGCAGACCGTATTCACCGCCGCCGGTGAATTTATCCATAAAAGAATCGATGGTAGGCACCACAAAACCTTCCGCCGGCGCATACAGGCATAAAAGGATCAGAAAACCCAGGATAAAGTTCATCACCACACCTGCGACAAGGATGATGATGCGCCGCCAGGGGGCAACATTGTTGAAGCAGCGCGGATCGTCGTTGGGGGTATCATCGTCCTCGCCGTCCATCACGCACTGACCGCCGAAGGGAAGCGCTCTGAGACAGTATTCGGTCTCTCCGAACCGTTTTTTGAAGATCGCCGGGCCCAGTCCCAGCGCAAACTCCAGCACGCGAACGCCGCAGGCCTTCGCCGCCAGAAAATGTCCGCCCTCATGTACCAGAATCATGACGGCAAACACCAGAATTGCCAATACGATGGTCGTAAGATCACATTCCTTTCCTGATTATGAGCGGCTTAAAAGAGCCGCTCCACCGCCGCACGCGCTTCGCGGTCGGCAGCAAACACGTCATCCAGATTTATCACCGCCTGTGCAGGAATCGTATCCATGGCGTAGGACACCGCTTCCGCGATCTGCCCGAACCGGATATCTCCTGCGAGGAAGTGGGCAACCGCTGCCTCGTTGGCGCCGTTGAGCACGGCGCAGGCCGTACCGCCCATCCTTGCTGCCCGCCGGGCAAGCCCCAGACAGGGAAAACTTTCGTAATCGGGATGGGCAAAGGTGAGTGCCGCCGAGGCCGTCAGATCCAGCCGCGGCACCGGACTCTTCACCCGCTCGGGCCACGTCAGCGCATACTGAATCGGCAGGCGCATATCGGGTACGCCCAGCTGCGCAATCACCGAACCGTCGGTAAGTTCCACCGCCGAGTGCACAATGCTCTGCCGGTGGATCAGAATCTCAATCTGCTCAGGCGCGGTGTCGTAAAGCCGCATGGCCTCAATGAGCTCCAGACCCTTGTTCATCAGACTGGCACAGTCCACGGTGATCTTGGCACCCATCTTCCACGTAGGATGCGCCAGCGCTTCTTTTGCCGTGAGGGACGCCACTTCCTCCGGCTTTTTGCCGTAGAATGCACCGCCCGAACAGGTCAGCAGAATTCTTTCCAGCTGATGCCGCCGGCCTTCCAGACACTGAAAGATCGCCGAATGCTCGGAATCCACAGGCAGAATCTTCACACCCTTTTCGGCGGCTTTCGCCATTACCAGCTCGCCTGCACAGACCAGAGTTTCCTTGTTGGCCAGCGCAATGTCGCGCCCTGCCTCCAGCGCCGCCATCGTAGGCCGAAGCCCTGCAATGCCCACCAATGCCGTGAGCGCGATGTCGCCGGCACAGGCCGCCTCGCACAGAGCCTCTTCACCGTGATATACCCGGATATCGGTATCGCCAAGGGCAATTTTCAGCCGCTGCGCCGCCTGAACGTCCGCCATCACAACCATTTGCGGGTGAAAGGCACGGGCCTGACGCTCCATCAGCCGGTCGTTGGAGCCCGCCGTGAGCGCCGCTGCAGGCATCCCCAGCTTTTCAATCACATCCAGTGACTGCGTACCCACGGAACCCGTGGATCCTAAAACAGAAACCCTTCTCATATCATCAAAATTCCTCTGGTGACCGTCAGTACCAGCTCCACTACGGGCGCTGCAAACAGGATGCTGTCAATCCGGTCGAGTACGCCGCCGTGACCGGGCAGGAGGCTGCCGTAATCCTTGATTTTGAACTCACGCTTGATGTAGGAGAAACACAGATCTCCGAACTGACCGGCCGCGCCGCCAAAAATCGCCACAAGCACCAGTACCGTCCAGTCAACTTCCAGCCCCAGAAAATACCATAATCCCAGGCCATAGAGAAAACTGCCCACCACGGCACCGGCAATGCCGCCGACACTGCCTTCCCAGGTCTTGTTCGGGCTGATACCGGGAGCCATCTTGGTGTGTCCGAGGTATACGCCGGTGAAATACGCACAAACATCATTTAAGCAGGCAGCGATAAACGGCAGCAATACCAAGTATATGCCGTTTTCCATCATTCGTATGCGCAGAATGCTCGTCAGCGTCATGGGAATGAAGATCGATGCAAAGAAAGCACCGCCGATCTGCTCCAGCGTCACCTGCCGCTGACTGCCCAGCGCCAGGGCAAATAAAAACGCCGCATAGAGAAAAACCGCAATGTTGGCGCTCTGGAAATACTCACCCCGGTACGCCCACGGTACTACCAGCACGGAAAATACCACTGCCGCAATGATCATCGCCCGGTTTTTGACAAAACCGGTGGACGTGATGAACTCATATACGCCCATCACGCTGACCGCACAAGCCACCAGACACATTACCCATACCGGACACAGGTACAAAAGCGCCAGCAGTGCAAGCGCCGCAACAGTTCCCGTAATCGCCCGTTTTTTCATCACTTAACTCCTCCGAACCGGCGCTTTCTGCTCCGGTACCACGTAATCGCCCCGTCAAGCTCGGCTTCGGTAAAGTCGGGCCATAGTGTATCGGTAAAATACAGCTCCGAATAGGCAGACTGCCACAAAAGGAAATTGGACATCCGCTTTTCAGCACCCGGACGGATGATCAGCTCCGGATCCGGGATGCCGCCGGAGTAGAGCCGCTCCGATACCATCTCTTCAGTGATGTCCGAAACAGCGATTCTGCCCGCCTTCACGTCTTCGGCGAGAAGCCGCGCCGCCCTTGTGATCTCCATGCGGGCGCCGTAGTTGAGACATACGTTGACCTGCAGACCGGTGGTCTGCTTTGACAGCTCATCCGTCTCACGGATCAGGGCGCGCAGACCCTCGGACAGTCTGCTCTCATCACCCATTATACGCAGGCCGATATTTTCCTTGACCATTTTCTCGCAGGATTCCAGCAGATAGACGCGCAGCAGCTCCATAATCGCATTGACCTCTGCCTCCGAGCGCGTCCAGTTCTCCGTGGAGAAGGCATAGACGGTCAGATACTCAAGACCGATATGACTGCAGTGCGTGGCAATGCGCCGGAAGGTTTCCGCACCTTCCTTGTGACCGGCGGTGCGGGGCAGTCCCCGCGAAGTAGCCCAGCGGCCGTTGCCGTCCATGACCATGGCGATGTGCCGCGGCATGGGGTTGAGCGCTGCCGCAGCTTCCTGCTCTTTTTTAAACAGAGGCATATGCATCCGATCCTTTCCCGGAATATGCGTAAAGCGGGCAGCGGCTTTGCGCACGCCACCCGCTCTCCGAATCGTCTGATCAGACTCAGACAGACAGCAGTTCCTTTTCCTTGTTGCTGACAACGTTCTCAACTTCCTTGATGTACTTGTCAGTCAGGTTCTGGATATCCTTTTCAGCCGCGCTGAGATCATCCTCGGTAATCTCGGACTTCTTCTTCTTGGCCTTGAAAGCGTCAACAGCCTCGCGGCGGACATTGCGGATGGCAACCTTGGCATCCTCGCCGAGCTTGGAAACCTGCTTGGCCAGTTCCTTTCTGCGCTCCTCGGTGAGCTGGGGGAAGATCAGGCGGATCACACGACCGTCGTTCTGGGGATTGATGCCCAGGTCGGAGGTCAGCAGGCTCTTCTCGATGGCCTTGAGGAGAGAGGCATCCCAGGGCTGAATCATCAGGGTGCGGGGTTCGGGAGCGGAGATGGAAGCGACCTGGCCGATGGGGGTAGCCTGGCCGTAGTAGTCAACATTGATGCGGTCGAGGACGGAAGCATTGGCCTGACCGGCGCGGATGGCGCCGAATTCCTGACCGAGAACCTCGATGGTCTTCTTCATCTTGCCTTCGTAAGCGGTGTAGTCCATAGCGCCGGCAGCGGCGGGAGCAGCAGCCTTCGCGCCCTTCGCGTTATCGTTCTTAGCGTTCTTTTTATTGTCCTTAGCCATGATCGTATACTCCTTTCAAATCAGAACGGATGAAATTGTTAATTCAGCGTAAGACCGTGCCGACATTCTCGCCGGTCAGCGCGCGCAGGATGTTTTCGGGATCTTCCACGGCAAACAGCAGCACCGGCAGATGATTGTCGCCTGCCATGCTGGCTGCGGTCATGTCGATGACGCCCAGACGCTTCTCAAGCACTTCGTCGAAGCTGAGCTCATCATACTTCACCGCATCGGGATGCTTGCGGGGATCCTTGTCGTAGACGCCGTCCACGTTCTTGGCCAACAGCGCGATGTCGCAGTTGCATTCCAGCGCACGCAGAACCGCACCCGTGTCGGTGGAAACAAAGGGATTGCCGGTACCGCCGCCGAGAACGGCGATGGAACCTGCCTCCATGGCGCGGCGCACCACGTTGGGATTGTAAGCCTCGGCAAAGGCGGGCATGGGAGTGGCGGAGAACACGCGGGCGGATGCGCCCTGCTGCTCGAGCACCTCGGCGATGGCGATGGCGTTCATCGTGGTAGCGAGCATACCCATATGGTCTGCGCGGGTACGGTCAAAGATACCGGCGGAGTTACGCGCGCCGCGCCAGAAGTTGCCGGCGCCCACAACGATGGCAAGCTGCACGCCGGAGTCCACACAGTCCTTCAGGACTTTGCAGACACGGCCGAGAATTTCGAAATCGATACCGGTTCCGGATCCGCCGGAAAGCGCCTCGCCGCTGATCTTGACCAGCGCGCGGCGGTATTTTGCCTGTTCCATAGAAACCTCCACAGTATAGCAGTCCGGGACCGATTCCCTTGTCTTTCTGGTTCTTGACAGACCCGCACTGCACAGGTATAATTAGTCTCACAGGGGGACTGTGCACGGCACGGTGTCCCACACGGATATTCATAGACATATTATAGCGCATATTCCGGCTCCGTTCAAGTCCATTTTATGAATTTCATGCCATGAAAGAAGGCCAGACGATCATGCTGCAGCTCACAACGCAGAATATGCCCCTCTCCCGGGTCATTTTAGGCTCCGCTTACTTCGGAACCACCATCGACGACGAGCATTCCTTTGCCATGCTCGACCTTTATTATGCCCTCGGCGGCCGTACCATCGATACCGCCCGTGTCTACGGCGCCTGGTCGGGACACATCGGCGACTCTGAGAAAACCATCGGCCGCTGGCTTGCCCTGCGCGGTCATAAGGACGTGATCGTCATCACCAAATGCGCCCATCCCGCGCCGGACGACCGCTCAAAGGGCCGCCTTGACCCGGAAAGCATCCGCGAGGATCTGGAACGCAGCGCCGACGCCCTCGGCCGCGCCCCCGACTGGACGCTGCTGCACCGCGACGACACCGGTCGCCCGGTGGAAGAGATTCTTGAATCCCTGAACCGCGGCTTATCCGACGGCCTTACTCAGCGCATCGGCTGCTCCAACTGGTATGTCTCCCGCGTCAATGAGGCAAACGCCGCTGCCGCAGCTCACGGCATGACCGGCTTCACGCTCTCCGAAATCCTCTGGAGCCTGGGCGCCACCACACCTGCCCTGCAGGGTGATCCCACGCTTGTGTGTATGGACGGCACCGAATACGAGGGCTATATGAAGAACGGCATCCCGGTGCTGGCCTTCTCTTCCCAGGCCAAGGGCTACTTTTCCAAGATGATCGCCGGCGGCGAGGCTTCCCTCTCCGAGAAATCCCGCGCCCGCTTTGCCCAGCCTGTAAATAAAGGCCGTCTTGAGCGCCTGACGAGCTTCTGTAAATCCCGCGAGCTCTCTCCCTCTGCCGTGGTGCTCGCCTGCATCACCTGCAACGCCCTGCCCGCCTGCGCCATCATCGGCTGTTCAAACGAGACCCAGCTTGCCGACAGCATGCAGGCCGCCGACCTCAAGCTCAGCCTTGAAGAGGTGCGCTGGCTGTTCTCGGGAAAATAACTTTTCAGAAATTTCAAATTACCCCTTGACAAATCCGAAATCATCCCTTATAATAAGTGACGTTCACTGCGAGTGAACGTTATATGCGGTCATGGCGGAACTGGCAGACGCGTACGTTTGAGGGGCGTATGGGCAACCATCCGGGTTCAAGTCCCGGTGACCGCACCAAAAGCAAAAAGCACGCTTTTAGCGTGCTTTTTGCTTTTGGTGAATGAAGCGCGCTCTTTGAGCGCATGAATAATGAAGCGGCCTTCGGCCATGAATAATGTTACTTGTATCCGCCTGCCTCCGGGCGCGCTTTGCTTCATGTGAGAAAATGTCAGTTTTCTCACTCTTCATGAGAGCTTTGCTCTCGCTTCATGTTCTGCTCTGCAGAACTCTTCATGATATCCTTGTTATTTCCACATGACTGGAGTATACTATGCGTGACGATGATCAGCTTTCCATCAAATCCATGAATTTCGCCGTCGCTGTTATCAATCTGGTAAAGGAACTCAAACTGCGTCGTGAAACGATTATAGCTAATCAAATCGGCAGATGTGCCACCTCTATCGGAGCCAATATCCGTGAAGCCCGTTATGCCCACAGCAAACCTGATTTTATAGCTAAATTGCAGATTGCGCTGAAAGAAGCCAACGAAGCCAGTTACTGGCTTGAACTTCTGTACCGAACAGACTACATAACAGAATCTGTATATAAACAACTGGATGCCAATTGTATCAGCATCCGTGCAATGCTGGTTGCCTCCATCAACACCGCAAAAAAGCATTCTGACTGATCCTCACCACCGAAAGGAGTACTTTCCATGTTTACCATCCGTCCCGCCGTGCCCGGCGACGAGGGCTTCATTCTCAAACTGATCATCGAACTTGCCGAATACGAAAAGCTCGCCCATGAGGTTGTCGCCACGGAAGAGATCCTGCATGAGTGGCTGTTTGAAAAAGAAAAGGCCCGGGTGCTCATCGCCGAAGAAGACGGCGTTGGCGTGGGCTATGCGCTGTACTTCTATAACTTCTCCACATTCCTTGGCCGCGCAGGCATCTATCTGGAAGACCTCTACGTGCGCCCGGCGTACCGGAAGCGCGGCTATGGCAAGGCGCTGCTGCGGCGTCTTGCGCAGATTGCCCAGGCCGAGGGCTGCGGACGGCTTGAGTGGAGCTGCCTGGACTGGAATCAGCCCAGCATCGACTTCTACCTCTCCCTCAACGCAAAGCCCATGGACGGCTGGACCGTCTACCGTCTCACCGGCGACACGCTCAAAGCCCTTGCAGAGAGCTGAACATACTTGTCTCCCCGCCGCACTTCCGGATAAGGAAGTGCGGCTTTTTCTTTTCCTTGACAACCTCATCCTCTCAGGTTATACTGAACATAATACGATACCCTTTATCATTGTCAAGTAACCAAAACACTGCCGCAGGAGGACATCATATCATGACTTCCACCCTGAAAGTCGGCATCGGCCGACAGGATATCACCCCGCCTCTGGGTACCATGCTGCAGGGCTATACACCCGTGCGCCCCGCCGAATCCATCGGCGACCGCTTAAACCTCACCGCCTACGCCTTTGAGTCTGACGGCGTGCGCGCCATCGTCGCCACCGCCGACGTCTGCCTGATCAAGGATCCCCTGTCCTCAGAACTCCGCCGCGCCATGGCAGATGCCTCCGGCGTACCTTTCGAACATATCATCCTCAGCGCCACCCATACTCATTCGGGCCCGCTGCTCAACGCCAGCAACGACGATCTCCCCGACGCCGCTTATATCCGCGATATCCTCACCGCCGGCGCGGCAAAAGCCGCCGCCGGGGCGGTCGGGACACTCCGCCCCGCACTCGTCGGTATCGGCGAAGTCAAAAGCGATGTCGGCATCAACCGCCGCCAGATCCGCCGTGACGGCACCATTGGCCTCGGCCAGGATCCCCACGGTACCTACGACCCCATCATGACCGTCGTCTCCTTCCGGGAACCCGACGGCAAGCCCATCGGCAATCTCATCCACTACGGTGCCCACAATACAGCCTCCGGTAAGAATCCGGAGATCTCCCGTGACTGGTGCGGCGTGGCCATAGACCGGCTGGAGGCGGTTTCCGGCGGCATCACCGCGTTCTTCAACGGCTGCGAGGGCGATACCGGCCCGCGCCTGCCAAACGGCGGAACTACCGGTAACTATCAGATGGCGCAGGAACTTGGCGGACGCGCCGCCATCGATGCCGTCAATGCCTGGCGCTCCATCAAAGAATGGCGCGCCGATCTGCCCGTCAAGGCCCTCACCGGCACAATCGACCTGCCGCTCAAAAATCTGCCCGATGAGCAGACGCTTGAACAGGAGATCGAATCCCTCGGCGATCCGGACAAGCTCGTGGGTCTTGCGATCACCTCCTATCATCATCTTCTCTCCCGCCTCGAGCTCATCCGTTCCGGTGAATCTCTGCCCACGGCCGAGGCCATCTCCACCACTGTCATCTCCGTCGGCCCCATAGTCTTTCTTGCCTGCCCCTTTGAGGTGTTCTCCCGTATCACCCTGCGCATCCGGGAGTTCAGTCCCTACCCTTATACGCTGACTCTTTCCAACGGCAACGGTAATCTCTTCTACTTCCCCTCCCAGGATCAGATCTGCCGCGGCGGTTATGAAGTCTGGCTCTTCACCTCCTTCAAAGTTCACCCCTTTGCCGACGATTCCGAGCAATACTACGTCGACGGCGCAATCGACCTGCTGGAGCAGCTCAAAGAGTCCTGATATCCCCAGAAAACTGAAAAAAAGGCGTACACAGCGTACGCCTTTTTCCGTATTCCGTCAGTTCACACGACAGGAGGACTTTTTCATGTCTGTCATCACCTTCCAGACCCGCCATCTCCGCTATGAAATCGGCCCGGACGGCTCAAATCGCGCCTTCACCGACCTGCGCACCGGACGAAACCGTGTTCTCCCCGGTCCCTGCGCCGCAATTGTACGGGATGATCACACCGAAATCCCCGCAGTTGCCGCTGTCTGCCGCGATCATCTCCTGATCGTCACCTTTGCAGACGGCACCACCGCCGACATTCTGGCAGCGGAGCAAAATGATTACCTCACCTTTACCCTCAAAGCGGTGTCCCGCGAGGATTTCCTCGCCATCGCCTTTGTCAACATTACCCTCGACGAGCAGACCGATGATTTCCCCGGCTGTCTTGTGGGCATGACTCTCTCCACCCGTATGCAGGAGCATCCGGGCGATAATACGATTCTCCGCGCCGAGGCCTATCCCCACATCGGCCTGTTCTCCACCCGCCAAAGCCAAAATCCCGCCAAGGCTGCCGTCATCGGCTCCCCGTATCAGGCGCTGCGCGGCATTCAGCGTGCCGTGCTCGACGAAGTCCCCGACGGTGAGCTGCCCAAATCCCGCAGAGGCGGCCCGTATTCAGACCTCGCCGCCGAGGATGCCCGCCGCACCTATACCCTCTTCACCGAATCCGTCACCATGGATAACGTGGAGGAAGTCATCGCCGCCATGCACCGCTTCGGCGTCAGCCAGATCAATCTGCACCACTACGGTCACTACGTGCAGGGCGACTTCCGCTGTGAGGAAAAGCCCTTCCCCGGCGGTGTCGCCGACTTCAAAAAGGTAGTCGATCGCTTCCACGAAGAAGGTATGCTGGTCGGCCTGCAGCCCTATACCTTCTTTCTTTCTCCCCGCTCCACCTACGTATCCCCGGTGCCCCATCCCGATCTGGACACCATCCGCGACTTCACCCTTTCAGAAAGCATCGACGCTTCCCAGACCACGCTCACCGTGCGCGAGTCCACCGAAGGTGTGAGCGCCGAAGAGGGCTATGTGCTGGTCAACTCCCCCTATCTCTGGATCGACGACGAACTCATCCGCTTCTCCGCAGCCGCCGACGGCACCTTCACCATTGTGCAGCGCGGCGCCTATGATACCGTCCCCACGCCTCATGCCGCCGGTTCCCGCGTGCGCCAGCTCAAGGAATACTTCAATATCCCGCTGGCCAAGGTCAACTCCGAACTCTTCTATGAGATCGCCCGCAACACCGCCCGTTTCTATAACGAATCCGGCGCTGATATGTTCTACCTTGATGCTCTGGACGGCTCCTTCGTCCTTGACGGCGAGGATTACGTCTGGTATCACGCGCTGGACTTCATCCGTGAGATGTTTGCCCATCTGGATCGCGACCCGATCTTCGACTGCTGCTATAATCCCCAGTATACCGGCTCCTGGTTCGTGCGCTCCCGCTACGGCGCCATTGATACGCCCCTTAACGCCCATAACCGCTGCCAGGACGCCCACGTGCGCTATAACGAAACCACCGCCGTGCGCATGGGCATCACCCCGGAGCTTGGCTGGATCAACCTCTATCCCATGGGCGCAGACCCCGAGAAAGCCTGGCAGAACGAGCCGATGTACGCATCCGACCTTGAATACCTCTGCTCCAAGGCCTACGCCACCGACGCCTGCCTGACCTTTCTTGAAAACTTCTACGGTCTGGGAAACCTCCCCTGCTCTGAAACCTATGCCCGGATTCTGCAAAGCTATGACCGCTTCCGCAAGAACCATATGCCCAATTCCGCAGTCAAAGCATGGCTCTCCGGCGACGATAACGCCGCCGTTCTCAAGCCCGACGGCCTCTATCAGGCCCGCCATCCCTACGGCTTCCTTGAGCGTCCCGATGACGGCTTCCGCGCGGATAATCCCTTCGACCCCCAGACGCCTGCCGTACGTATTGAAGCGCTTTGTGCTGCCTCCGACTACGATCACCCCGACGCCGTTACACTCTGCGAGCTCGCGGAAGATGCGCCCGTCACGTCTCAGTCCTTCCGCTTCTCCACGCCCGTCGATGCCCGCGGAAACCGCGGCCTCGGCGTCTGGTGCAAAGGTGACGGCTCCGGTGCCATCGTCTGTATCAGCCTGCGCAACCTCGCCGCCAATAAGCGTAAAGCCGGTCAGCACTTCATCCGCGTGGACTTCACCGGCTGGCGGTATTTTGCCTTCTATGAGCCCCAGAATTCAAGCCTTCCTGCTGCCGACTGGCCCGTGACCGACATCGAATATAAAACCTATCAGGATCTGCAGATATTCTACGGCCATTACCGCGTCAATCTCGACTATTCCGCCATCGACGGCGTGGATATCACCGTGCAGGGCTCCGGAAACGTGTATCTGCGCTCGCCGCGCCTTGTTCCGCACGTCAAACCTGCCTGGCATAATCCCACCCTGCATATCGGCGACTCCGCCATCACCTTCCGGACTTCCCTGCAGGCCAATACCGTCCTGCACTTCGACGGCAAAACCAGTACCGTCACCGACCGCAACGGCACGGTACTGGAAACGCCAGCCTTCTCAGGAACCCTCACCTGCCCCGCAGGCAATTCCCGCGTGACGCTGACCCACGACGGCGATGACAGCCCCCGTGCCCGCGTGACCCTTTCCCTGACCGGTGAGCGGCTGCAGGAAAACGACTGAAAAGCGCCGCTTGACAAATGTGCTTTCATCCGCTATACTTTTCCCATCTCAACCAAGGCGGTGAACGCATTGCGCACTCCACGAGTTAACTGCCCGGTGCAGCTTTGACGGCGGCACTTGTACCGGGTTTATCACAAGCTGCCGACTGACTGCACCATTTCGTCTGTAAACATTCCATATTACACGAAAAGGAACAGTTAACATGAACATTCAGAATCTGAAAGAACAATGGCTCGCCGAGGAGCAAATCGCCCACATCCACGGCTGGGACTTTTCCCATCTCAGCGGCCGCATGGACGAAGAGACCGACTTTCCGTGGGATTACCGCGACGTGATCGGGCAGTATCTGCAGCCGGAGCTCCGCATCCTCGACCTGGATACCGGCGGCGGCGAGTTCCTGCTCTCGCTGGGACATCCTCACGCCAATACAGCCGCCACCGAGCACTATCCGCCAAACGTCGCCCTCTGCCGCGAGACACTCATGCCTCTCGGCGTAGACTTCCGGGATGCCGATGCCGCGGGGCCGCTGCCCTTCCCCGATGAATCCTTCGACCTCATCCTCAACCGCCACGGCGATTTTAATCCTTCTGAGCTTTACCGCATCCTCAAACCCGGCAGATACTTCATCACCCAGCAGGTAGGCGCCGAAAACGACCGTGAACTGGTCGATCTCCTGCTCCCCGGCACACCCATTTCCTTTCCCGGGCAGCAGCTTGCCCCCGTCTGCACCCGCTTCCGTGACGCAGGCTTTGAGATCGTCCGCGCCGAGGAAGCGCGCCGTGCCCTGACGTTTTACGATGTAGGCGCGGCGGTCTGGTTTGCCCGGATCATCGAGTGGGAATTTCCCGGATTCTCCGTGGAATCCTGCCTTGACCGGCTCATTGACGCCCAGAAGCTGCTGGAACAGCAGGGGCATCTTCGCTGCTCCACCCATCGTTTCCTGATCGTCGCCAGGAAACCGTAAGTTTTCACACTTCCAATCCGGCCGGAACTTTCGAAACATCGAAGGTTCCGGCCGGTTTTTTCCTCCTGCACGTTTCCCCGACGGTTGACATCCCGCCGCAATCCCGTTACAATGAACTTAACCTGAAACAGAAAAGAGGACGTCATATGAAAACCTTCTATACGCCCAACGATCCCGAATGCCGTGCCGCACGTGACTCTGCCGCCATTCAGAAGGCTGTCGACCTTGCCCATGAGACCGGTGTCAACTCTGTGACCATCCCCCGTATCAATGAACGGACCGGTAAGGCCGTCTGGACCATCGACGAGGCCATCCGACTGCCCTCCGGTATGTCCGTGACCCTTGATAACTGCTTCATCACCATGGCAGATGACGTCATGTGCAATACCTTCATCAGCCAGACCCTCTATACCCCCGAGGCCAATGATCCTGCCTGCCGCCTTTATAACATCTCCATCCGCGGTATCGGCTCGGCCATCCTCGACGGCGGTAAACCCAATGATCTCTCCGAGCTCACTTCCCTCAAGGACGGCCGCCCCTACGTCGCCGTCAATTCCCCGATCTTCTTCATGAACGTGGAAGGCTTCGCCGTGGAGAATATCTCCATCCTCAATCAGCGCTACTGGGGCATGCGCTTTGAGTTCTGCTCCCGCGGCAAAATCCGCGATATCTTCACCAACGTCTGCTGTGATCGCCGCAATCAGGACGGTATCAATCTGCGCAACGGCTGCCATGATATCCTCATCGAAAACGTTCACGGTCAGACCGGCGACGACACCATCGCCCTGTCGGCCATTGACACAAACCTCAATCCCGCAGCCAATTATATTGTCGAGGGCATGTCCTGGGATATCCACGACGTCATCATCCGCAACATCTCCGGCGCCGCCGTCAACCATCCGCTGGTAGCTCTGCGCAATCATAACGGCGCCCGCATCTATAATATCACCATCGAGGATATTCAGGACACGGAATTTTTGCAGTACACGCCCAAGAATCGTTTTGAGCGTTACGGCATCATCCGCATCGGCAATAACTCCTACTACCGCATTCGTCCCTCCGAGATGGGCGAGACCTACAACATCACCATCAATAATGTCCACGTCAGCCACAGCGTCCGTGCCATCGTCACCCAGGCGACGCTCAAAAACTGCCGCTTCTCCAACATCCAGGCCTCCGGCGTCTGCCGCTCCATTGTCGCCGTCACCCCCGACGGCTGGGCAGGAGCCCCGGCCGGCGTGCAGATTGAAAATCTCAGCGTCAGCGGCGTCACCTTCCAGGGTATGCACCGGGATGAGACGGCGGTGTTCGATTTCTCGCTGATGCGCGAGGGCGACTACGTAAAGGGACTGAAACTGAGCGATTCCACCCTTGAAAACGTGGGAAAAATCGTCGATCTGGCATCCAACTGCTGTGATTTCGAGCTGGAGCAAAACGGCGTACAAATGCGCGGCTGATCCTAAACCTCTCCGCAAACCAAAAAGCTGCCGCAGAACCGAATCGCTCTGCGGCAGCTCTTGTTTATCACCGAATGGCTCCGAAAACAGGGTTATACTTCTATCAGGAACACGGCGTTGTTGTCAATGGCATCGGCATTGGGCGCCCAGGC
Source organism: Oscillospiraceae bacterium (assembly GCA_015067675.1). Classification (GTDB taxonomy): domain Bacteria; phylum Bacillota; class Clostridia; order Oscillospirales; family QAMX01; genus SIG502. The sequence continues at coordinate 32,339 of SVMB01000033.1, forward strand.
AAGAGTACCCGAGTCGCTGAGCTCATAAAACCGTGCGCGGCTCAGATCAAGACCCTCGATGGTAAGCGGCTGACGCTCCCCGGTGAGGTTTGCAACCAAAAGCGCATGATGCTCGCCGTCGGAGGCCGCCAGCGCATAAAGCCGGTCGTTGTCCGACACGCTCTTCACCTGCTGACCCAGCCTGTAGAGCTGATTGAAGGCAACCAGCGCGTAGTAAGCATGGATGGGCTTGCGGGTCTTGATGTCAAAGAGCGGACAGTAGGGCGCGTCGTTGGTTCTCATGTCGTAGATCATGCAGGCATCGGTATGTCCATGCTGCAGGGCGATCATCATCGCCGTCACCTCTGCGCTGTGATGCGCCGTTCCGTATTCCAACGGATAGGGATTCCACTCGTTGAGATGGGTTTCCAGTCCGCCGTAGCCAAGTTTCTCCAGCTCCCCGTGCAGCCACTCATCCATCACCGCCACCCGGCTCACATCCGCATAGCTGTGCCAGGAGAAGAAGTCGATGGGCGCATTGTGCTCCTTGATGTATGCAAAGAAACCGTAGAAGAAGTGCATGAGATTGTTCTCATGGTCACTGGGAGGAATCGTTCCGGGCAGATGGGTAGTGGGATCTATCACCTTCTCCGGCGCGACGGCATAGAAGCCGCAGCTTGCATAGCCGCCGATCTTCAGATGAGGGAAGCAGCTCTTCAAATGCTTAGCAGTCACCGTGTAAAGGTTATAATACGCCTCATCCGTGCCGCACCACATCATCTTGTCCTGCACTTCCGGCTCGTTCCAGATCTCCCAGTAACGGATCTTATACTCAAAGCCGTCGGCCCAGCCCTCGGTATAGTGGCGGATGATGTGCTCGCAGATGCGGGCCCACTTTTCAGGATCCTTCGGCGGGAAGGTATGGTAGGGCTTGATGAATGCCTGATTTTCGATGGTGATGCCCAGGCGATAATAGGGCTCAACACCGGCGTCTATCAGGGCTTTCAGCAGATAATCGGTGAAGGTAAAGTCATAATTGGCAGGATCGTTTTCATCGGCCTCAAAATCCCGGAAGATATTGGGGATATCCACAAACCGGCCGCCGCCGTAAGCGCCGCCCACATCGTGCAGACGGGAAAACGGGATACCCGCCTCGGTCAGGTAGTGGAAGGAATACAGCAGATCCATACCAATCAGCGGAGGCTGTCCGCCGCCGTGCATCGGCTTCATTTTCTTGACAATCCTCCCGGGGATAATCGTGATATTGGCCATAATGTGCCTCCTTTTCAGGTTACTTTGTAATGTCAGTATAATCGTCCCGCAGGAAGTTGTCTTTTCCTTTGGTATATAATGATAGAAAAAAAGTAAGAACGGTGAACTTCATGGAACATCAGCTCATCAACTCCAAAGCAACCCACTACAGCGGCATTGTGTACAGCGATCACTCATTCGAGCCGCATTTTCATAACAGCTACGAGCTCATCTACGCCATGAAGGGCCGCATCGGCATCACCGTAGGCCGCGAAACCGTGAACCTTTCCGAGGGTGAACTGATTCTGATTGCCCCCTGCGTGGTGCATGAGATTACAGATGATGAAAAGGCCACCTTTTTCATCGCCATCATCACGCCCAACTATATCACCGATTTTTTCGAGGCCCATCAGAATGATCTCGCCATCCGGTTTCACATCGATGCGGAAGCCGCGGATTTCATCCGGCAGCACCTCATCCGCGAGCCGCTGCCTACGATCTATCAGATCAAGGCCTGCTTTTATCTGCTGCTTTCCTTCGCTGAAAACGGTACCGTCGTGCTGTCGGCAAAGGATAACTCGATCTCCTTTGTCTATACCGTCAACTCCTATATTGCCGACCATTTTACCGGGAAACTGCAGCGAAAGGACCTGGCGCAGCTTCTGGGCTACGAGGAGCATTATTTCAGTACCCTGTTCTACAAGAACTTCGGGATGGGATTCCGGGCATACCTGAACCAGTGCCGCCTTTCCAGCGCCTGCCAGCTCCTGCAGACCACTAAAAGCTCCGTTTCAAGCATCGCTTTTGACAGCGGCTTTTCCAGTGTCCGGGAATTCAATAATGTATTCTCCCGTCTGATGGGAACCACCCCCACCGAATACCGCAAAAGCCACGCTGCATCCCGGCAGAGCGATTAAGCCGCCCATGAACGCAGAAAAAGCCCCGGAAGTCCGCATAGACGCGAACTCCGGGGCTTTGTATTTGCCTTTTGGGGAGATTATTTCTTCGGTTCCAGCACCTTGTGCGCCACCAGCACGGGAGGATTGTTGACCGGCCAGGCTGCGGGATCGGGGAAGGTGCGTTCATAGAGGGTATACGCGCCGTCGATGGCCGCATTGACGAGCTTTAAGCCGGTACGGCTGTCGGGAATCTGGGCGCCTGCCTCGTAACCGCCGGCTACCAGCGCATTGCCGTGGCAGATGTAGGAGATGTAGGAGGTGGAGCAGTAGAGGATGAAGGTCTTGCGGAAGGGGGAATGCCACTTCATCTCCAGACCCAGCTCCGACACCATCTCGCCGGGAACACCGATGAGACAGACGTCGCCGATGGAGACCAGCTGCACATCCAGGTCTATCTCGGTCTGACCGGCAGTCTCGGGCTTGAGCGCATTGAGCTTGTGCTCGCGCACTTTGTAGGTACGGGTTTCGATGCAGGACTGCAGGCTCTCGTTGATGAGCTTGAAGTTGTCGGGATTGCGCTGGGCAAGGATCATCGCGTCGATGGCAGCGCAGGCGAGGTTCACGCCGACCTTGCGGATGGCCTCGCTGCCGGTCTCATGTCCGCGGGGCACCGTGTCGCCGCAGGCGCCGGAGATGTACATGCTTTCAATGCCCATCTCGGACTTGATGTAATC
>SVMB01000155.1 GCA_015067675.1 Oscillospiraceae bacterium
TCGGGATTTACGGTCCTGCGTTGGATCAAAAGGGAAACTGCATCGCCGGCTGCGAGATGATGAAGCATCTCTCACGGGAAATGGGCCTGCATATGTTTCAGGATAGACAAAGCGGTTGCTGATACCCGACATCGAAGACCTTCAGATGCATTCAAGTCACTATTATTCATCATACAAAATCCAGTCTGCTCCGCCGCTTGCTGGCCATTTGTCTGACTTGACGATTGCCGAGAAGTACTATCTTGCGCGTATATATTCGCAGTGCGGCGAGCAGAAATTCACCATTGATGCGTGTGTGGGGATGTTTGGATTATCAAGGCACCAAACCACCGTATACCTCGAAGGCTTCTGTGAACGCGGGATCACCAAAAGGCATAGGAACGATATGAATCGGTCGTATTCGTACTTCCTTCTGATCACACCGGATAGTCATCCGGAATGTTTTTCAACAGCAGAGATCAAGTCCAAAAAGCGTCAGCGGACGTATCCGTCTGTTGGGGTGCATACTATCAACTGTAAAGACGCATACATGGACGCAAAGGAGGATATTTTCAGTACCGCGATATTTACAGGAAATACAAACAGCAGAAGCCAAAAAAGCAGGAAGCGTTTTACGAAAGCCACCGCATGGAACTGACCCACTACGAAGCCGCAGAACGCTATCTGAACGCCGTAATGAACGGCAAGACAAGTATTCCCTTGAAATCATGGAAAGCGGAGCGCGACAAGCTGAACGGCGGGAAGAAAGAGCTGACCCGCCAGTATTACGCGCTGAAAGATGAGGTTAAGGAAGTGGAGCAAATCCGCAGGAATGTTTACCGTATCTTGAGGGAAGAAAACGGCATAGAGCAGCCTATACGGGAGTATGAGTTTGATCGATAAAAAGAAGAACGACGGGATGTTTTGCTATCCCGCCGTTTCATGGTTTGAAATTATTATTGGTTCGATAAATGGAAAGTTGCCACTCTATGATGCTCTCGCAATCATAGCTAATCATTTTTCATTCCCCGATTTTTCAACAAGGGAATTATATTTTTTCTTCTGTATCGCCTTGGTTATCGGCGTTGATAGTACTCCCGCAGCAATTCCTATAATCCAGACGTACCCGAACATCTGGGTTGATCTGCGGAAGGGGTTCAACGAGCCGAACACGTTTCTGAGCAGGCAGCCAAAAGCGCAGGAGATGCTCGGGAAGGTCCCCGACTGGTACATCATGCCGACGTTCTTTCCCGGAATAATCATGATGGCCCGTTACGGGGACGAATACTACTTCACGCATATGGACGAGATCATGACCATCGCCAGTAGGAGCAGCCCCGCGATCCAGTCGTCGCGGGGCTGCTGATGCTCTGCCGTTTTGCACGGTCCATGGAGATTTCAAATAAGAGGTTATTCTCTTTCGCCACGTCGTCCCCACGCTTGCCCCTGTCGCGGGCGCGGCGCTGGCGCTGGGGGCAGGACGTAAGTCGGACTGGCCAAGAAAGCCCGCGACAGGACGAACGTGGGGCTCACGTGGGGAGGAAAAGGGCGACACCCCATAAGTCACCCTGGAATGATTCTCGGCTCATTTGCACCGAAGCCGAGTTCAAGGATCATTTCCATGTATTGCCTGGAATCAGAGAAATCCGAGGTCGAAATGATGTCGTACAGTCTGCTGCTGTCGCACATTCGCCAGTTTAACCTGCGAAAGCCGTTCCTGCGATAGAAGGCATAACGCATCTCCCTCTGTGCTTCATTGGCTCTGCACCCCAACTTTGATACAAGGGACGATTGCTAAAACGGGTGCAACCGACCGGGTGTATAGCGGGTGCAAACCGATCGCGCCGGATGCTGCTGTCCGCAATATACCTCCCGGAAAAGAATCGCGAGATGCACCCGCACCGGGTGCAGAGGGTGCATCCCACCGGGTGCAACTTCTTCACGCAGAAGTCCAGCGGGTGCACGAGCGGGTGCAAATGCACCCGCTGTTTTCCTTCATTTTGGGTTTTTACGACAGGTTGTCGGGCATACGATTCCGGCTATGCGGAATCCCCAATGAATGTATTTCCGGAGTTCTTTCGGGGAACCATCTGCTCGGACGCAGGCCGAGGCATTCATATCCCCCGTCAATAATCGAATTGCCGGTAATACCTGCGGATGGACATGGGATGACGCAGGAACAGCTCCAGATAGGCGTTCACACGATTGTTCACCCCATGCATCACTAGATGGGAGATCGTGCCGCGGTACTGCGGGCTGATGCCCGGCAGCGCGAACTGCTTCGTGTCGATGATCGTGTAATTGCCACACACCCTGGGCAGGAAGCGGGCTACCCGCTCGGCCAGGGGGCGCTGCTCGTCCTCGCCCATGAACAACGTGACCGGCGTGTCCCGGACGATGATCTCCTGCATGCCGTGGAAGAATTCCTGGCAGGAGACGGACTTCGTGCGGATCCACAGCTGCTCCTCCCAGTAGCACATGCCATAGGAATAGGTCGCGCCGTACTGGTTGCCGGAGCCGATGAAGTAGTGCGGCAGGTCGGGGCGGGCCTGGATCTCCGCGGCCTTTTTGCGGGCATATTCAAAGGCCCAGGCGTCGGAGAGGATCTCCACGTCCACCAGATCCCGGGCCAGGCTGGCCTCCATCTCGGCGTTATAGGCGGCGTAGTCGGGAAACTCCCCGTTCTTGTACATCAGATAGTTGCAGACCATGAAGAACTTGAGTTGTTCGTTCTTTTCGGCGACGATCAGGTAATCCTGTTTGTCCGCTTGCGTCAGTATGGAGCCGGGGGTATCGATAAAGCTGAACACCTTGCCGCCGATCTCGTGCACGCGGTCCACCAGGGCCACCATCTCCTTCGTGTTGCCAGAGACAGAGGACAGTACCACCACGGACTTCTCCGTAAAGCGCCTGTTCCCGGTGGTCAAAAACTCCGCAGCGTTTTCCGCGAACACCGGCAAACGGGACTTACCGCGCATGTGCACCTCCGCCTGCAGACAGCTCGCCCAAGTACCGCCGATGCCCATGAACCAGATGCCGTCGAAGCCGTCCGCCCAGATTTGGTCGACGATCCCTTCGATCTTCGGGCGGAGCGCCAGCGCACCGTTCACGCTTGCCAAGGCCTCCCCTTCGTCAAAGCCGCGCAGGCAGGGGCACAGGTCGTCGGCCGCAACGATGGCGGTGAATTTGTCTTCCATTTTTCTGACTTCCTTTCTGCTTGGATCGGTTCTTTCCTTTGTTTTCCGTCAGTTCCAGGCGCCGAAATAGCCCAGCGTCTCCGTGGCCGTGGCCGCGCCGAGTTCCATACAGGCCTCGATGGGCCTGCCGGAAACCAGGCCGTACAAAAAGCCGGCGATGTAGCTGTCTCCCGCGCCGAGGCTGTCCACCACCCGCGCGCAGGGCACGACGCCGAAGCGGTGGAATCCTGTGCCGTCAAAGCAGAGGCTGCCCGCCTCGCCCAGCATGGCCGTCACCAGGGACGGGCCCCGGGCGTGCAGGCCGCGCATGGCCGTCCGCAGATCTTCGGTATCGCCGCTGTCGCTGGAAAAGAACAGGTAGTCGCAGTTGGGGACGGCCACGGCGCAGGCAGGTCGATCCAGGCCGTCGGCGGCGTCAAAGGCCAGCTTCCCGCCTCGAAGGCGCAGCGCCGCGAACTGCGTTTCCACGCCGCCCCAAAGGTCGCACACCACGACGTCGCAGGCAGCGGCGAAGTCCAAGTCCGCGTCGGAAAGGCGGAAGCCCGCCAGCACGCCCTCGTCGTAGTCGCCGAGGATCCGCTCACCGTCCCGCAGCTCTACCTGCGTTACCGCCGTTTTGCCCGGCAGCACGCGCACGCGCGAGGTGTCCACGCCCTTTTCCGCCATGGCCTTCAGCATGAGCCGGCCGTTGGCATCCGTGCCCACCGGGCCGATGTAGGCCGCTTCGCCGCCGAGGCGGCGGGTATACACCGCCATGTTCACCGGGCCGCCGCCGGGATAGGCCGTGCCGCCGTTGAGATCGGCGTAATCGTCGATGCAGTTGCTGCCGATGGCCGCGAGCTTCATGGCATTCCCTCACTCTCCTTATACATCTTACTGTATTATAATCCTTTTGCCAAAGCCGCGCAATCAGTTGGCAGAAGTCTCACAATATCTTTACACGAATTACACGGATTACACGGATTACACGCCGTACACGCGGTACACGATAAATCCGGGGAAATCACGGGAAATCGAGTCCCAAGGTTACTAAATCGGATAGCTCTCAAATAGAACCCGACCCAATATGCAGGCCCAAACGTGTAATCCTGTAGAATCAGGGGAATAAGGGCAGCAACAGGCCGGGATTTGCATAAAGAAAAGCGAACCCATCATTTCTGATGAGCTCGCTTGCAGCACCTATTGTCAGTGCTGATGGCTGCGTTGAAGCCGACCGGTTCGATGTTCGCCACGATCGACTTGTCTAGATACCTCTCCTTCAGCCAGCAGAGCAGAGAGGTGCCCAGTCCTTTGGAACGCTGATCTTCACAGACAGCCAGATAGAATAAGTATACCATAGTTCGGCCTACATTGAAAAACAATAGGCCGCAAAG
>SVMB01000034.1 GCA_015067675.1 Oscillospiraceae bacterium
AGAGCCTGGGTAACGAGACCGGGAACGAGTTTGGCCTTACCGGCGCGGACTTTTTCAGCAATTTCCTCAAAAATAGTCATAGAGAGAAACCTCCACAAATCAACTTTTTTTGCCCTAAGGCATATTCTTACAGTATGGTTGTATGATAACACAAAACCGTGCGTATGGCAAGAAAAATATTGAACTGACTCACCCAATTTGCAGAAGCTCTCCGGCAACCGCTCATTGTCCATGAAAATATTTCTTGACAAACCGCGATGGCAGTGCTATAATACAGCACAAGTTCATAAAAGGCTGCGACGAAGACGGTCCGGATTGCAATGCTCCAGAGAGCCGGTGGTTGGTGTGAACCGGTGCAGCGTTTTTCCCATGACCTCTCACTTCTGAGCCGGATGCCTGAAGCATATGGTACAGTCTTCCAGTGTTAGGGTATCTCGTGTATGCTGCGTTAATGCATAGGAATTGTTGGATTCCGAAGAGCGGCAGTCCTGTACGGGCTGCAATTTGAGTGGTACCGCGAGTGTTTTTACACCCGTCTCAAAGTTTGAGACGGGTGTATTTTTTTGCCGCCGCCCCGACTTCCGACAACAGTGAACTAATCCATCAATGAAGGAGAATGTACACATGGATGCATCCAAGTATCGCGTCGGCTATTTCCCGGCGCCGGGTGTACACAACAATTGGGTCACGAAAGACCACATCGAGAAGCCTCCCATATGGTGCAGCGTCGATATGCGCGACGGCAACCAGAGCCTCGTCATTCCCATGACGCTGGAGGAAAAGCTGGCCTACTTCAAGACCCTGCTGGCTGTCGGTTTCAAAGAAATCGAAGTTGGCTTTCCGGCTTCAAACGACACCGAATATGAGTTTCTGCGCACCATCATCGAGCAAAATCTCATTCCCGAAGATGTAACCGTGCAGGTGCTTACCCAGTGCCGTGAACACATCATCCGTAAGACTTTTGACGCCTGCAAGGGCGCTCCGTCGGCCATTATTCACTTCTACAACTCCACCTCTGTTGCCCAGCGCGAACATGTTTTCCGCAAAACCAAAGATGAAATCAAACAGATTGCCATCGAAGGTGCCGCGCTTGTCAAACGTCTTGCTGCCGAGTATGAGGGCAATTTCCGCTTTGAATACTCTCCCGAAAGCTTCACCGGTACAGAACCCGAATACGCTTTGGAAGTCTGCAACGCCGTTCTTGACGTACTCGAGCCCTCGGAAACCAACAACGTCATCATCAATCTCCCTGTCACTGTCGAAATGAGCCTGCCCCACATCTACGCAAGCCAGGTTGAGTACATGCATGAAAATCTCAAATACCGCCAGTATGTCACCATTTCCCTGCATCCCCACAACGACCGCGGTACAGGTGTTGCCGACACAGAGCTTGCCCTGCTTGCCGGTGCCGACCGCGTGGAAGGCACCCTCTTTGGCAACGGCGAGCGAACCGGTAATGTGGACATCATCACCGTTGCCATGAATATGTACTCCCACGGCGTGGATCCGGGACTTGACTTCTCCGATCTCCCCGCCCTTGTTGATCAGTACGAATCCTGCACACGTATGCACGTTCACGACCGTGCTCCCTATGCCGGGGCGCTGGTTTTTGCTGCTTTTTCCGGATCTCATCAGGACGCCATCGCCAAGGGTATGCATTACCGCGAGGAAAACGCACTCCACGAGTGGAGTGTTCCTTATCTTCCCATCGATCCTCACGACATCAACCGAACCTACGATGCCGACGTTATCCGCGTCAACTCCCAGTCCGGCAAGGGCGGTATCGGATATCTGCTTGAGCAGTCCTACGGATACATTCTTCCCAAAGCCATGCGCGAGCATTTCAGCTATCTGTGCAAAAGCGTATCCGACAGAGAGCACAAGGAACTCAAAGCGCCTGAGGTGCTTGGGATCTTCAAATCCAACTATCTGCGCCACACTACTCCCATCGCCATGCGTGATCTGCATATTTCCCGCCGTTACAATGTAGTCTCAGCAGAGCTCACATTTCTGCGCGGCGGCGAGGCTATTCCCGTACAGGCCTTCGGTAACGGTTCGCTCGACGCAATCTCCAATGCACTCAAGTCCTTCACCGGCCAAACCTACACCCTGCAGGAATACACCGAACACTCCATGCAGGAACGAGGTTCCGGTTCCGTTGCTGCGGCTTACATCGGCATTCAGAGTCCCGACGGCGAGATGTTCTGGGGCGCCGGCACCGATACCGACATCATCCACGCCTCCGCAAATGCACTTCTCTCGGCGTTTAACAATATGACTGACAAAGGAGTTTAACATACAATGGGCATGACCATGACTCAGAAAATCCTCGCAGCTCACGCGGGGCTTGATACCGTCGAGCCCGGGCAGCTTATCAACGCCCGTCTCGATATCGTTCTCGGCAATGACATCACCACTCCGGTCGCCATCAACGAGTTCAAAAAGGCCGGATTTGACCAGGTTTTTGACAAGGACCGCATCGCCATCGTTCTCGACCACTTTGTTCCCAACAAGGATATCAAGGCCGCCGAACAGTCCAGGGCCTGCCGTGAATTTGCCTGCTCGCACTGCGTCAGCCACTTCTATGACGTGGGCAAAATGGGCATTGAGCATGCGCTGCTCCCCGAGCAGGGTGTCGTGACTGCAGGCGACTGCATCATCGGCGCAGACTCCCACACCTGCACCTATGGCGCCCTGGGTGCCTTCTCCACAGGTGTCGGTTCCACCGACATGGCAGCCGGTATGGCTACCGGTATGGCCTGGTTCAAGGTCCCCGCCGCCATCAAGTTCAACTTAACCGGTTCTCTCGCTCCCAACTGTTCCGGCAAGGATGTGATCCTCTCCATCATCGGTCAAATCGGCGTAGACGGCGCCCTGTACCGCAGCATGGAGTTCACAGGCCCCGGTGTCGCCGCACTTTCCATGGACGATCGTCTCTGCATCTGCAACATGGCCATCGAAGCCGGTGCCAAAAACGGTATCTTCCCGGTGGATGAAAAGACCATAGCCTATATGGCAGGACGTGTCAAGCGTGAGCCGGTGATTTATGAAGCCGATCCCGATGCAGAATACGAGCAGATCATCGATATCGACCTGTCTGCCATCGTCCCCACCGTTGCCTGCCCCCATCTGCCCGAAAATACAAAGCCTGCGGCGTCCCTTTCCGACATCCGCATCGACCAGGTTGTCATCGGCTCCTGCACCAACGGCCGCATGGAGGATATGGAGGCGGCCTGCCGCATCCTTGCTGGCAACCATGTTGCCGACGGCGTGCGCTGCATCATCATCCCCGCTACCATGGCAATCTACCGTGAGTGCATTGAGCGCGGTTATGTGACAGCGTTCATCGACGCCGGTGCAGTGGTATCCACGCCTACCTGCGGTCCCTGTCTGGGCGGATATATGGGCATCCTCGCTGCCGGTGAGAGATGCATTGCCACGACCAACCGCAACTTTGTCGGCCGCATGGGACATGTGGACAGTGAAGTGTATCTTGCCTCCCCCGCCACGGCTGCAGCGTCGGCGCTGGTGGGTTATATCAAGCCCGCAGAGGTATAATAGGCTTAAAACCACCATCCTGTTCATTTTGGATAACGCATTCCCCATCTCTACATCCTAATAAAGGAGAACTCACATGAATACCCACGGTAAAACCTTCAAATATGCCGATAACGTCGACACCGACGTCATCATTCCCGCCCGATACCTCAACACCTCCGATGCGCAGGAGCTCAGCCGCCACTGCATGGAAGATATCGACGCCGAATTTGTCAAAAAAGTCGCTCCCGGCGATGTCATCGTCGCAGGCTGGAACTTTGGCTGCGGATCGTCCCGCGAGCATGCCCCGCTGGTTATCAAAACCTGCGGCACCGGCTGCGTCATCGCAAAATCCTTTGCCCGCATCTTCTACCGCAACGCCATCAACATCGGCCTGCCGATTCTTGAATGCCCCGAGGCGGCGGATGCAATCGCCGCAGGCGACGAGGTCAGCGTGGACTTCGATACCGGTGTCATCACCGATATCACAACCGAAAAAAACTTCCAGGCTCAGCCCTTCCCTGAGTTCATCCAGAACATCATCCGCGCCGGCGGGCTGCTCGCTTCCCTGAAAGAGGGTGCCGCGAAATGAATAAGACCATCGCAGTTATCCGAGGCGACGGTATCGGCCCTGAAATCGTGAACGAAGCGCTCGCTGCCCTTGATGTGACAGCGCAGAAGTTTAATCACAACTTCACCTACATCGACGTGGACATGGGCGGCTGTGCCATTGACAAATGGGGCGATCCCCTGCCGCAGGCGGAGCTTGACAAATGCATCGCAGCCGATTCCGTACTGCTGGGCGCTGTCGGCGGTCCCAAATGGAACGACGTCCCCGGTCATATGCGCCCGGAAAAGGGACTTTTGCGCCTGCGCGCCGGTATGGGCGTCTACTCCAACAATCGTCCGGCAAAGATCTGGCCGCAGTTGGCCTCCGCGTCTCCCCTGAAAGAAAGCATCGTCGCCCGTGGCATCGACTTCATCATCGTACGCGAACTCATCGGCGGCATCTACTTCGGTGAGCACAGGACAGAGGATGTTTTCGGCGAACAGCGCGCCGTAGACGTGCTGACCTACACCGAAGCCGAGATTGAGCGCATCGGGCGCATCGGCTTTGAAACCGCACGCCGTCGCCGCGGCAAGCTCTGCTCGGTTGAAAAGAGCAATGTTCTGGATTCCTCCCGCCTTTGGAAGACCATCATGCACCGTCTCGCTCCCGAGTATCCTGACGTGGAGCTCTCCGATATGCTGGTGGACAACTGCGCCATGCAGATTGTCAAGGATCCTTCCCAGTTTGACGTCATCGTCACCGAGAATATGTTCGGCGACATACTCTCCGATGAAGCCTCCCAGATCACCGGCTCCATCGGCATGATCCCCTCCTCCAGCCTCGGCGCCACCTCCTGCGGTCTCTACGAGCCCATCCACGGCTCCGCCCCGGACATTGCCGGAAAGGATCTGGCAAACCCCATCGGCACCATCCTGTCGGCTGCAATGATGCTGCGTTTCAGCTTTGACATGGACGCTGAGGCAAACGCAATCGAATCCGCCGTTGCTGCCGTACTCGATGCAGGCTACCGAACCGGCGACATCATGCCGACGGATGCCGATGAAGCGGCTATGTGCAGGCTCGTTGGCTGCCGTGAAATGGGACGACTCATCCGCGAGCGGATTTAACCCCGTTTCTAACCCATTTTCTCAACACATCAACTTTTTTCCCAGAAAGGAGGGATCGACATGCGTACCATCACCGGCGCCGATCCCATATTCCAGACCCTGCTTACCGAAAACGATGAGATTCTGTTCAATATGTTTCTCATGATCCGCGACGACCCGAAGGCACGGCTTTTCACCGACGACCGGCACTTCATCCTTGCACAGAGCAACGACAAAACCCCCGTATGGCTTTGGCTCAGTCATAATCCGGACGAATCAGCGCTTTCGGATGTGATACAACTGCTCCTTGATGCACTGCAGCGCAATCCGGACGTACATATCAATGCCGATCCCTCCCGCGTCAAGCCTTTATTCCCCGCTTTATTGAATGCCGGAATCCGTCTTGAGACGCACATGACCCTCAACACATATGTTTGCCGGAATCTGCATATGCTCCCAGCCAAAGGCGTCTGTATTCCCGCCAATCCTGCTTACCGTGACGATATAGCCTCGCTCTATCGTCAGTTTGCGGAGGACGCGGAAGGTACCGTGATCCCGCCCGAAACCGCGCTGACCTTTGCCGATAAGGTATCCCGATCTCCCCGGATGTTTCTCTGGGGTGACGGTGGCATCGCCGCCATGGCAATGGTGCGCCACCGCACTGATCGATATGCCCGCATCAACACCGTCGCCACAGATCGCTCCCGCCGCGGCTGCGGATACGCCGGTATGCTGGTGGGCTGCATCTGCCGTGACCTGATGACAAACGGCGTCACACCGATGCTCTACGCCGACGCCGATTACCCCTCCTCCAACCGTGCCTACCGTAAAATCGGCTTTGAGCTGTGCGGGCAGATCGTGGAATACCGTGCCGCTGGACGCTGAAGGAGGAACCGTATGGCAATCACAATTTCTGTTCCCGCCACCAAGGCAGACTTTGACGGCTTCGGCTACGTCCTCTGGAAATCCTGGCATGAGACTTACACCGGCTTGATTGATCCGGATTACCTCGCCGGCATCACGTTGGAACGGGCACAGGCCGCGGCGAATCGCACCAATACCAATCCTGAGCTCGGCCAGCTCATCGCCAAGGATGGTGAACGTGTCGTCGGCATTGTCGGCTTCGGTCCCTGCCGCGACAGCGATCTGCCCGGTGCGGGTGAGGTGTATGCGATTTACGTGCTGGCCGAGTATCACAATCAAAAGATCGGCTATGCTCTGATGCAGGCTGCATCTGAACGTCTGGAATCCTATGATACCATTGCCGTCTGGGCACTGCGTGAAAACACACGCGCTCTGCGCTTTTATGAACGCTTCGGCTTCCGATATGAAGGTACCGAGCGTGAGCTGGTACTCGGCAAACCCGTACCGGAGCGCCGGATGGTATACAGAAGAGGCTGACGCCCTGTATTTGATAATGAAACCGCCTGAACGAAAGTTCAGGCGGTTTCGTTGTTTTCTGTAATTATTCAAAACCTCGTTATATACCCAGCACGTTCTTCTCCTCACCAAAGAGCGCGTCGTAGTCAAGCTCAGCTGCGGTGATATCCAGTGCGCGGCAGATATGCGCAACAGTCTGGTTGGTGATTGCCTCGGTAGCGGCTTTCGTATAGAAGTGGGTGGCGTCGGAGTGGAAGCTCAGGGGCTTATCTTTAAGCAGTCCATAGAGATCATTGATCTCAAAGCCGTGACGCAGCGCTGCCTCTACGGCGATGGCATTGAACGCTTCGATATTCCGATTGTAACGTACGAATTGACCGGGATCATTGAATCCTGCCTCATTGACAGGGGTGGAGGTGGCAAAGATCACCTTTGCTGTGGGGCAAAGCCTGCGGATACGCGCACAGATGCGTTCCATGAAGGCGGCGTAGAAATCCGGAGGGGTCAGCATACCTTCACCATACTGCTCAAGGCAGTCCCAGAGACCGACGTTGAAATGGATGAGATCAGGCTCTCCGTCAAACTCCGCTCGTTTGAGCCAGTCGCCGAAGTTTCGCAGGACGTACTGGGCAAAGCGGCAGTTTTCCTCGGGGTAGCGCACGTCCGCTGTATCCGCGAGTGCCAGCTTCACGTATTTATCGTAGCCCTTACGGATGGAATCGCCAATCAAAAACACCTTTTTCATGTTCATTCCTCCTTTTGAGTATCGGATTATCTGGTTTTGTGGTCATCGCTTCCATGTGACGGAGATTCACCGCTCATGCAACGGCGATGATATCTTCCCGACGTGCCATTACATACCCAGCACGTCTTTTTCCTCACTGAAGAGCGCATCATAATCAAGCTTCTTTGCCGTAATATCCAGTTCGCGACAGATAACATCGCAGACCTGCCCGGTAATGAGCTCAGTAGCCTCCTTGGTATAGAAGTGGGTGCAGTCTGAGTGGAAACTTTCGGGTACATCTTTAAGCAGCGCATAAAGATCGTTGACCGCAAACCCATGACGCTTTGCCGCTGCAACCGCCACTTCATTCAGAGCTTCGATGTCGCGGTTATAACGCTTGAAGTTTTCCGGATGGGCAAATCCGGCCTCGATAACCGGGGTTGACGTGGCAATGACAATCCGGGCCGTGGGACAGAGTTTGCGGATACGCACGCAGATACGTTCCATGAAGCGTTCGTAGATGTCAACCGGTGTCAGGCATTCTTCATCAAACAGAATCGCACAGTCCCATAGACCTGCGTTAAAGTGAATCAGATCCGGTTCCCCGTCGAAATCAGCCTTTCTCAGCCAATCAATGAAGTGATGCAGTACATACTGAGAAAAGCGGCAGTTTTCTTCGGGATAACGTACGTCCGCCGTATCCTCCAGCGCCAGCTTTACATACTTATCGTATCCCTTACGGATCGAGTCGCCGATCAAGAGTACCTTCTTCATGCTGCTTCTCCCCTATTTCAGTATCGGATCGTCAAGCTTTGTAGCCATCGCTCCCATGTGCTCGGCATATCCAGCCGTGACGAGAGCCATTCTTCCCTTGTCGCAGGTAATGGTCGTGACAGACGCATTGGGAACAAACGGTACCCGGTCAATTTCGGCGTCGGAAATTCCCATTGCCGCAATCTGCGCACCCAGTGTCGGGGTCGCATGGGAGGCAATTACCACTGTTTCCCCGTCGTGCTTTTCTGCAATCCGGAGAAGAGTCCCGCGCACGCGGGCAAACACCTCCGCCGCACGCTCTCCGCCGGGGCATCCCCCTACGGAAATGCGGTGGCACCAGTCATCCCATTCCTGCGGCCAGCGAGCCGCGACCTCAGCAAACGTCACGCCCTCCCAGTCACCGGCGTCGATCTCTCTCATGCCGGGTTCCCGTGTCACGGTCAGTCCGAAGCGATCGGCCACAGCCTTTCCCGTATCATACGCTCTCTGCAGAGGACTGGCATAGACTGCATCAACCGTGAAGTTATCGGCGATATAATCGGCGGTACAGGCCGCCTGCCGGTGACCAAGATCGGTCAGCGGACTGTCGTAGCCGGAACCTGCAAAAACGGATTCGAGGTTTGCCATGCTCTGTCCATGGCGGATGATGAGAAAGGTGGTCATATATTCCTCCGTGCGTGATCTGTTACATTCGGATATTTCAAAAGCCGCAGCTCCGGCGCAACTGATTATTTCTGGTCATACTCCTTTACTTCCACCGATTTTGTTTCAAAGTCGATGAAAATCTGATAGGCATAATTATCCTCGGAAGTATCCCACACCTCAACGAAAGTGGGCGTCACTTCTATGAGAATCTCCGTGTCCTCGTGAGAGTATTTATTGTAGCTGCCCCAGAGATGCTCACGATAAAGCTTTTCAAAGCGCCGTCCGGGTTCATCCACCACAAGGCCGGTGTTGCGGGCCAGCCCTTCTACCTGCACTCCGTTCC
This sequence comes from Oscillospiraceae bacterium, assembly GCA_015067675.1. Classification (GTDB taxonomy): domain Bacteria; phylum Bacillota; class Clostridia; order Oscillospirales; family QAMX01; genus SIG502. The sequence goes on from SVMB01000034.1 coordinate 9,060, forward strand.
AGCACAGGGCAACACGGGGATTTTCGTAGAGCTGCTGGGTCTTGCGGAAATTCTTATCGGTCTTGAACCAGATCTTCCCGTCGTAAAACAGGCAGCTGACGTTGCGTACCATTACGTGATCCTTCACGGAGCTTGCCAGCGCCATGATCTTCCAGACGCCGAGTTTTGAAAACATCAGCTCTACAGCCTGATCGAAAGTGAGATTTTTATCCACGGTGAAATTCATTTTGCAAGCTCCTTTTCCTGCTTCTTTTCAGACTTTTTGTCGTCCTGAATCATCTTTTTCAGCGGCACGCTGATCTTCTTGTACACCAGAACCGTGATCACCGACACAATGCCGCGGGAGAGTATATTAAACGGAACCACCGAGAAGGCCATCATCGTCGGTACGTCGCGGATCCACGGATTCACCGCAGAGCACATGGAAACGATGGCGTCCCAGCTCATGTCGTAGAGGTTGATATAGAGAGGGAAGATCAGGTAGAGGTTTGTCAGCACACCCATGATGACTTCGATCACGGTACCGATTGCCAGACCAATGATCGCACCCTTTTTGGTGCGATGGCGGCGGTAATAGAGCACTGCCGGAAGTGCGTAGGCAAGACTGAGGATGAAGTTGGAGAGCTCACCGGTAAGCAGTGTGGAGCTTCCCTCCATGAGAAGCTTGAGCAAAAGCTTGACCACAACGATGGCAAGGGTTCCAAGCGGCCCGAGAATGAAGCCGCCGATGATTTCCGGCAGAGGGGCTGCGTCAAATTCGGCGAAGGGCGAGATAATCGGGACTGAAAAGCTGAAGAACATCAGCACAAAGGCAACTGCGCCAAATACGGCAGCGAGGATCATTTTTCTGAGTTTCGAGTTCTGCATGGGGATTCCTCCGGTATAAAAAAATTTCCCAAAGCCAAAAACCGCATGGCCCGGGAAACTCCGCCGCGCTGCGACCTGAAAACATGACGTTTTGCAAGCCGCGCTGCACAGAATCAGTCTTTTCCCATCCGGACTGTACCGTCGGTTCCGGAATTGCACCGGATCGGCGCGTGCAGCAGGCTGCACGCGGTCATGGACTATCACCATCGGTCAGGAATTTCACCCTGCCCCAAAGACCTGTCAGTTTTAAGTTTTGTGAGGATAGTATAATACAGCTGTTTGCGATTGTCAAGTCCCGCGTGTTATATTTTGGAGTGTTTTAGTGGATGATCTTTCCTCTGCTCTTCAAAGTGTTCACGCATACGCTTGCATCTCACCCGAACATATGTTATAATAGAACAAATGTTGCGGATGATCCCGCAAAAACCGGAGGATAACCACATGACCCTGATTGCATGCGTTGACGAACGCATGGGCATGGCCTTCAACGGCCGTCGGCAGAGCCGGGATCGGATGATATACCTGGATCTCGCCGGACTCAACCGCGGAGCAGCGCTTTATACCCATCCGCGCTCGATAACGCTGTTTGAAAGCCTCGGAATTCCCGTTGCACCCGCAGACAGCCGCAGTATCCCACCTGAGGGCTGGTATTTTGATGAGTTTGAATCGCCGTCCGGCCTGATTGCAGCCGCCGATCGGGTGATTCTGTACTGCTGGAATCGCCATTATCCGGCGGATCTGCGCTTTGACGCATCTCTGGACGGCTGGACACTTCTGGAAGAGCGTGACTTCCCCGGTTCCTCTCACGAGCGCATCACGCGGAGGATTTACGAGCATGGATCATTCTGAATACCGAAAGATTAAATGGCTGCTGTGCTGCTCGTTTGCAGCTGTTGTGTTCGTTTTTTCGCTGTTTTTCATCCTGCAGGCAGTGAATGGGGATCCTGTCCCGCCATATGACGATCCATATCACGATATTTACTATGAGCAGCCTTCCACCACGCAGACGCAGGCTTCCAGCGGTCCTGCTGCATCCACGGCTACACCGCTGCAGACCTCTCCTCCGATTTCAGCTCCCTCCGGGAAGCCGCATCTGACCATATCAGCCATCCCCGCTTACGCAGGAGAGCCTTACTGCACGGTTCTTGGCAATCAGCCGGGATTCTCGCACAACGACCTGACGACCAAAGCCTATGAAACCTATGCTGACCTGGATCGTCTCGGACGCTGCGGTGTGACAATGGCCTGCGTGGGCCGTGAAATCATGCCCAACGCTTCCCGTGAGAGCATTTCCTCGGTCAGGCCCTCCGGCTGGGTCAATGCACAATATGAATTTGTGGACGGAAGATACCTCTACAACCGCTGCCACCTCATCGGCTTTCAGCTCACCGGAGAGAATGCAAATGAGCGCAATCTCATCACCGGCACGCGGTACTTAAACATTGAAGGGATGCTTCCCTTCGAAAACATGGTCGCCGACTACGTTCGTGAAACCGGCAACCATGTCATGTACCGGGTCACGCCGCTTTATCAGGGAGATGAACTGGTGGCACGATGGGTACAGCTGGAAGGCTGGAGCGTGGAAGATGACGGCGAGGGAATCTGTTTCAACGTCTGCGCTTACAATGTTCAGCCGGGCGTCATCATCGACTATGCAACAGGCGCCAGCACCATCGACGAGGAGTTTTTAAGTCAGGGTGAGCAGGAGCACTTCGTCCTCAACACGTCCTCAAAAACCATTCACATGCCCACCTGCGGCGGTGCAAAGACCATCACGGCAAAAAACCGCGAGGACTACTCCGGTACCCGTATGCTTCTCATCGCGAAGGGATACAAGCCCTGCGGTCAGTGCAAACCGTAAAAGACTCTCCCCTATCTGGCAAAAAACCACATCAAAAGGCCGGAACCCTTCAGGGCTCCGGCCTTTCTGCGTCAATTACACGTCAATCGCGTTTTTGTAAGGAGTACCGATGAAACCAACCTGCTTGAAATCGGACATATTGTGGCGGATGATGTAGTCCACATAGGAGACAAGAATCTTCGCAGTGAACATATAACCCACGGGTGAAAGATGACCGCCGAGGAAAAAGTTCTTACGGAACTCAGGGTTAGCGTAGTCGGGACCGTACTGCATGTAATCAAGCACGTAGATGTTGGGGAAGATCATCGAAAGCTTGTAGAGCAGATCACGGTGGACAATCGCCTGCGCCCGGCGCTTTTCGTCGCGGTCAGACTGATTCGGGAAGGTCATCAGGAAGAAGCGGCTATCGGGCTCGATCTCACGGTAACGCTGGATAATGCGGGCGTAATCGCCGACGAAAGTAGACTTGTTCTGCCGCCAGTCGTCCATGCAGATGTCGTCGATGGAGCCAAATTCGTGATCCTGATTGAACAGATCGTTGACGCCCAGCGCCATGACATAGGCAGAGCAGGCAAGGCCCTTGTTCCAGAAGCCTTTGGAATCGGCGAAAGACTCGCAGTAAGCCTTCGCGGTCATGCCGCCCTGAGAGAAATTGCGGGCAGTGGTACCGGTCATGCGGGCGAAATACTGGCCCCAGGAGTAGTCGTAGTAATCGTGGTAGGACTTGGAGCCGTCGGCACGGGTACCTTCGAACTCACCGGAGGCGAGGCTGTCGCCGATCATGCCCCAGGTACGGAAAATGCCGCAGTAGCCGCCATCCTGAGGAAAGCGATCCAACGGCTTTTCATTTTCATCAAAAAGATCTTTCAGATACTGATCCATATTCATGGTTTGAATCCTCCAAAGTTCAAATTATGCCTTCACAAGCTGAAACTTATCGGATTCCTCCAGCTCCAGCATGTCAATCATCAGATTAAAGCGGCCCATGGCCTGTGCAAGGCCATTCGGATGGTGCGCATCGGAACCGAGATAGAACTTGCATCCCTGCTGTTTTGCAATCCGATAAGGTCTGAGGATCGTCTCGATGCCATCGTTGTTGGCAAGCTCCGCAAGACCGATATTGAGCTCCACGCCGCAGCCCACATCGGCGCAGCCGGCAAAGAGCCGTGCAAAGGTCTGATCATCGATACCGGCCAGCACTTCTTTGTAGCCCGTGCGATGCAGCAGACTGCAGGTGATATGGGCAAGGCCAACCTTGTGGTACGGCAGACCTGCGTTCAGGAACGCTTCGAAGCGCTTGATGAAGAGCTCACGCTTATCCTCCACGTTATTCTGCTCCGGCAGGAAGGTAAAGCCGTCCATATGCAGATGGGTGGTGGGCACGATGATGAAATCGAAGTCATCCCAGCGCTCCTTCGGGCAGCCGATCTTGAAAAAACGGTCCATATCGGTCTCGCAGCCAAAGAGGAAGCGGCAGGAATCATCCTGTGGCAGGGGCTTGGCCTCTGCGATATGATCAAAATTCTGAGGCTGATACCAGTTGGACGCACCCTCCACGGCGGCATCCCAGTAGTGATCGGTGATGCAGATCTGCTTAAAGCCCCTGCGGACTGCATAATCCAGAATCGCCTGCGGGGTCTGCTCGGGATCCGATGAACAGGATGAGAGCTGAGAATGGATGTGGTAATCGTGATCGATGATAAAACGCATGGCTAATTCCTCCCGAAATATCGGTTTTACATAGTTTTGGGAACGAACTTATCGCTTTCTTCAAGATCCAGCAGGTCAACCACCAGGTTGAATCTCCCCATCGCCTTGACATGCGCATCAGTGGTGTGAGCATCAGAGCCAAGATAGAACTTACAGCCCAGTTTCTTTGCAATCATGTAAGGATGCAGGAGCGTCTTACTCTCCTCTGGATCGGCCAGTGATTTCAGGGACACATTCAGCTCAACGCCGCAGCCGCGATCTCTGCAGCCATCAAATATCCGCTTCCACTCACCGTCAGAGATAGCAGCAATGGTCTCGACATCCGTACCGCCCGATGTAAGGTGTGCAAGGCCGACTTTACCCCAGGGAAGATCTGCATTGAGGAAGGCTTCCGCGCGCTTGATGACGGTCTCGCGGCGTACTTCCAGGGGCAGGTCACAGTCGGGAACGGTGAAACCACGCAGATGCATATGTGAGGTCGGGACAATAATAAAGTCAAAATCATCCCAGCGCTCTTTGGGAATACCGATGACACGGTCGCCGTCCATATCGGTTTCACAGCCGAAATAAAACCGGCATTGGTCTGCCTGCGGCAGAGGACAGTAGCCGCGGATGAACTCAAAGTCAAGTTTGAGTTCATGATAGAAGCTTCCCGCTTCCCAATTGGAGGGAACAGCCGCGTCCCAGTAGTGATCGGTGAGGCACAGGTATTTGAGCCCATGGGTCACACCGAAGTTGAGAATGGTTTGGGCGGTCTGTTCAGGGTCACGGGCACAGGGTGAGAGATTGGAGTGGATATGACAGTCGTGATCAATGATATAACGCATGGGCGACAGCCTCCGTTACAATCAGGATAATGGAAATATCAGGTGCAGTTTTATGATAACACAAAAGCGGCATGATGGCAAGATTTTTTCCTGTTCTTCCACTCGTTCATGAAAATTCACAGCAGCAAATGTCCCATCATATATCGATAATATTTTATCAGTTTTAGTAGATTCCACTATTGCAGTTTTCGCAAAAGAAAGGTATAATATCATCGTACCCGGTTCGGGTTATTAAATAATCACTCAGGAGGAATTTGCAAATGGCAAGATTCACTCTCCCCCGCGATCTGTATCACGGCAAGGGTTCCCTGGAAGTTCTGAAGACTCTCAAGGGCAATCGCGCGATGGTCTGCGTCGGCGGCGGCTCCATGAAGAAGTTTGGTTTTCTCGACCGCGTCGTTTCCTATCTGAAGGAAGCCGGCATGGAAGTCGAGCTGTTTGAAGGCATTGAGCCCGATCCTTCCGTTACCACCGTTATGAAGGGCGCCGAGGCTATGTCCAAGTTCCAGCCTGACTGGATCGTCGCCATGGGCGGCGGCTCCCCCATCGACGCTGCCAAGGCCATGTGGATCAAGTACGAGTATCCCGAGACCACCTTCGAGGATATGTGCAAGGTCTTTGGTCTGCCCAAGCTGCGCACCAAGGCTCACTTCGTCGCCATCCCCTCTACCTCCGGTACCGCTACCGAAGTCACCGCCTTCTCCGTCATCACCGACTACGAAAAGGGCATCAAGTATCCTCTTGCTGACTTCGAAATCACCCCCGACATCGCCATCGTCGATCCCGACCTGGCTGAGACCATGCCCAAGAAGCTCGTCGCCCATACCGGTATGGACGCCATGACCCACGCTGTTGAGGCCTATGTCTCCACCGCCAACTGCGACTTTACCGATCCTCTGGCTCTGCATGCCATCAAGATGATCCAGTCCGATCTGGTTGCTTCCTACAACGGCGACATGGACAAGCGCGCCAGCATGCACAACGCTCAGTGCATGGCCGGTATGGCTTTCTCCAACGCTCTGCTGGGTATCGTCCACTCCATGGCCCACAAGACCGGTGCCATCTTCGAGGATCTCGGCGCTCACATCATCCACGGTGCTGCCAACGCCATGTACCTGCCCAAGGTCATCGCCTACAACGCCAAGGATGAGACCGCGGCCAAGCGTTATGCCGTCATCGCCGACGAGATGAAGCTGGGCGGCTGCACCGTCGAGGAGAAGGTTGCCAACCTCATCGCCTACCTGCGCGGCATGAACGATGCCCTGAACATCCCCCAGTGCATCAAGAACTACGGCGCCGACAGCTATCCCTGCGAGCAGGGCTTCGTTCCCGAGAACATTTTCCTGGAGAGACTGCCTGAGATCGCCAAGAACGCTGTGGCCGACGCCTGCACCGGCTCCAACCCCCGCGCCATCAATCCCGAGCAGATGGAAAAGCTGCTCAAGTGCTGCTACTACGACCTCGAAGTCGATTTCTAATCCGCACGACATACGTTTTTTCAGCCGTCCCGGTTTTCCGGGACGGCTTTTCATTTCCATACAGTCAAAAACCGCCCGCGCAAAGCTTGCACGGGCGGTTTTGATTCACGTTGCTTATCTTGTGGGGTTGAGGGTACGGGAAGATGTGCGGTTTTCAGGTTTGATCTCGCCGACGGCGGTGAGGCTTCTCTTGGTCAGCGTCGGGCCGATGAGCTCATAGATAAGTACGGCAAAGAGCACCACATTGCGGGCAAGCACACCGTCTGCCAGCGTTGCTGCGGTCATAGCCATGCCCAGCGCCACGCCAGCCTGAGGCAGCAGCGTAATGCCGAGGTTGTCCACGATGGGCTTGGGCTCCTTTGAGATGCGGCAGGAGATATTGGCGCCGTAGTACTTACCGGCACTGCGGGCGATGATGTAGATAACGCCCACGAGCAGCGTCACCGGCTGGACAAGAACGTTCAGATCCAGCTCTGCGCCGGAAATGACGAAGAAAAGCACATTCACAGGCGTGGTCCAACTCTCGATTCTGCCCATAAGTTCTTCGGAGGTATCACAGATGTTGCAGAAGATCGTACCGGTCATCATGCACACCAGCAGCAGGGAAAAGCCGCAGTGCACGGGGCCGATCTGGAATTTAAGCATGGACATACCGACAGTGAGCAGTACAAAGGCTACGGAAATGGTCATACGCTTACTGCGGGAGTGGAAGAAGCGCTCCACCCAGTCCAGAAGCCAACCCATGACACTGCCCAGTGCAAGAGACAGAATAATCTCGATGATAGGCTCCACAACGACCGCCAGAATGCTGACCTGTCCGGCAGAGAGCGCTGTGGCAATACCAAAGGACACGGAGAACAGCACCAGACCAACCGCGTCGTCGATGGCAACGACCAGCATCAGAAGTTTCGTCAGCGGACCGTCGGCCTTATACTGACGTACGACCATCAGGGTAGCCGCAGGCGCTGTGGCCGAGGCAATGGCACCCAGGGTAATGGCGCAGGGAATGGAGATGATGTTGGGGAAGCACAGATGCAGGATGATAAGCACGATATCGACAACCACGGTGGTAATCACGGCCTGCAGGATACCTATGGTGATGGCGCTTTTACCCATGGATTTGAGCTGCGAAAGACGGAACTCATTACCGATGGTAAACGCGATGAAGCCCAGAGCGGTCTTCGTGATGATGCTGAGGCCTTCGACCTGCTCAAGGCTATTGAAGCCCAGCCCCGGGATATTGAGTCTGCCCAACAGGAAGGGACCCAGGATCAGTCCGGCAACCAGATACGCGGTAACTGCCGGCAGGTTGAGCTTCTTGGTCAGACGGGAGAGCATCAGGCCGCCGACCAGCGCAACTGCCAGGCAAATGAGATGGGTTTCCATAGATAAAACGCCTTCTTTTCTCAAAATTTGGCTCCGGAAGGCATACACCCTCCGGAGCCATTCAAGCCGCGAATCAGTATAACATAGTTTGCCTTTTTTCGCAAGCGCAATACCCGCCAAACGTACTTCCCTATTTTGGTTTTCCTTCGTTCAGTTTATGAACACCGATCAAAAAAGGGGTTTTCGCGCTTACAGACAAAATATTTCTGCAAACTCAGAAGCGTGCCTCACCGTTATACAGTGTCGGCAGTCCCTCGCGGTAAAGATGAGAATCGTTGGACATGGTCATGACCTTTGGGATTGCCCAGCCGTCATGCTCCACAAAGTTGATGGCGGTGAAATCGGAGTGTCCCATATCATAGTGCAGGCAGTACTGCGGATACGGGATATCCAGCAGCGCACTCATGAAGGCCATCGAGAATCCCTGATGCGCAAAGAGTGCCACCCGCTCGTCGCTGTGCTTTGTGACACGGTAGCATCCGGTATAGCGCTCATGTTCGTAGCCGAGAGAGGCAAAATAGGCATCCACTTCGTCATAGACGCGCAGCATACCTGCCTTGAACTGTACAAGCTTCGGGTGGTCATACCACCGGTCTCCCAATGCACGCACCTCCGGGCTTGCAAAAAGTGCACGGTATTCATGATCGTAAAAAGCCCAGGTCACGCCGCCTTCGGCTCTGGGGACAGTGAACTCCCGCCAGACATGGCCTTCATTTGCAAAATCCAGCGTCGTCATTTCTTTATGGGTCAGCTCACAGGTGGGCTGGGCGGTAAGCATGGCGCGGTTAGAGGTGGAAGCGTAGATACGGTCGATGCCGTGCTGCGCCAGACGCTTGGCAACCGCAGCAGCCTGCAGATGCCCCATCGGTGTCAGAGAATCCGGATCGTAGATAGGATCACCGTGTCGGATATAGAAAAAAAGCATGAATTACTCCTCCGATTGATTATTATAGGGTTTAAGCAGATCGATTCCGCAAATCCCGGCACCGGTTCAGGTGTCCAGGGACCAGCTCTGTACCTTCACATCATCATCACGCACGGAAACAATCGTCACTTCCCGCTCACGCAGGGAGATTTCGGTGGTACTGCCGTTTGCGCAAAGCGTTACATTCTTGACATTGCCCTTCACCGTCCAGTCGGTGTTGAGCAGCATCACAATCTTTTCATCGCCGTTCTCCCAGACCGTCCAGAAGGTTTCGCGGGTGGGATCAATCACACGGAGATCAGCTGCCGCTCTAGCAGAAAGCTGCTCAATCCACGCAGCACAGAACTTCTGGAAGCCCTCATGTCCGGGATAGGCCCAGATCGTGAAGGTATACACGTAACCCTTGCCCAGCTTCCTGCGCACCAGCATCGGCTTGCCCGTAAAGGTATCCCAGGCCACTATTTCGGCGCCGGTGAGCGTCACGTCGGCAAGAATTGCCGGGCCGTCTTCGCCTGCATCGTCGCTGGGCATGGCTGCAAGCTCGGGTTCCGTGATAGCCTCGCGTCCGGCGCAGTTCCACTGGCCGCAGTAGGCCGTACCACGTCCGTTGACCCGGATGCCGCAAAGGCGGGAAAGATCGCCGTCGTGAATCAGCGCCAGATCCTGCATATCGGCCAGGAAGTCGCGGGTAATATGGGTGCTGAACTGCGGAATGCCGGTGAGCAGCGTGCCGCCTGCACGGACATATTCCTCAAGCTTTGCAAGATCCTCATCCGCAGCGGTATTCCAGCCGAGGTTTAACAGCAGCTTGTAGTTTTTCAGATACGGAGTTTCCGCCTCCACCGGCACGCAGTCGAAGTCGCCGAACGGCGTACCGGAGAAGAAGAAGCGTCTGCGGTCATGCCGCTGGCGCAGGGGCATGGTATTGGCGCCGGGCATCAGTACATCCAGCAGCTGACGGCATTTTTCAGGCTGACCGTGTCCCCAGGTGGGATCCTCACTGCCAAACAAACCCCAGACGGTATAATGCGGATCCTGCTCAAAACCGCAGATAAAACCGTTGAAAGGAGCCGCATACCGCCCCTCAATAAAGGCAATTGCACGGGTGTTTTTACCCTTTCGGGGATGCGTCTTGACAAATTTGAAAAAGTTTCTGGTCATGTCCCGCTTGCCCTTCGTCAGCAGATCATCCCATGCGATGCGTTCCTCCTTGAACATCGTAAACAGGCAGTCTTCCTCATAGATGACTTCCGCGCCCATAACCCAGGGCTGCATGAGGCTGAGGAAATACTGACCGAGATGAGTCTCCTGATAAGGCTGATAGGCATGCTGAATCGCAATATGCACACCCCAGCGGCCGTTACCAAGTGCTTCGGCAGCAGGACGGGCCTGTGCCAGCAGCTGCATGGTATGACTCACCATGGTCTCTGCACGCATAAAGTCCGCGCCTGCCAGGAACGAGTAGCGGATACCGCCCGATGCATCACCAAATGCTGCCGGAGCTCCGATGGCATGTACCGTATCAAGTTCTGCTTTGAGATAGGCTATATACTTTTCAGCAGCCTCCTTCATCGTAGTCGAAGCATGCGGTGGTGTCGGGTCGCCAATATAAACCTTGCCGGGATATTCATGCCGGCCCACATCGTGGAGCATATCTCCGGCTGCTGTGGTCAATGCGCCGTTTAAGTAATCAGTACAGGTGGCAACGTGAATTCCGTGGTCACGGCAATATGTTCCCCAGCGGCTCCAGAGTGAAGGATCAACCTCGCCCGTAAAGCTGCGGAAAAGAACATAGTTGCCAAGACGCGTGCGCTGCGTGTAGTCAAGCAGCCAGTCCATGAAGCCGCTGTCGTCATGGGGCACGACGGTCATGTCATAGCCCACCTTGACGGGGATCTCCTCTTCTTCCACGTCGAAAATCTCAATAGAAGCTTCGTCACAGAACGTTTTCACAGCCGCAATGCCGGGTTCAGAAATGCAGACAGCGAACTCGTTCCATCCGGGCACGCAGGAAATAACTTTCTCGTCGCCGTTGATCGTGGCCGTGATCACGTCATCGCGCACGGCATAGACCTTGCCGATGACGTTTTCATTCTTCAGCGCCCAGTCTGGTACGGACAGCTGACCGTGATTGTATCCGCAGGTTTTGAGCACAATACGACTTATGCCGACACAGAGTTCAGGATGGTCGTTGCGCAGCGTCAGGATATGCTGTCCTGCCGGGATGCGTACCCGCTGCCAGTCATCCTCCAGAAGCTGCATATAGGTGTCATGATGGCGCAGAAAACGGCTGAATGTGAGTACAGGTTCTCCATCGACAAGCAGAGTAAAGGGAAATACGCTGCGAACCTGCGTTTCTCTTCCATCCGTATACGCCGGAACGCCCATCATCACAAGATGGATCAGCAGTTCATCAATGTCGGCGCCGGTCGGTCTGACCTCATACCGAAAATGCGTTTCTTTGCCGGGTTCGAGCCATGCAAGCTTCATTCTTGCCCAGTGATGCACGGGAAGCCCCAGTTCATCGGGCTCATATGCCACCTCGCCTTCTTTCAGCGGCTGACGGAACCACAGGAAATCCGTCAACGTGACGGTCACGTAGCAGCCAAGATACTTCGGACCCACACGGAAAAGAAGTTTGCCGTTTTCCAGAAGTTCCGACGCCCGGAAGATCAGATCGATCGAAACAGTATGCAGATGAAAGACCGCGTCAGGCTCTGCATCTGCCTCAATGCGTACGCCGGACAAGCCTCGTCTTGTTCTGTTCTGCCACACAGGCGCATCGATATTTGTTTCCTTTGCACAGTGACCGGGTCCAAACGGGATATACGGGTAATCCAGTATATATGTATTCTTAATCTCCGCCTTTTCACAGGTCAGGCTGCCATCCCAGATATATGTAGGATGATAATGGCGTCTGGAGTAAAGGTATTGATAGCCCCAGTCGATTCTGAAATCAAGCTTCATATTCATATCCTCCCGAAAGGAAAATTCCCGTGATCTTCGGTAACATGATACCACATACCGCAGCCCGTGACAAGCGAAAAATCCACCCTCCGACAGCTTACGGCAGATACGTACCGCTGCGTCTGAACTGTCCGGGGGTAAGTCCCGTCTTTCGCCGGAAGCAGTCGGAAAAGTAACTCTGCGCGCCAAAGCCGCAGCTCACAGCAATCTCGCTGAGAGGCAGCGCCGTATTGATAAGCATCTCGCGAGCGGCGGTGATGCGCACGCCCAGCAGGTATTCCCCCGGCGTCAGGCCGTTGCGGCGTGCAAAGAGCTTGTGAAGATACGAAGGACTCACCGAGCATGCCTCGGCAATGTCCTGCACGCTGAGCTTCTCGCTGTAGTGGCGCTCCATGAACTTCTGCGCCCGGATCACGGTATCGCTTTCATCAGGCCCTGAAAGTCTTGCATCCTCGCAGATTTCCCGGAACAACAGCACCAGTTCTGCCTCCGCCGCCATCTGATCCGCAGAGGATGCCGAACAGAAGAGAGATGCAATACGGCTGAACGACGCCTCAACGGTCTTGGGGTCCACCGCGTCAAAATATACGGGGACATTGCTGAGCAGCTGGACAAGCATCGGATCCTCCGGCATAAAATGCACATACCGGCACTGAAACGGCAGATGGCTGCAGCGCACATCTCCGGGCTTTGCCAGCAGCAGCTGTCCGCGGCGGATGGAATGGCCGATGTTATTGACCACGCTTGTCCCGCCGTCCTCGAAGAAATATTCCAGTTCCCAGGTCTTGACTGTACGCGGCTGGGTCTTTTTGATGCCGCGAAAGCGCAGTTCACTGCTGAAAAGTCCCGCGCCCAGAATCACCGGCAGACTGTGTGTCATCGTAATCACCTGTTTTGAGGATAGGATTTCTAAAATACAGGATAGCATTCTGATAGAATACCGGACTGTTATCCTGTTATCATAAGTCTAGCACAGGATCTTTACAAAAGTCAATATGTCAGGGAGTTTATTATGAAAATCACGTTTTTAGGGCAAGCCGGTTTGCTTTTTGAGCACAATGATTTCAAAGTGATGATTGACCCCTATTTTTCCGACAGTGTAGCGAAAGTCAATCCCGCCATGCATCGCCGCGTTCCCGTCAAGGAAAGCCTTTTTGAAATCCGTCCGGATATGCTCATCTTCACCCACAATCATGGCGATCATTATGATCCGGAAACCGTATCCCGCTTTCTTCCCGCGCCCAATCCCATCACCGTTCTGTCTCCCGCTTCAGTCTGGGTTGAAGTCCGAAAATACGGCGGCGGCAGCAATTACGTGCAGTTCAACCGCCATACTTCCTGGTCTCAGGCCGGTCTTTGCTTTACTGCCGTCAAGGCAGAGCATTCTGATCCCACCCCCATCGGCGTCATCATTGACGACGGTGAGCACAAATACTACGTCACCGGCGACACGCTCTACAACGACGACATCTTCGCCGATATCCCCGACGATATCTTTGCGCTGTTTCTGCCCGTCAACGGCGTCGGCAACAACATGAATATGACCGATGCCGTCCGTTTTGCCGCCCGTGTGGGCGCCAGCAAAGTCGTTCCTCTCCATACCGGGCTCTTTGACGCCCTGGATCCCCATGATTTTGGCTGCGAAAACCGGGTTATCCCCGAGATTTATAAGGAGATCGTGTTATGAAAGTCACAGACGTACGCTGCTTCAATGTGGACTGCTTCCGCACAAACTGGGTCTTTGTAAAGGTTTACACCGACGAAGGCATCACCGGCGTGGGTGAGGCAACTCTGGAATACAAAGAAAACGCCCTCCTCGGCGCGGTGGATCACATCCGCGACTATCTCATCGGCAAGAATCCCTGCGATATCGAGCGGCACTTTCATGACATCTACCGCGATGCCTACTGGCGCGGCGGCGCTGTGCTGATGTCTGCCCTGTCTGCCGTCGAAATGGCTCTGTGGGACATTCTGGGCAAGAGCCTGAACGTGCCTGTTTACCAGCTTCTGGGCGGCAAAGTACATGACAAGGTCAGGATATATGTTAACGGTTGGTTTGCCGGTGCCAAAACGCCTGCGGAGTTCGGTGAGAAGGCAAAGATCGCCGTCCAGCGCGGCGTCACCGCCATGAAGTGGGATCCCTTCGGCAAATCCTATCTGGATATCTCAAATCGTGACCTGAATACTGCCCTTGAATGTATTGCTGCCGTGCGCGAGGCTGCTGGCCCCGACGTCGACCTGCTCATCGAGGGTCACGGACGCTTCAACGTCCCCACCGGCATCAAGATTGCCAGGGAAATCGAGCAGTTCAAGCCCATGTTCTTCGAAGAACCCACGCCGCCCGACAACCTGGAAGCACTCAAGGCCGTGCGCGAGAAATCTCCTGTGGCCATTGCTGCCGGTGAGCGGCTTTATACGCTTAAATCCTTCAAAGATCTCTTTGAGATGCGGGCAGCCGATTATATCCAGCCCGACATTTCCCATGCAGGCGGCATCATGGAGCTCAAAAAAATCGCCGCAGCTGCCGACGCCTATTATATCCCCTTCGCGCCCCACAACCCCTCCGGCCCCGTGGCCAATGCCGCCACGCTTCAGCTTGCGGCCTGCTGCCCCAACTTCTGCATCCTTGAGATCATGTACTCCGACGTTGAGTGGCGCAAGGACATCACAACCGAGTCCCTCACCTATGCAGACGGCTATATCGATATTCCCGACAAGCCCGGTCTTGGCATCGAGATCAATGAGGAAGAGTGTCTCAAGCATCCCTACAAGCCGCATACCCTGCGCCATTACACCGGCGCGCTGACCGATATCCGTCCTGCAAAGACAGAATTTTACTTCTAAAGGAGAACGCACCATGAATCGTTTTGAAGTAACCGGTCACGAACCCAGCTTTCTGCCCGATGGCAACTGGAAGCTCGTCTGGGCCGACGAATTCGACGGCACCGAGCTTGACACCACCAAATGGGGCTTCCGTCTCAACTTCTGGGGTAAGCCCTTTGACGCCTACACCGATCAGGGCATCGTCCTCGACGGCAACAGCCACGTAGAACTGCACCGTACCGAGCGCAACGGCTGTTATGTCTCCCCCCAGCTGCAGACCGGTTCCAACTCCTTTGATATTCCCCGGCTCAATGCCAAGGATGACTGGGGGCATGACAAGATTTGGCAGATGCGACCTTTTGAACCACCCAAATTCGTTCATCGTTATGGTTATTACGAATGCAGATGTAAATTCCAGAAAGATCCTGAAACCATGTGGAGTGCCTTCTGGCTTCAGTCTCCCACCATCGGTGCACGTTACGAACCCGAATGGTGCGGTGTTGAGGCTGATATCATGGAATGTTTCCAACCCGGCATCATCAAATCGGGCAACATCATGGGTGGTTACGGCGAGCAGGGTCGTTCCGATGGCCGCGTTCGCAATGCACTTAAAGAAACACCGGACGGCTGGCACTACTTTGGACTGGACTGGCAACCGGATGGCTATGTATTTTACTGGGACGGACATGAAGTCTCCCGCTGCAATAAACATGTCTCTCACGTACCGCAGTTCATCCTCCTGACCACCGAGGTACAGGGTTACCGCAAAGCAGGGCAGCAGCAGGCAGCTCTCAAGGAAAACCCCGACGCCTGGAAAGAGTTCCCCCAGACCGTCAAGGGTGAATTCGTGGACGATGCTTTCATCGTGGACTTCGTGCGCGTCTTTGACCGCGTGGACTGATGAAATCCGCTCCAAATTCTAAAGGAGGATATACCATGAATCGTTTTGAAGTGGCCGGTCACGAACCAAGCTTTCTGCCCGATGGCAACTGGAAGCTCGTCTGGGCCGATGAATTTGACGGCACCGAGCTTGACACCACCAAATGGGGCTTCCGTCTCAACTTCTGGGGTAAGCCCTTTGACGCCTACACTGATCAGGGCATCGTCCTCGACGGCAAAAGTCACATCGAGCTGCACCGTACCGAGCGCAACGGCTGTTATGTCTCCCCCCAGCTGCAGACAGGCTCCAATTCCTTTGATATACCCAAGAGCAACACGAAAAACCCCTGGGGGCAGGATGAAATCTGGCCGCTGGGCATGCTGGAAGAGCCGAAATTCGTCCACCGCTACGGCTATTATGAATGCCGCTGCAAGTTCCAGAATGAGCCCGAAGTCATGTGGAGCGCCTTCTGGACCCAATCTCCCACCATTGGCGGCAGATTTGAGCCCGAATGGTGCGGCATCGAATCCGACATCATGGAGTTTTTCCATCATGGTAAAAACACTGCAGGCAACATCATGGGCGGCTACGGCAAACAGTTCCAGGAGGATGGCCGCGTGATTTACGATATGGCCGACACTGAAGACGGCTGGCATTACTTCGGCATGGACTGGCAGCCGGAGGGCTATGTGTTCTATTGTGACGGCAAGGAAGTCTCCCGCTGCAATGCTCATGTTTCCCACGTGCCGCAGTTCATCCTGCTGACCACCGAGGTGCAGGGCTATCGCAAAGCCGGTGAACAGCAGGCAAAGCTTGCCGATAATCCCGACGCCTGGAAAGAATTCCCCCAGACCATCAAGGGTGAATTCGTGGACGATGCCTTTATCGTTGACTTCGTGCGCGTCTTTGACCGTGTAGACTGAGTAATCTATTTGGAAATCACACTGAAACAGGAGATTGTACCATGAATCGTTTTGAAGTGAAAGATCACGAACCCAGCTTCCTCCCCGAGGGCAGCTGGAAACTCGTCTGGGCCGACGAATTCGACGGCACCGAGCTCGATACCACCAAATGGGATTACCGTCTCAATATGATGGGGATGCGTTGGCCTGCATGGGTAGATCGCGGCGTACATCTTGACGGCGAAAGCAACGTCGTCTTTACCCTGACGGAAGAGGACGGCCGTCCCGTCAGCGCCCAGCTGCAGACCGGCTATAACTTCATGGATCAGCCGATTGTCCAGACTCAATTCGGCAATGACCATCTTCAGTGGAACATCGGCAAGCTCCACGAGAACAAATTCACCCACGCCTACGGCTATTACGAATGCCGCTGCCGTCTCCAGCAAAAGCCGGAAGGCTGGTGGAGCGCATTCTGGATTCAGTCCCCGGTCATCGGTGCGTCGCTTGACCCGGCTGACACCGGTGTTGAGATCGACATCATGGAAAACTTCAAAACAGGCACTGTTGCTTCTCACCATGTATTCACAGGCGGTTACGGTCTTGACATGACCCACAGCAAAGTGGGCGGCGTTTCCGGTCTTGATCAGAGCGAATATCACTATTTCGGCCTGCTGTGGGACGAAACCGGCTACACCTTCTATGTAGACGGCGTTGAGGACGGCAAGATCACCGACAAGCTGACCGCACGTCCAGAATTCATCCTCATCTCCACCGAGGTCAAGGGATATCGTCATGCAGAGCATGCACCCGTTCCCGCTGCCTTTGATGCCATCGGCGATACATTTGTTGTGGATCACGTTCGCGTGTTTGACCGCATCGACTAAATTCCAAAGCCGTAAGAACTTATTTTAGGAGAATACCATGGAAAGACTGACCCACATCGGCAGCATCATAAAAAAGAAGTCCGTTGATATCAAAAAATCCCGCATCGGTCTGGGCTTTGAAAAGCTCGACCGCGATGTGTTTAATCCTGAGGATGCCTACGACTTTGTCGCTGAATCCGGCGTGAAGTGGGCCAGGCTGCAGTCCGGCTGGCAGCGTACGGAAAAAGTCAAGGGCGTCTACGACTTTGCCTGGCTTGACAGCATCGTTGACAGGATGATCTCCATCGGCGTCGAGCCCTGGCTCTGCCTTTGCTACGGCAACGAGCTCTACTCCCCCGCTGCCAAAACCATTTTCGGCGCCGTTCATGTCATGCCGCTTCATACCGAAGAGGAACGCACTGCCTGGGTCAATTACGTCACCGCCGTGACCACCCATTTCAAGGGCCGTATCCACTATTATGAGGTCTGGAATGAACCCGACGCCGGTACCACATATGATCCGACCGCTGTGCAGCTGGCCGAATTTACCGCTGCCACCGCAAAGGCCTGCAAGACCGGAGACCCGACCTGTGAGGTTCTCGGCCTGGTCACTTTTGAGCATAATGACTTCAACGAAGAAGCCGCCAGAAACGGTATTCTCGAGCATCTGGACGGCGTAACCTATCACGCTTACTACGATCCCATCAATGGCATCAGTGATGATTTCTGGAAAGCTCGATATAACTTTTACCGTGAACTCTGCCGGTCGCACGGAAAACCGGATATGAAGATCATCCAGGGTGAAAGCGGCGCACAGTCCCGTTCCGACGGCTGGGGTTCGATGTATGGAGCCGCCTGGACTAAGGCAAAGCAGGCGAAGTATCTTCTGCGTCATTTAATTACCGATATCGGTCTCGGCGTTGAGTTCACCTCCTATTTTTCCTGTGTCGATATGGCCGAAGCCCTCAGCGGAATCGTCGGTGACAGCGCCTCCTACCGTGACTACGGTTATTTCGGTGTTCTGGGTGCAAACTTTAACGAGGACGGCAGACCCATCGGTACCTATTCACCGAAGCCTTCCTTTTACGCACTCCAGACGCTTACAAGCGTGCTGGCCGAGGACTACGAAGTCTGCGAGCTTCCTCTGGAGGGTATCGTTATGGAATCCAGACGCCTTCTCGACCGCGATCTGGTTTTCAATGCCTGTGAACACTACGGTTTCCGTCGCGAGGACGGTTCCTGTGCTCTGATGTACTGGAAAGCTGCAAATATCCTCAGCGAAACTTACGAGGGAACGATCTCTCTGCGCATCGGAGACGAGCTTGCCGGCAAAAAGATCAAGCTCGTCGATCTCCTTAACGGCAAAGTGTATGATCTGAGCGATACTATGACCGCCGAGCCCGGACTTCTCACCAACATTCCCGTGATGGATGTGCCGCTGATGCTGATGTTTGACGATTTCTGTGATTGGGAGCGCATTAACTGAGCCTCAGGCTGCACCTGTAAACGTTCTGCATGACATATAAACACATGGAGGTTTGAAATATGGAAAGGCTTACATATGCCGGCAGCATCATAAAGAAGAAATCCGTTGATATCAAAAAATCCCGCATCGGTCTGGGTTTTGAAAAGCTCGACCGCGATGTGTTCAATCCCGAGGATGCCTACGATTTCGTCGCCGAATCCGGCGTGAAGTGGGCGCGTCTGCAGTCCGGCTGGCAGCGCACGGAAAAGGTGAAGGGCGTCTACGACTTTGCATGGCTTGACAGCATCGTTGACAAGATGATCTCCATCGGTGTGGAGCCCTGGCTCTGCCTGTGCTACGGCAACGAGCTCTATACCGAGGCTGCCAAGACCGTGTTCGGCGCCGTTGGTGTGCCGCCCATTCATACCCAGGAAGAACGCGATGCCTGGGCAAACTACGTCACCGCCGTGACAAAGCATTACAAGGGCCGCATCCATTACTACGAGGTCTGGAATGAGCCCGACGGTCAATGGTGTTGGAAACATGGCCCCAATGCCGAGGAGCTTGCCGATTTCACCACCGCCACCGCCATCGCCTGTAAAGCAGGTGATCCTTCCTGCGAGGTCATTGGCCTCGTCATCTGCGGCAGAGAGGACTTCGCCGCGGAAACCGCAGATTGCGGCTGTTTTGATCACCTTGATGGCATTTCCTACCATACTTACACCATCAACAAGGACGTCTGGATCAGCCGCATCGACTTCCTGCGTGAGCTCGCTGCCAAACATGGCAAGCCGGATATTAAAATCTTCCAGGGTGAGAGCGGCACTCAGTCGCGCTCCGACGGTGCCGGCGCGCTGCGCGGCGGCGCATGGACGAAAGCCAAACAGGCCAAGTTTCTCCTGCGTCATCTCATCACCGACATCGCCCACGGCGTAGTGTTTTCCTCCTACTTTTCCTGCATCGACATGATCGAAGCCCTCAACGGTACCGTCGGCGATGTGGCCTCCTATCGTGACTACGGCTATTTCGGCGTCATCGGTGCAGACTTCGGCGAGGACGGCAAGCCCACCGGCAACTTCCACCGCAAACCCTCCTACTTTGCGCTGCAGACCCTTGCCAGCGTACTGGCCGAGGATTACGACATCTGCGAGCTGCCCGTGGAAGGTGAAGTCAATCCCTCCGTGCGCATGCGCGACGTTGACTTTGACTTCAACGCCTGCGAACGCTACGGTTTCCGTCGTGCAGACGGTGCGTGCGCGCTGATGTACTGGAAGCCTGCCAACATCCTCACCGAAACCTATGAGGGTACGGTCTCCCTGCGGCTGGGCGCTGATCTCGCCGGTCGAAAAGTTCGGCTGGTTGACCTGCTGGACGGTCAGGTATATGATCTCCCCGCGTCCATGACTGCTGAAGAAGGAAAGCTTGTCAACATCCCGGTCACGGATGTGCCGCTGATGCTGATGTTTGATGATTTCTGTGATTGGGAGCGTGTAAAATGAGTGCAGTATTGATTACCGGCGCCGCTTCCGGCACCGGATACGGAATTGCCAGAAAATTTGCCGAAAACGGCTGGGATGTGTTCATCACAAGTCGTTCTGCCGCTTCCGCTGCGGCGTCTGCCGCAGAGCTTGCCAAAACCTACGGCGTTTTCGCCAAGGGGTATGAGTGCGATATCCGCAATGAGCAGCAGATCATCGATATCTTCGCCGATATCGATGCCACCGGTCGATTTGTGGAAACGGTTGTACTCAACGCCGCAGATCTGGGCTTTGGCACCGATCCCGCCAAAGGTCAGGACTTCTTTACGGTCTCCGTTGAGGAATTTCAGCGTGTTTTTGAAACAAATCTCGTCTGGAACTTCATGATCGTGCGTCAGGCAGCGCTTCGTATGCGGGAGCATCATCACGGATCCATCGTTTTCATCAGCTCCAATACCGCCTACCGTGCAATCCCCAACCGCGCCGCCTACTGCGCCTCCAAGGGCGGTATCAACGCCATGGCCAAGGCTTTTGCCGTGGATCTGGGTCCCTACGGTATCCGCTGCAACGCCGTGCTTCCCGGTACCATCAAGACCGAGCGCTGGGTTTCCATGGGTTCAAAACAGATTGTCAATGGTGCGCTCACACCCATCGGCGACATCACCGACTTTGAGGATATCGCCAATGCCGCCTGGTATCTCGGTACCGATCTTTCCAAGAACGTCACCGGTACCGAGCTCATCCTGGACGGCGGAATGTCCTGTCAGCTTTATCCGCAGCTTCTCAATGAACTGAAGCGGCGCGAAATGGCCCGCGAGCAGGATAACTGACCGACCATCATTACATCCAACTTCCCCCGAAAGCGAAGAGAAGTGTCTCTTCGCTTTCGCTTATTTTTAACTGACTTTTAAGCAAATGCTAAGTAGCAAAATTATCGTTTGTTCCGCACGGCCAGAATCAGCGAATTGACCAATTTCCATAAGTAGAAATTTATTTCATTCGTTTTCAGCACTTTTCACTTAGAATTGACCTGTTCATCACACAATTCTACATCATATGTCTACAATTCTGCTTTGCCAGGTTTTTTCAAAAGAAAGGAATTTGCTATTGACTTTTAAGCAAGAAGCAATTATAATAGAAACGTAGGCGAAAGTCTTTACACGATCATCATACCTTTGGGAGGATTTGAAATGGACAATGTATTGAATCAGATTGGCGCTGTCGATCCCGAACTGCTTTCCGAATATAAGCAGAACCTCATGGTCGGCGGCGGCAGCCCCGGTCCCTGCCTGGTTTCCGGTAAGGGCGTGCGCGTCAACGACATCAACGGCAAGAGCTACATCGACTGTACTTCTCAGAGCTGGGCTCTGTACCTGGGCTACTGCAACGAAGAGATTCGCGAGTGTGTCTACGAGCACATGTCCAAGCTCTCTCACGTGCATCAGGGCTTTGATACCCAGGAGCGTGCCTCTCTGGCTCACAAGCTGGCCTCTCTGGCTCCTGAGCACCTCAACCGCGTTTCCTTCACCGTCGGCGGCGGCCCTGCCATTGAAGCTGCGATGAAGATCGCCATGAAGAACGTGCCCGGTGCCCAGCACTTCATCAACCTCTGGGAGTCCTACCACGGTTCTACCCTGACCACCGTCGGCGCTTCCTGGCCGTCCACCAAGTCTGCCGGCAAGTTCGTCGGTCCCGTCAACTTCCTGCCCAACATCAACACCAACTTCATCCGTGTTCCCAACCCCTACTGCTACCGCTGCTACTTCGATCAGAAGGATTGCGCCAACTGCAACATGAAGTGCATCGAGATGCTTCGTCTCACCATGGAGAAGGGCGTCTGCGGTCAGGTTGCCGGTATCATCGTCGAGCCCATTCAGGCCTCCGGCGGTCAGATTCCGCTGCCCAAGAAGTACCTGCAGGAGCTGCGCAAGATCTGTGATGAATTCGGCTGCCTGCTCATCTTCGACGAAATCCAGACCTACTGCCGTATCGGTGACTACTTCGCCGCCAACTACTACGGCGTTGAGCCCGACATCATCGTCCTTGGTAAGGCCCTGGGCGCCGGCTTCCCCATCGCCGCCATCATCATCCACGATCGTCTGGAAGGCTTCGGCATGGGAGCTGAGGAGCTGCACACCTTCGCCAACAACTCTGTTTCCCAGGTTGCTGCTCTCAAGCAGCTTGAGATCATCGAGCGCGACAAGATCCTCGACAACGTCAACCGCGTCGGCGGCCACATCGCTGCCGGTCTGCGTGACATGGTTTCCCGTTACCCCGAGATCGGCGACATCCGTCAGGTCGGTCTGCACATCGGTATCGAGATGATCGATCCCAACACCGGCGCTCCCATGTGCGAGGATAAGGCCAAGGCCATCCGCAGCTATGGTATGTCCGACAACGGTATCATCATGGGTACCGGCGGCTTCAAGAAACACGTTCTGAAGATTAAGCCTCCGCTCATCACCACCATGTCCGAGGCTGACGAGATTCTCGAGCGCTTCGAGGGTTCTCTGAAGATGGCTCTGCGCTAAACGAGGTACAGTATGGCTTTTGAAATTTCTCTTGCGGGCAAGATTGCCCTTGTTACCGGCGGCGCCCGTGGTATCGGTGCTGAAATCTGCCGCAAAATGGCAAAGGCCGGCGCAGATATCGTAATCAACTACTACCACTCCGATGCTGACCGCAATGCGGCAGCCAAGCTTTCCGATGAGCTCAAGGCCGCCGGCACGAAGGTTCTGCTCTGCGAGTGCGACATCTCCAAGGAAGACGAAGTCATCGCGATGATGGAGTCTGTGAAAGCTTCCTTCGGCGCTCTGGATATCGTCGTCAACAATGCCGGTATTCTCATGACCCGCACCTTCGAGACCATGACCTTTGCCGAATGGCGCGCCATCAACGGCGTCATCATGGACGGTTCATTCCTGGTCAGCAAGTATGCGCTGCCCATGATGCGCACCGGCGGTTCCTTCGTGATGATCTCCAGCAACGTGGCCATCAACGGCGGCGGCGGCAGCCCTGCCTATCCTGCCGCGAAGGCAGGCCTTGAGGGTCTTGCCCGTCAGATCGTCATCGAGCACGCTGCCAACGGCATCCGTGCCAACATCATTCAGCCTGCGGTCATCGACACCGAGATGTTCCGTCAGCGCTATCCCACCGACGAGGACGTAGCCAACTACGGTCGTCGTATGCCGGTGGGCAGAGTCGGTACGCCTGCGGATATCGCCAATGCGGCGGTGTTCCTCGCCTCCGACGAAGCTTCCTACATCTGCGGCGTCACGCTGCAGGTCGACGGCGGCCGTACCTACTACGCGAAAATGAAATAATCGTCCAACGGACGCAGAAAACCACCCCGGCTATGCCGGGGTGGTTTTTATGTGTATTTACTTACATTCCCAGCATCGTCTCCGCCAGAGAAATCGCAAAGAGCCAGTTCATCTCGCGGGTGGGATGGTTGATCTTATTGGACAGAAGCTCGGTGATATTGGCGCCGGTCTCGTAAAGCCTTCTCCAGCGTGCGTAGCAGTCGCAGACGGTAACACCATGTTTTGCACAGAGATCCTTGGCTGCATCCAGATAAAGCGCCATGCCGCCGTCCAGCTCCCGCTTTGCGCAGCCTTCAGCGACCTTTTTGAGATGCTCGTCCAGCAGCAGCGGACTGACATCAGTACACATCATGTTGGGCGTCATGAAGATGATCTCGCAGTCTGCAGCTTTGAGCTTTGTAAAGATCCCCTCCAGAGCATCCAGATACACCGGCAGCTTTTCCTCTCCCCCACCGGAATCGTTGAGGCCGAAGCACACAACCGTCAGGTCGGGATTGTGAGAGAGTACATCACGTTCAAGTCGCTCCAGTCCATGCTGTGCATTGCCGCCGCTGACACCGGCGTTGATGATGTTGACCGGGACGCCCGGATAAAGAACGGCGAATAAATGGGCAAGATCCGCGTGGTAGGCATGATCTTTATCGAAAAACGGACTGTGGTCACCGGTCAGCGTAGAGCCAAAGCAGCCTTGCGTCACGCTGTCACCCAGAAAGGCAATCGTGACACCGGGTTCATTCCAGTTATCCTTCGCCCGACGGGCGATTTTTTCTGCAATACGCATTTTCATACCTCCGTTAGCCGTTAGAAATCTCTTGCAACGGGAACCCGTTCGCCGTGAGCACATTCGCCGATCGCCGTAAGCTGCAGCATCATATTACCAACGC
>SVMB01000035.1 GCA_015067675.1 Oscillospiraceae bacterium
GGTATCAATTTGGTATCAACGAGCGATTTTCGCTGATTTTTTCAAATTGCGAGAGCCAAAAACCCTTGTAATATCAAGGTTTTTTCGACTACTCAACAGCCACTTTGGGTCACTCCCACTCGATCGTGCCGGTGGGCTTCGGGCTCAGGTCGTAGCACACGCGGTTGACACCCTTGACCTCGTTGAGGATGCGGCGGGTGATGTGGTCCAGCAGGGCCCAGTCGATGTGCTCGATCTCGGCGGTCATGGCGTCGATGGTGTTGACGGCACGGATGATGACCGGCCACTCGAAGGAACGGGCGTTGTTTCTCACGCCGACGCTGCGGGTGTCGGGAATGAGGGTGAAGTACTGCCAGACCTTGCCCTCGAGACCGTTCTTGGCAAACTCCTCGCGCAGGATCGCGTCGCTTTCACGCACGGCTTCCAGACGATCGCGGGTGATGGCGCCCAGGCAGCGCACGCCCAGACCGGGGCCGGGGAAGGGCTGACGATAGACCATGCTGTCGGGCAGACCAAGCTCCTTGCCGCAGGCGCGGACTTCGTCCTTGAACAGATACTTCAGAGGCTCGACCAGCTCAAACTTCATGTGCTCGGGCAGACCGCCGACATTGTGATGGGCCTTGACAGCCTTGGCAGTCTTGGTGCCGCTCTCGACGATGTCGGGGTAGATGGTGCCCTGACCGAGGAAATCCACGGTGCCGGAAAGCTTGGCAGCTTCGTCGTTGAATACTTCGATGAACTCGGCGCCGATGATCTTGCGCTTCTTCTCGGGATCCTCCACACCGGCCAGCTTGTCCAGGAAACGATCGACAGCGTCGACGTAGATGAGCTCAGCGCCCAGCTCGTCGCGGAAAACGCGCACGACTTCTTCCGGCTCGCCCTTGCGCAGCAGACCGTGGTTGACGTGGACGCAGACCAGCTGCTTACCGATGGCACGGATGAGCAGAGCCGCAACGACGGAAGAGTCAACACCGCCGGACAGAGCCAGCAGCACGCGGCGGTCGCCGATCTGGCGGCGCAGAAGCTCGACCTGATCCTCGACGAAATTCTTCATGTTCCAGTTTTTCTCGCACTTGCAGGTGCCGAAAAGGAACGCAGACAGGGCTTCGTCGGAAATCTCGCCGGTGACACAGTCGGTGCCGTGGTTGAGGGCGAGAACCGGCAGGCCCAAAGACAGGATCTCGGGACGCACGTCAATCTTCTCACCGTCGATAACATTGTTTTCGCCGCCGTTGAGGATGATGCCCTTCACGTTGGGCAGCGCGCGCAGCTCATCCGCCTTGATGTCGTGAGGATGAATCTCAGAGTAAACGCCCAGGGCGCGGATCTGTCTGGCAAGCGCGGAGTTTTCGTGGCTGCCCAGATCCAGGATGACAATAAGATCCTGCTTCATATCCAGTCTCCTTTAAAAAATCGAGTGTGGAAAAGTGTATGGCGATAGTATAGCACGAAAGAGGTGATTGCGCAAGAAGCAGACTGCAATTTTGTCGTTTTCTTCAAAAAGTGGTTTGTACACTGCTGTATTTGTGTCAAAATGCGGGAATATAAGTTGATAGTGACGCGGCGGGATAAAAATGGAGAGAAAAATGGGCTTTTTTTCGCTTCGACGGATGAATATCCAATGATTATGTTCCTGAAAGGAACGGGAAGCGGGATAGAGTCATGGTGTTCCTGCACAAAAACTGGACGCCGATCAGCCTCCGGCTTTTGCAGACCTGAGCATGAGCATTCCTTTGATCATCAGCAGAGCAAAGGCTGCGGTGACGGCGTAGGCTTCCCGGGACAGCGCAGGGAGCAGTACGGCGAGGATTCCCAGCACCATCGAGAGAACGGTGAGCGCGTTGAGAAACCGCTCACTTTTGCGGTATACCAGCCAAAGCTTGAGGATGCCGGTCACGATGAGGGCAGATGACAGCAGCCAGCAGAGCAGACGAAACAGCGGCGCGGCACTGGTGCAGGCATGCAGCGGAGCAGCGTAGACATAGCCCTCAACCGGGTTGGCGTAAAGCGGCAGGACGATCAGCGAAAGGGCAAGCAGGTCCGCAGCGCCCATCAGCAGATCACAGATGCCCCGGATGTTGGCGTTGTTCTCCTGCCGGGCAATGGAGAGCAGCCGGTCGCCTGAGAGCAGTTCATCGATGGTGATGGAGAAGAAAACAGACAGCTCCCTGAGCGAGTCGATGCTCGGATATCCTCGTCCCGATTCCCATTTTGAAACGGCGGTTCTGGAAACGTATAAGGCCTGTGCCAGTTCTTCCTGGGTGAGTCCTCTGGACTTGCGGAGCTGCTGGAGCTTTTCATGAAATTCCACGGTTCAAACCTCCCTGACAGCCGTGATTGACGGCTGCAACGTATAAATGGAATGCTGACAGACTCAACAGGATCGCCCCAGCGATGTCCGTCAGCCAGTGGACCCCGCAGATGAGCCTGCCGGTGACCATGAATGCGGAAAAGACAGACACGACCGTGCGTATCGTTTTGACGAGGAATGCGCTCTGTGAGCGGCGGCTGACCTGAAAGACCAGCGTCGGCATGACGCCGAGCACCAGCAGCGTGGTCGAAGAAGGGTAAGAAGCTTCCGCGATACCGCCTGTGAGAATCGGCCGGTAATTGATGGGAACCGCCTCGAAGAAAAGATACCCGGCCATGACCACGATGTAATGGATTCCCAGGAGGATCAGATCCCGATCCACCTTTAACAGGCTGCGTCTGCCAATCCACTGCCAAAGCCCGAGACCGCCGAAGGCTGTGCAGACAAAGAGCGGAACCAGCCCCAACCAGTCGGTGACGGTATAGAGTGCCATGTGAACCCCGGTCAGCGTGTGAAACCGGCGATTCAGTCCGGCGAAGCCGACGGCGCTTCCGCCCGGGCCGATTGGCTGCACGTCCACTGCAGTGACAAGCCACGTCCAGACGACAAAGGCTGCTGCAAAGAGTATTCCGCGAATCAGTGCATTTCCTGCATTTTTGTTCATGCTGCGATGTCCTTTCCGATTACTGCCGGTTTTACCGGTACACAGACAAGCATAGCAAATCACATCGAAACCCGCAAGAAACCTGCATTCACAACCGTGATACGATTCGTGTCATGGTCAAAAAAGGCATATATGAAAACAGGCACAGCAGAAAGGACTGCTGTGCCTGCGGGTTTATCCACGAAAGACGATGCCCGGATGGCCATGTATCAGCCGATGAACATCTGAACCCAGTAGCTGCCGTATTTGGAGCCGGAGGAGCCGGTCACATAGCCGATGCCGATGGCGGTATAGGTGCCGTTCATGATATTCTTGCGGTGCCCATCGGAATTGAGCCAGCCGTTGACAACTGCTTCGGGGGAAGCATATCCGGCGGCGATGTTTTCGGCAGCGGGAGCGGAAGTGGCGCCGGCTTCGTCAAGGGCAGTGAAGCACTTACGGCCGTCGGGACGGGTGTGGGAGAAGCTTGTGATGAGCTCTGCTGCACGTACCTGCGCAGCGGAGCAGGCTTTGTCATCCAGCCGAAGGGCAGGCTTGCCCTCGGCGGCACGGGCTTCATTCACCAGCCGCAGAACTTCGGCACGGTAACTTGCAAGGATTTCTTCAGCAGAGGGTGGCGTCGGTTCGGGCGTGGAGGGGATATCGGGCGTATCGGGCATGGAGGGCGTATCGGGATTAGAAGGCGTATCGGGAGCAGCGGGAGTGTCGGAGGGCATAAGTATCGTAACCTGACAGGCCGCCGTACGCACCATGCCGCCGCTGTATACGGTGCAGACGAGCTCGGCTTCGCCGGCGCTCAGGGCGATGAAGCTGCCTCCGGCAGCCGGATCGGCGCAGATCACTGCCGGATTGGTGGAGGTCCAGGATGCGCTGTAAACCAGACTGTCAAGACCGGTAATCTGCTTGTGCAGAGTGATGCGGTCGCCCACATTCATGGTGACGCGAAGATGATCAAGCGTGACCGCGAAATCAGGAACTGTCACAATGCAGGCATCCTCACAGCGCAGATCGCCGCTTGCGATGTGCAGCGTGACGACGGCAGTACCGGGGGCATTTGCCGTGACTGTACCGTCGGCACTGACCGAAACCAGCTCAGGATGATCGGAGCTCCAGCTGACGGAGTAGTCGGAAAGACCGGAAACCAGGGCATAGAGCTGCACGGTTTCGCCCAGTTTCAGCATCAGGGTGGGCTGCGAGACGGATACGGAGAAGTCTGCGGACGGATCGGAAGTACTCTGCTTTTCCAGAGCACGGATGATGTTTGACATGACGCGGCAGGCCTGGGCACGGGTCATGCCGGAGGCGCCGTTGAAGGTTCCGATGCTGTCCATACCGGCAAGGCATTCCAGCGCATAGGCGGTGGTGACGGCTTCACGGTAGGAGAAGGGGATGGAGAGGTAGTCGGCGATGGAAGTACGGGCAGCATAGAGATCGTCGCCGGAAGGCATGGAGATGTCAAGAGCCTCGAGAAGGTTTGCGATGACCTGCGCCATTTCATAGCGGGTCATGGGCGCTTCCGCAAGCGTGGGATTCCAGTACTCGGAGCCATCGGGACGGACGGCGTAACTGCTGCCGACGGGAATGTTTTCAAGCAAACCGTTATACTGCGCGGTCTGCATGGCATTCGCCCACCAGTAGGGAGCGGAGGAATGGGTCAGATAAAACTGGTCGGAGAAACAGAGCTTTGCAAGCATCGTAGCGAAATGGGCGGCACTCACGGGGGACTCCGGCGCAAAGGTACCGTTGCCCATACCGTTGACGACACCGAGATCAACCATGGTTTCGATGTCGGAAAGCGCCCAGTGGTTTGCGGGAACATCGGAGAAGCTGGACTGGGCAGCCCGCGTGGGGAGAATGAGACTGACAAGCATCACAAGGCTCATCAGAAAGCAGAAAAACTGACGTTTGGTTCCGAAAACCATCATGAGATAACTCCTGTGAATGTGTCCGGCAGATTTACAGCAGCTCGATGGAGAAACGGCAGGGCTTATCGCAGTGCAGAGAGAAGGTGTTGGTGGTCAGGTCGTAGTCGAGGCGGGCCAGTTTATCCACACTGTCAAGACGGACGATGAAACGGCGGGTGTAGAGATAGCCCGGCACCCAGAGACTTCCTTTTTCGGGAAGTACGGGAACGGTCTGTGCCTTGCGGCGGTTGGCCTCGCTGCGCTCAGCCATTTCGTCAAGCATTTCCTTCGTTGCACGGCCCCAATGAGATTGGGTACCGACGTTTTCAAGCTCAAAATACGCGACCAGTGCTGCTTTCCCCGCTTCTGCGGCGCATTCCACGAAATGACGGGCATGCCAAACGGGCACGCGCTCGTCGGTGGAGCCGTGAGCGGTGAAGAAGGGAACCATGAGGTTGGACACACAGGGAGCGCCGCTGCGGGCATCGTAGGCCATGGGATTGTCGACCGGTGTGCAGCCGACCCAGATATCCATCTCGTCCCGGAACTCGCCGACGGCGTCGTTGCGGTACCACTCGGCATAGTCGGAGATGCCGCACAGGCCCGTGACGGCGGAGAAGTAGTCGGGGAATTTGGTGGCGATGGCGAAGGCGTTGCCGCCGCCGCCGGAACCGCCTTCGAAATAGACCACATCATCGGCGAGGAAGTCTGCATAGTGAACCTTTACATACTCAACCGCGTCATAGACGTCGATGAGCTCAAGCCCGTTGCAGTCGGGCGCACCGTCGGAGCAGGCGCGGCCGCGCATATCGACGTGAACCCAGAGATAGCCGTCCTCACTGGGGCCGGCGGCAGGATCAAAGGCCGGGATGGACATGTGCCAGCCGTGGGTGGTGGCGATGATGCGGCCGGGCCTGGCAGGCTTGCGCACCTGTACGGCGAAAAAGACACCGGGGGTGACGGACGACTCCACCCAGATGCGGTCTGTCCAGGGAGAAAAGCGATTCTGACGGAGGGCGTTTTTGCTCACGCGGAGTGTATCTTCATAGTTAATCAGCTGCATATGACCAAAATCCTTTCAATATCCATAATAAGCTAAACAGACTCCTGCTTGGTTTCAGTATACTGCGGGATCAGGCAACCGTCAAGGAAAATCCTTACAATCGGATGGAAATCAGGATGACGAAAAACAATCCGTATACAAAGAAAAGCTTTCGACAAAAAAACATCAAAAACCGGTTGGCAAGTTCCTTGAAATATGCTATCATTTATTATGGCAGATGATACCGGAAATACGGAATGGATGTAAAGTTAATTCACTTCACACTTTGCGGCAGCGGCTGCCCGATTCACATATAGACTCTTGAACGGAGATGGAACAATGCTTGATTTACGCGAATGCAAGCGTATCGTGGTCAAAGTGGGTACCAGTACCCTGACCTATGAAAACGGAAAACTCAATCTGCGGCGCATCGAAAAGCTGGTGCGTACGCTGTCTGATATGAAAAACTTCGGCCGCCAGGTGGTGCTGGTTACCTCCGGCGCCGTAGGCGCGGGTGTATCCCGCCTTGGCTGGCGTGAAAAGCCGACGGAACTGCGTCTGAAGCAGGCTGCCGCCGCCGTCGGTCAGTCCGAGATCATGAATCTTTACAGCCGCTTCTTCGGCGAATACGGCCATACCGTGGCGCAGCTTCTGCTGACCCGCGACGTGGTGGATTCCCCGGAGCGCAAGGAAAACGTTATCAATACGTTTGAAACCCTGCTGGAGTACGGCACGGTTCCGATTGTCAACGAAAACGACCCGATTTCCACCTATGAGCTGGCGCATATGATTACCTTCGGTGAAAACGATACGCTGGCGGCCAATGTTGCCCAGCTCGTGCACGCCGATCTTCTGATCCTGCTCTCCGACATTGACGGCCTTTATGATGCCGATCCCCGGCAGAATGAAAATGCCCGGCTGATTCCGGTGGTTTATGAGGTCAACGACGAGCTCAAGGGGCTTGCCGGCGGCGAGGGTACCAAGCGTGGTACCGGCGGCATGGTGACAAAGCTCGGCGCTGCCGAACTCTGCCTTTCCCAGGAGATTCCCATGGTGATTGCCAACGGCGAGCGTCCCGAAATCGTGCAGGATATTCTGGACGGACGCCACGCGGGCACGATCTTCGTGCCGAAGAAATGGAAGTGATGAGCGATGATGAATGTTGAACAGCTCATGCGCTGCGCCAGAGCAGCGCGTATGGATGTGGCGCTGGCAGGCACCGAACAGAAAAATGCGGCTCTGGAAGCCATCGCCTGTGCCCTGGACGCCGGCCGTGACGCCATAAAGGCAGCCAATCTTGAGGATGTGAATGCCGCACGAGCCTCCGGCATGCGTGAATCCCTCATCGACCGGCTGACCCTGACTGACAAGCGCATTGATTCCGCCATTGAAGGCGTGCGTACGCTCATTGCCCTACCCGATCCCGTGGGCGGCGAGGATGCAAGCGTCGTGCGTCCCAACGGTCTGCGCATTGCCAGGCGCCGTGTGCCGCTGGGCGTGGTGGGCATCATCTACGAAGCCCGTCCCAACGTAACGGTGGATGCAGCGTCTCTGTGCCTGAAGGCAGGCAATGTCTGTGTTCTGCGCGGCGGTAAGGAGGCAATCCGCTCCAATATCGCGTTGGCGAAGATCATGCGCGAGGCCGTTGCATCCGTGGGGCTGCCTGCCGATGCGGTGTGTCTGTGTGAGGATACCTCACGAGACTCCGCCAATGCCATGATGAACGCGGTGGGACTGCTTGACGTGCTCATTCCCCGCGGCGGCGCAGGTCTGATCCGTGCGGTGGTGGAGAATGCCAAGGTTCCGGTGATTGAAACGGGTGTGGGCATCTGCCACATCTACTGCGACAAGGGCTGCGATCACCGGATGGCCATTGACATCGTGGAAAACGCCAAATGCTCCCGGCCGTCGGTGTGCAATGCTGCGGAAGTGCTCATTATCCACAGCCTGGAAGCCGCGGCGCTGCTGCCGAGGATCAAGGCGGCGCTGGATGCCAAAAATGTGGAGCTGCGCTGCGATAAGCGGGCGTGGGCGATTCTGCGCAGAAGCGAAAATGTAAAGGAAGCGGTTCCGGAAGATTTCCGGACGGAATTTCTGGACTATGTCATGGCTGTTATGGTTGTGGACGACGTGCAGGAGGCCATTGACGAGATCAATGCCCACGGCAGCGGACACTCCGAGAGCATCGTGACCAATGATTACGGCCGGGCACGGCAGTTCCAGGATCGTGTGGACGCTGCGGCTGTGTATGTGAATGCATCCACACGGTTTACCGACGGTTTTGAGTTCGGGTTCGGCGGTGAAATCGGTATTTCCACCCAGAAGCTGCATGCCCGTGGCCCGATGGGACTGGAAGCCCTTACAACGATCAAGTATACCATCATGGGTGATGGACAGGTACGCAGGTAGCGCAGAGTGTGACGAAGAAGCGGGGAACGTGGAATGGAATGGTATAATAAATCGGCGGAAGACGTTGTACGCGAACAGAATGCGGACGTGCAGCATGGTCTGACCAGGACCAATGCCGCGCACAGAATGGAACGTTACGGAGATAATGCCCTGCCGGTGAAGGGAAACGTGGGTATGCTGCAGCGTGTTGGCCGCGCCTGTACCGATGCGATGGTGCTGACCTCACTGCTGGCGCTGCTTGTTGCACTGCTGTGCAGAAACTGGCTGCTGGCTGCGCTGTTTCTGGTGCTGGCGGCGCTGCGTGCTGCGGTAAGCGTGCGGCAGGAGCTTTTGCAGGACGCGGGTGAAAACGGCGTGCGTATGCTGCGTCCGGAAGAGGCGCGGGTGCTGCGTGAGAGCAGACCGGTCATGGTCCCGACCCGGGAACTGGTGCCGGGTGACGTGGTTCTTCTGGAGGCGGGCGATCTGGTGCCTGCCGATCTGCGGCTGATCTCGACTGTCGGTCTGCAGCTGGATGAGAGCATTCTGACCGGCGATCAGACGGCGGTCAGCAAGGATGCAGGCGTGGTTCTGGAAGGCGAGCAGCCCATAGAAGCACGTGTCAACATGGCCTTTGCAGGATCGTGCGTAGTTTACGGCCGGGGCAGAGGCGTGGTCGTGGGAACCGGAGTCCATACTGAACTTGGCGGTGTGAGCTTTGAAAACGCGCTGCCCGAGCGCGACCGTACGGCGGAGCAGGTGGCACGCGGCGTGGGTATTTTCTGCCTTGCCGGATGGGTGATTCTGCTCGTTACCGGTCTGATCCGGGCGGAAAACCCGGCGGAGGAGACACTGCCCAGGCTTGCCTCCTTTGCGGCAGCGGCGCTTCCCGGCGGTCTGACGCTGGCGCTGGCGGCCTGTCAGAGCATGCATCTGCAGCGTATGAAGAAGCTGGGCGTCATTGTGCGCAGGCTTTCCTCTCTTGGCCGTCTGGGTACGGTCAACGTCATCTGTGCCGACAAGACCGGTACGTTTACCTCCGGTGAGATGGTCGCCACCACTCTGTGGACCGGCGGCAAGCTGACCATGGTGGAAGGCTCCGGCTACAATCCCACCGGCAAATTCCTTGACCGCAGCGGGGAAGCGATCAATCCCATGCAGCGCAAGGATCTGATTATGACTCTGACGGCGGCGGCACTGTGCAACAACGCTGCCATTGAAGAAAGCGCCATCGACAGCTGGGCGGCGGTCGGCGAGCCGACGGAAAGCGCGCTGATAACCTTGAGCACCAAGGCCGGTATGAAAAAATCCGTGCTTGATGAAGCATTTCCCCGTCTGGCGGAGATTCCCTTTGATGCCGAGCGGCGCATGATGACCACGATTCATCGTGGTCACAAGTCTCCCATCGGTTACACCAAGGGCGCCCCCGAAGCGGTGCTTGCACGCTGCACCATGGTGCAGAACGGCCGTGATGTGCAGCCGATGACCGATGAGCTGCGTGCCCAGCTTGCCCAGATTGACCGGTTGTTTTCTGACAAGGCCATGCGGGTGCTGGCGATTGCCACCCGCGAATATGTCAATATGCCGGCGGGCAAGGATCACACGGAGCTTGAAAAGGATCTGACATTCCTGGGCCTGATCGGTCTTGCCGATCCCGTGCGTGAGGGGACGAAGGAAGCCGTGCAGCGTGCCCGGAAGGCCGGTGTTCGTACGCTGCTGATGACCGGGGAGTCTGTGCAGACGGCGGCGGCTCTGGCCGATGCCGCAGGTATGGGCGGCGAGGATACGGTGGTGATCACCGGCGATCAGCTTGACGCCATGCGTGAGGACGAGGTTCGCGAGACTGCGAAAACCGCCCGTGTGTATGCCCGTGTGACTCCGGCGCACCGTGAGCGGGTGCTGCGTGCGCTGCATAAAAACGGCGATATTGTCGCCATGACCGGTGACAGCGTCAGTGACGTGGGCGTCATGCGTGACGCGGACATTGCCGTAGGCAAGGGCGTACGCGGTACGGAGATTGCCAGAAGCTCGGCGGATGTCGTCGTAAAGAATGACAGCCTTGCAGGTATTGTCACGGCAATTGAAAGCGGCAGACTGCTCTTTGACGGTCAGCGCCGTGTACTCAGGTATCTGCTTTCTGCCGGTATTGCCGGAGGCCTGACCTCGCTGCTGTGCGCTTTCTGGGGTCTTTCGCAGCCCTATACGGCGGTGTATGCGCTGCTGTGTGCGCTGGTGCTGTTTGTGATTCCCGTATTCTTCATGGGAACCGGACGCGGTAAGGATGCCGTGCGCCGTTCCTCCCGCAATGCCGCCCTTCCGCTGCTCAACCGCGGACTTCTTCTGATGACGGCGGTGCAGGGGGTTCTGCTTGCCGTCGGCGGCATCATTCTGGCAAATGCGGCCTATGAGCTCACGCCCGTGGGCGAGAGTGTCTCGGCCTATCTGCGCAGCCTCACAACGACGCTGCTGGTATACGGTGCGCTGCTGGGCGCGCTGTCCTGCCGGTCCGAGCGTACGGCGATGTGGAAAGACATCCCGGGTCTTGTCCGCCAGGGTGTGGTGTCTCTGGTCTGCATGGCTGTACATACGCTGATTCTGTTCATCCGGCCTGTGGCTGCGCTGTTTGGTATGTCTGCCCTCGGCGGACTCCATGTGCTGCTGGTGCTGGGCATTGCGCTGGTGTGCGTGGCACTGACCGAGATCTTCAAGCTTGTCTGTATGCCGATGCTGCTGACTGCGCTGCCGTCGCTGGAACGAAGTGCCAGACCTGAAAAGATCCGTGCCCCCAAGGCAAAGAAGAAGCGCGAGCATATCCCGCGCTTTGCCGGTTCCGATCCGACTCAGGAGGATGAGGAGGATCTGGTAATCCGCGACGAGTACGATGCTGCCCGGGAGGATGAGGAAGCTGTGGAGCCTCCGATGCCTCTCGTCGAAGAGAAAGTTCCCGAGGAGGAAGAACTGCAGCCGATGCAGGAAATCTCCGAGGATGATGTGCGCGAGATCATGGAAAGCGTCGCAAACGACGAGACTGACGATGTCTCGGACGAAGCGGCTGATGAGGAAGATGAGGCGGATAGAATCCGCTGAGCCTCGAAAATGTATGCAAAGGTTCCCAAAACGACGTTTTGGGAACCTTTTTGCGTAAATTCAACCACTGTAATCCCGGTTGGAAGCAGCTATATGCTTGACAGGACATTCAAAACCCGATAAAATAAACCTGTATGTGTTTTCCAACCGATCAATACCTGCAAGGAGGAGCTGTTTATGAAACTGCCTGCATTTGTCGAGGATGCCGGTGTATACCGCCTGAATCTCGAGCCCGATCGTGCCTATTATATCCCCTATTCCAATCAGTCCGATGCCCTGAATGGCGAGCGGATGAAGTCTGCCCGTGTTACCGACCTGACCGGTGACTGGAAATTCGGTTACTATGCCAGCCCCTTTGAACTGCCCGACTTCCTGGCGGAGGATTTTGATCCTTCCGGCCTGGATACCCTCAGCGTGCCTTCCACCTGGCAGGCCAAGGGCTACGATGGCCAGCAGTACACAAACTCCCGTTATCCCATTCCCTACGATCCGCCCTATGTGCCCGCCCTCAATCCCTGCGGCCTGTATGTGCGCGACGTGCAGCTCAATGTTGTCGGCGGCCAGAAACAGTACATGGTCTTTGAAGGCGTGGATTCCTGCGCCCTGCTCTATATCAACGGTCAGTTTGTCTCCTACAGCGAGGTATCCCACTCCACCGCCGAGACCGATGTGACCTCCTATCTGAAAAACGGCGTCAACCGCATCGCCGTACTGGTGCTCAAGTGGTGCTCCGCGACGTATCTGGAAGATCAGGACAAGTTCCGCCAGAGCGGTATCTTCCGTGATCTGTATCTGCTGGCCCGTCCCGCAGCCCATATCCGCGACTTCTTCGTGCATACCGACCTCTCCGATGATCTGTCCGAGGCCAATGTGCGCGTGGAGCTGGATGTGACCGGCGACGCTGCCGTGACGGCCTCTCTCTACGCGCCCGACGGCGCGCTGGTAGGCGTCTGCGATGCAGCCGAGCCCAGCTTTAAGCTGGCAGCTCCCATGCTGTGGAATGCCGAGCAGCCCAGTCTTTATACCCTCGTGCTTGCCTGCAACGGTGAGTATATCGCCAAGCGCATCGGTGTGCGCCGTGTGGATATTCGCGACGGCGTCTTTATGGTCAACAATCAGCCCGTGAAGTTCAAGGGCGTCAACCGCCACGACTCCGATCCCTACGTGGGCTTTGCCGTGGACGTGGCCCATATGGAGCGGGATCTTGCGCTGATGAAGCAGCACAACATCAACACCATCCGCACCAGCCATTATCCCAACTCGCCTTTGTTTGTGGAGATGTGCGACCGTTACGGCTTCTATGTCGTGGACGAGGCCGATATGGAATCCCATGGTACCGTGCCGCTCTTCGGCGGCGGCGCCCATACCTATAACATCATGGCTGAGATGGAAATCTTCCACGATGCCGTCGTTGACCGCATTCGGCGCTGCGTGGAGCGCGACAAGAACAGCGCTTCCGTCGTGATCTGGTCCATGGGCAACGAGTCCGGTTCCGGCCGCAACTTCGAGGATGCCGGCCGCTGGATCAAATCCCGCGATCTGTCCCGTCCCGTTCATTACGAACGCGCCAAGCCCTATTCCCGCGAGTTCCAGCGTGAGGATATGGACTTCTCCATGATCGACATCAATTCCCATATGTATACCAGCATCGATCAGTGCATCGACTTCCTGGAAAATCCCGTGTACTTCGACCGTCCCTTCTACCTGTGCGAGTACTCCCATGCCATGGGCAACGGCCCCGGCGATCTGGAGGACTACTATCAGCTCTTCTATAAGTATCCCCGGTTCCTGGGCGGCTGCGTCTGGGAGTGGTGTGACCATGGCGTGTACCAGGGTGTTGCCGAAAACGGTAAGGAAAAGTTCGGCTACGGCGGCGATTCCGGCGAGTATCCCCACGACGGCAACTTCTGCATGGACGGTCTGGTGTACCCCAACCGTGTGCCTCATACCGGCCTCAAGGAACTCAAGAACGTCGCCCGTCCTGTGCGCATTACCCACCTGACCGGCACGACCTATGAGCTGTTCAATACTATGGACTTCCTGCGTGTATCCGAGTACGCTGCCATCTCCTATGAAATCTCCCACAACGGCCGCATCGTCGCCTCCGGCGACCTGCCCGGTCTGGATGCTGCTCCCCATGAGCGCACGAAGTTCACCTTCAGCGTGCCGAGCTATGAATCCGGCACCGTGGATGTGCGCTTCATTACCCGCAGCATCGAGGATAAGCCCTTCGTGCCCGCAGGGTCCGAGCTGGGCTTTGATCAGGTCATCCTGCGCCGTGAGCGTCCCGCGCTTCCTGCCGTGACCAAGGGTGCCGCAGTGCTTGCCGAGACCGAGACCACCCTCACTGTCGGCACTGCCGGGTTTGCCTGCCGCTTCAATAAGCAGAGTGGTATGCCCGAGAGCATCGTCAAGGACGGCAAGGAGCTGCTGGCCAAGCCCTGCGAGCTGCAGATCTGGCGTGCGCCCACCGACAATGACCGTAAGGTGAAGCTTGAGTGGATGGCTGCCGGTTATGATAAGATGACCACCAAGGTCTACGATATTCATGCGGAAGCCTGCGGCGAGAGCATCGCCGTCAAGGTTAAGCTGAGTCTTGCAGCGGTCTATCGCCAGAAAGTACTGACCTGCGACGTGACCTGGACCATGCCCGCCGAGGGCGGCCTGATCTTTGCCGTGGATGCAAAGAAGGATCCGGCGCTTCCCCATCTGCCCCGCTTTGGCGTGCGCTTCTTCTTCCCCGAATGCGCTGAGAACGTCTCCTACTTCGGCTACGGCCCCAATGAATCCTATCTCGACAAGCGCCGTGCCTCCTGGCTGGGCAAGTTTGACGCCAGGGTGGACGATCTCCACGAGGATTACATCCGTCCGCAGGAGAACGGCAGCCACTACGACTGCGACTGGGTCAGCATCACCGGTCCCTGCGGCGGCGGTCTGCGCTTTGTCTCGCCCGACGGCCTGATGTTCAACGCTTCCCGCTATACCGCCGAGGAGCTTACTGCCAAGAATCACAACTACGAGCTGGAACCCTCCGGCTATACCGTTTTCTCCATCGACGCGGCGCAGGCCGGTATCGGTTCTGCTTCCTGCGGTCATGAACTGCAGGAAAAGTATCGCTTCAACCGCGACTTTACCTTCAGTTTCGCCATCCTGCCCCTGTAAATCCGTCTTTTGCGCACGCTGTCACCCTTTTGACGCCGACAGCATAAGCTGAGATGGGAATATGAAACGGAAAAACCGTCCGGGAATCTTCCCGGACGGTTTTTGTGCCTTTTTGGAACGGAGGTGAGTCATGGCTTATTCGGAACAGGAGCTGTTGGCGCGGCTGATCCAGTGCGAGGCCGGCGGCGAGGGTGACAACGGCATGCGGGCGGTGGCAAGCGTGGTGATGAACCGGGTTCACATCACCTACGGTGAGTATGCACGCTTTCCCACGATCCGCTCGGTGATTTTTGCCCCCGACCAGTTTACCTGCGTCAAGGAGGTGGTGGGCGGGCAGTATAATCCCCAGAATATCTACAATATGCGTCCGGAACAGATCCACTGGGACATTGCTGCCTGGGCCATCGCGGGAAACCGCCTTTGGACCACCGGTCAGGCGCTGTGGTTCTTCAATCCCTACAGTCCCTATTGCCAGCCCTATTTTCCCACACAGGTGGGCAGCTTCGCCGTGCGTATCGGCGAGCATTGCTTCTATAATCCCACACCGGCTTATGCCAATACATAAAAAGGAGTTTTGTGCGTATGTATCCTGAATCAAGCTGTAAGGCAGGCGCCTCTTCCCGTGCCGTAACCGTGACTGTACCGGGGGTCCCGACGGAAAACGATTATCTCAATGTTCCGACCCCTGAGCCGGGAATGTTTGAGGAACCGGCCTACCGGGACACGATCATTCAGTTTCTCTCGGAAAACCTGGGGGAATATGTGGTCTGTGAGTTTCTCATCGGCACGGAGCTTCTGCAGACCCGGCAGGGGATCCTTTACAGTGTCGGGACCAATTATCTGATATTATATGAAGAAGAAACGGCTACATACGTTATCTGTGATATCTACGCGCTGAAATTCGTGACCTTCTATCAGCCGGGGCAGCGTCCGCCGCAGCCCAGAGCCGTGCGCGGCGCGGGGAATGCTGCGCGTGCGGGAAGGCTGTTTGAAAACGGCGGACGATATACAAGGCTTTGAGTTTCAAAGGCGGCTTTTGGCTCTTTACAAGCCTGCTTTCGCTGTGATAAGATAGAATCACAGTAACATGCGGGAGGACAGAGCCTTGAATATCATCCGAACCCACCTTCATCTGGGCGCGGCGGAGCCCTTTACCATACTCCATGCCAGCGATACCCATCTGACCCGTGCCGACGAGCGGGACGATGCGCGCAAGCTGGCGCTTGCCGGGCGCCGCACGAACAATTTCCCGAAGGCAGAGCAGCATCTGCAGGAGCTGACGGCGCTTGCGCAGCAGCGCGGCCTGACAGTGGTGCATACCGGTGATCTGATCGACTTTGTGTCGGCGGCGAACATCGATGCCGCACGTGGGTTTGCAGATCAGGTGGACTGCTTCATGGCGGCCGGCAATCATGAGTTCAGCCTGTACGTGGGCGAGGCCAAAGAGGATGCGGCCTACCGCAATATCAGTCTTGACCGGGTCAATGCAGTGTTCAAAAATAACATCCGGTTTGCAAGCCGGATTATCGGCGGCGTCAATTTTGTGGCGCTGGATAATTCCTACTACCTCGTGGAGCAGTGGCAGCTTGAACGGCTGCGGGAAGAGGCGGAGCGGGGATATCCCATCGTGCTTGCACTGCACACGCCGCTGTACAGTCAGGATATGTACCGGCAGCGGGCAGAGCAGGGAAAGGTAAATCCGGCCTATCTGATGAGCGTCCCGGAAGAGCTGATGCGGGCGTACACGCCTGATCGATATGAACAGCAGCTGCAGGATGCGGTGACGGCCGAGGCCTATCGGTTCATCACCGAAAGCGGCGCGGTGAAAGCGATCCTGACAGGGCACCTGCACTGTGATTTCGAGGCGGACATCACGCCGACGCTGCGGCAGTATGTGACCGGTATTGGTACCGTGCGGGAAATTGTGATAGATTAGTGCGAAAATAAAGGTGCTGCCGTGTAAACGGCAGCACCTTTGTGTCTGTCTATGGGAGATTTTTTGCTTACAGAGCCACGCTGACGGTATCCATGCCGTCGGAGCCAATCTGCAGCGTACCGCCGTCGGGGGCCTTCACGATGCAAAGGCAGCGGTTATTGAAGAGGCGGCGGGAGAAGGTGCGCTTGAGGGGCTTTCGCAGCTCGACGCCGTGACCGACGGCGCAGACGTAGGTTACGGTGTTGTCAACTTCGATCTCCAGACGGTTGAGACCGCGGCGCAGTGCTCCCTTGAGCGCGGCTTCGATCGCGTCACCGTCGCCGTTTCCTTCAAAGAGCACGGTGTGGTTGAGGATGAGCTTTGCCTTGCCGTCGCAGTAGCCCACGCGGATGGTCTCGTAGTCGAGATCTGCGCTGTCCAGCCAGAACTCGCAGCTGATCCGGAGCTGGCGCGAAGGCTCGCTCCGATTCTGAACGACCTTGCGGCGGGGGCCAAGTTCCGGATGGAACACATCGTCGTTCTCCGGAATGTAAGAGGCAGCATGGCAGAAGAAGCGTTCAGCATCAGTGTTGCCGACGATGCCGGACAGGTTCTGGTCGCTGAACTGATAATACCCGGGATTTTCGTGGACACGGAACCCGCGCAGAGGCAGGGTTTCCCAGCGATCCATGCACAGTTCGGGATCTTCGTCGCAGGGATTGCCGTTGGAGGCGCCCATGATACAGGCGCCGTCGGCCATGAAGTGCAGCCGGTTGGAAGCCTCGGGGCAGGGAT
This sequence comes from Oscillospiraceae bacterium, assembly GCA_015067675.1. GTDB lineage: Bacteria > Bacillota > Clostridia > Oscillospirales > QAMX01 > SIG502. The sequence continues at coordinate 17,269 of SVMB01000035.1, forward strand.
TGCCGTCGGCGTCCAGCGCTTCGATGGTGACGAAGGCAGTCTCGCCCACACGCTCGGAGGAAGCAGCCAGCCGCACAGGTTCACCGGCGGTGGTCATGCTCCGGCGCACGTATTCCGCACCGTCCCTGTAGCCGATGCACTCCACGGTGCCGGGATGATAGGGGACCTCATACTCGATGGAGGACAGGGGCTTGCGTACACGGCGGCCGCAGCTTTCGCCGTTGACAAAGAGTTCCACCTCATCGGCATTGGTGTAGATGCGCACCATGGCGGGGGAGCCGTCCTCGAGATTGCGGTTCCAGTGGGGGCACAGCCACATCACGGGTTCCTTTGCGGCTGCAGCCTGACAATACATCGCACCGGCTTTGGGGAAGCCGCAGATGTCGATGAAACCGAAGGGGGTGATGTAGGCCTGCTTGGAGGCTTCGCCGCGGTATTCGATGCCAGTCCAGACATAGACGCCTGCCAGATACTCACGGGCGCAGTAGACCTTCCAGAGTGCTTCCGCACCCAGCATATAACGGGGACCCACGTTGTCGAGATCCTCAATGTAGCCCTTTTCGGGTACCTGCTCATAAATACCGCGGGTACCGACGTAGGAGGACTCCTCGGAGCCGATGACCGGCTGCCAGGGACGCTTGGCGTGGTACTCATCGATCACGCGGGGATCCTGCAGCATGTTGATGTAGTTGACGCCGCGCACTTCCACGACGCTGTTGATGCCCTCCAGGTGGTCGGCGTTGTTGCCGGCGTAGGTGATGGCGCGGGTGGGGTCAAGCTTGCGGATTCTGCGCTGGACGGTGAGTGCCTGACGGGCGGAACTGTCGGAGAGCTGGATGATTTCCTCGTTGCCGATGGACCAGATGACGACAGAAGGGTGATTGCGGCCGGAGAGGATGAGCCAGTCGAGCTGACGCATGGCCTCAGGGGTGCTGCCGTAGAGACGGGCTTCACTCATGACCAGCAGTCCAATTTCGTCACAGGCTTCAAGTACCTCGGGCGCGGGGGGATTGTGGGCGGTACGGCTGCCGTTGAAGCCGTATTTCTTGAGGATGCCCATCTTGTAGCGCTGCACATCGTCGTCGAGAGCAGAACCCACAACGGCAAAGTCCTGATGGGTGCAGGAACCCAGGATCTTCACGGACTTGCCGTTGAGGAAGAAGCCGTGATTGGGGTCAAAGCGAACCGTCCGGAAACCCGTGCGGGATTTGTATTCATGGGCTCCGCAGGAGACGGTGAACGTATAGAGGAAGGGGTTTTCCGTATCCCAGAGGGTGAGCTCGTCGGCTTCCAGGGTGAAGGAAACGGTGCTGCACTCCCATGCGGGGACAAAGACGCTTTGCTCGGCATGCAGTCCGGCGATATCAACGGCTGCGGTGTCGGTCACGTCATTGTCTGAATCGTTGCGCACAGTGAAGGAGCAGAGAATCTGCTTTTCATGCGCACCCAGACGGACAAACACGCTGTCGGGATCAATGGATACCTGCGGCAGCAGACGCAGCCAGACGTTGCGGTAGATGCCGGCGCCTTCGTAGAACCAGCCTTCGCGGTGGGAGGCATCCACGCGCACGGTGATGTTGTTGACCTCACCGTAGAAGAGCAGATCCGTGATGTCCACGGAGAAGCCGGTGTAGCCGGCGACGTTGTTCGTCACATACTGGCCGTTGACCCAGAGATCACAGTCACGGTAAATGCCGTCAAAGACCAGCGTTGCGCGAAGATTTTCCCAGTCGGCGGGCACATCGAAGCTCTTGCGGTAGAAGCCGATGGGCTGCGGATCGACGCCATTTGCAATGGGAGCTGCACCGTGCTGGACATCGACGGTGTAGTCGTGGTCAAGCTCCATGCCCCAGTCGTGCGGGAGGTTTACGATGCGCCATGCACTGTCGTTGTAGACACGGGCAGCCGGACCGGAGGCGTAGCCGGCTTTCCAGAAATGACGGCGGGGTTCGCCGGAGGACGGAACGCCGGGATGGAATTTCCAGCCTGTATTGAAACAAAGAATGTTAGGGTTGAGTCGGTTCATTTTTTGCACCTCCAAACGGTTTGCTGTGGGATTATTGTAGCATATTGGTCGTTTTTTGTATATAGGATATCGCGACTTTGTGAATGGGAACGGCGTAAAAAATGCAGGAAGATACGAAATGCCTTGCAAAAAAGCGGGAGATATGGTATGCTGAAACCAAATAATCAACAGGAGGAGCTAACGATGCCGTATATTGCGATCCATGCCTATCCCAAGGATGAAGAAACCCAGCGCAGATTGGCTGAACGTATCAGCGAGGCTGTGATTGATGTATTGGGCTGCCCGGAAAAGGCCGTGACCGTGTCCTTTGATGCGGTGAAGCCGGAGGACTGGCAGGAGAAGATCGTCAAGCCTGTTATCGAGCCCAACGCCGACAAGATGCTGATCGTATCCGGCGAGAAAAAGTATTAACAAAGTGCCAGACGGGACGGATTCCTGATAAGGAGAAGAAAAATGAGCAAAAGCGAAGTCAGACAGGAGAACGGACGGCCTGTATTGTATGTTGACAATCAAAAAATGCTGCCGATTCTCTACGGTCTGAGTGATATCCCCGGTTCCAATTCCAACACGGCGCAGGCACAAAAAAACATCGCCAATTTTGCCGACGCCGGTATTCATATCGTCCAGGTGGACTGCGGTATTCATCTGGGCTGGCATAAGGTTACACCTTTCGATCCCGAAGCGCTCATCGCCGAGATCGGCTCGGTGCTGGAAGTAAATGAGAAAGCAAAGGTAATCATGCGCCTGCATGTGAATCCGCCTTACTGGTGGATGCGGGATAATCCGGATGAATGCGTGGTCTACCGTACGCCCGAGGGAGATCTGGATGGCGTTGACGACGGAGAAAACAGCGACCGTCTGATCCGCAATGACGCCAAGGGGCATATGCGCGTGAGCCTGGCATCGGTCAAATGGCTGGAAGAGACGTCTGAAAAGCTGGAGGCGTTTCTGCGCGCGCTGGAGGGAACGCACGAGGGCGACGCGCTCATCGGCGTACAGATTGCCTGCGGCAAGAACGGCGAATGGCATCCGTGGGGTTGCGATGTGGGTAAGCCCGCGAAGGCGCGCTTTGAGCGTTACCTGCGGGAGAAGTACGGCACAAATGAGGCTCTGCAGCGTGCCTGGCACCGTCCGGATGTGACCTTTGAGACGGCTGCGTACCGCCCCGAACTGTCAAGACCCACCGACGACGGCGATTTCCATGATCCCAGGCTGGCGCAGGACACCATCGACTCCCAGTACTGCAATCAGCTGATTGTGGCTGAGGCGATCCTGCACTTCTGCCGGTTGGTCAAGCGCGTCAGCCCTGAGCGTCTGGCCGGCAGCTTTTACGGTTACTATCTGGGCATCGGCACACCGGAAAACGGAGGCCATATGTGCACGGATCTGGTCTTTGCCGATGGCAGTGTGGATTTCCTGGGCGGTCCGTTCTCGTATTCAGCTGCCAGCCGCGGCATGGACGGCGCGGCTCTGCAGAGAACGCTGCCGGAATCCCAGCGTCTGCGGGGTATGCTCTGGCTCACGGAGATGGATCAGCGTCCCTTCGGTATTGAAAAGCAGCCCGGCGGCGATCCCGCGCTGTTTGCAGAAAACGTCGCATCGCTCAGACAGTGCACGCTCTCGCCGATCATGGCCGGTCAGGGCTTCTGGTATTATGACCACCGTGTTGTGCCGACGATGGCGATCTATGCCGGTTCGGCGGGAACTGCCGCCGCCAGCATCTACCGCAAGAAGGGCTGGTGGGATACGCCTGAGATGATGGCGGAGATCAGGACGTTCCGCGAAGCGGTGGATAAAATCGAAGCGCGGCCTTACAAGGGCGCGGCGGATGTGCTGTTGGTGTTTGATCAGGACAGCTATTATTATACAAACAGAGAGTCTGCCAATCCCGCACTTGCTTATGACCCGCATGTAGCGGTTACGCCGCAGATGATGCTCAAAAGCGGCGCGGTGTATGATATGATCTGGCTGTCTGAGCTGGAAGTGGCGGAGCTTGACCGGTACAAATGCGTGATATTCGTCAACTGCACGGCGGTTACACCGCAGATGAGCGACAAGATACGCCGTCTGACGGAGGGGAAGCTGCGCGTGTTTCTTTGCAGACACGGCTACTGCGACTGCGAAAGCCTGTCGGCGGAGCATACCTCTGCCGCAGTGGGCATACAGGTTGCCCGGTCGGATGCGCAGGCGCTGACGGTGCATGACAAGAAAATTGCTATGGAACAGGGAATGTATCCGGTGCTGCGGGTCACGGATGCGGACGCGAAGGTGCTCTTCCGTTACGACAACGGCGATGCCGCGGCGGCGGTGAAGGGCAGCGATGTGTATATTCATCTGCCGTATCTGACGGAAAAACTGTGGAAGCAGATCATGGAGATGGCCGGTGTGCATAACTGGTGTGATTCCGGCGAGCCTGTGATGGCAGGCGGTGGATTCGTGACTGTTTGCTGTCAGCGCGCCGGTACGAGAGTGCTGACGCTGCCGGACGGCCGGGAGATTCCGATCACGACCAACGGCTATGAGACCGTGGTTTACGATATGGAAAGCGGCGGGCGCATCCTGTAAGGATCAACAGGCGTTCACCCACCAAAAAAATGTATATCCGGGCTGATGACGCGGAAAAAACTGCCGACAGCCCTGCATATAAAACGATTGAAGGAGAAATGAAAGATGAGCGAACATTGCTGCAGCTGCATCATCCTTGAAAACGAGGAGTTTATCCTCAAACTCGGCGCCGACGCCGTGGCCAAGAGCCTTGTCTGCAAAAAGACCGGTGTCGAGTGCCTGATGCCCGGTGAGGAGACCGCGCTGTTTTCCCTGACCGAGGAGCGTCCCTTCAACAACGAGATCAAGCTTGCCCATCCCAACAAGCGTACCACCTTCCAGGCCAATCGTGTGCGCCGCGAAGGCGATAAGCTGATTGTCGGCTTTGAACTGGTGACCTTTGAAGCCGTTATCGGCATCAAAATCGCCCCCAAGTACATTGCCTTTGAACTCATCGACTTCCTCATCAAGCCCGAGGACTTCGGCGGCCTTGCCATGACGCCTCCTCCGGTGTATGAGTTCCGTATGATCCAGCTTGCGGTGAAAAACCGCAGGAACTTCGGTGAATGGCTCAATGTCGCCTGGGACGAAGAGGCTGCCGTCAACGTGCTGTCCACCTCCCCCTGGCCCCGCATCGACGCTGAGAAGCGCAACGGCTACCGTATCATGTACGCCGAATCCCTGCGTGATGTCAAGCTCAAGGGTGTGGGTGCCGCGATCATCGTTACCCCCGTGGCAGACCTCCTGGATGCTATCGAAACTCTTGAGATCGACTACGACCTGCCCCGCGGCGTTGCCAGCCGCCGCGGCGAGAAGATCAACGCGTCTGCCTACTGGAACTCCAACATCACGCCTGAGACGGTTGATGAGCATATTGCCTACGCAAAGCAGGGCGGTTTCCGCATGATGCTTCTGTATTATCCTTCCATGGTCAAGGAAGATGGCGCCTACTGGTATAACGGCAACTACGACTTCCGTCCCGAGTATCCCAACGGCACGGCGGATCTCAAGGCCATGCTTTCAAAGATCAAGGCTGCCGGTATCACCCCCGGTATCCACTTCCTCCAGACCCACATCGGTACCCGCAGCCGCTATGTTACGCCTGTGGCGGATCACCGCCTGAATCTGACCCGCTACTTTACCTTGTCCAAGCCTCTGGGCACCGACGACGATACCATCTGGGTCGAGCAGAATCCGGAAGGTGCTGTCATGGACGAGCGCTGCCGCGTGCTCAAGTTCGGCGGTGAGCTGATTCACTACGAAGCTTATACCACCGAGTATCCCTACTGCTTCACTGGTTGTAAGCGCGGCCACTTTGGTACCAATGTCATCACCCATGAGCTGGGTCAGATCGGCGGTATTCTGGATATCAGTGAATTTGGTGCGGGCAGCGTGTATCTGGATCAGTGCTCCAGTCTGCAGGATGAGATCGCGGTGAAGATTGCCAATCTCTATGACTGTGGCTTTGAGTTCATCTACTTCGACGGCTCTGAGGGTACCAATCCTCCCTTTGAGATCTATGTTCCCCTGGCTCAGTACCGTGTGTGGAAGAGCCTTGAAAAGAAGCCTCTCTACTGTGAAGGCGCTGCCAAGGCTCATTTCAGCTGGCATTTCCTCTCCGGCGGCAATGCCTTTGATGTGTTCCCCACCAATATCTTCAAGAAGATGATCGCCCGTTTCCCGGCGGAGGAAGCTCCCCGCATGGCCTGCGACTTTACCCGCCTGAACTTTGGCTGGTGGGCCTTCTATCAGGACACCATGCCCGACGGTTACGAGTACGGTACCAGCCTTGCCGCTGCCTGGGACTGCCCGGTGACGATGATGGCGCGTCCGGAGATCTTCAAGTCCAATCCCCGTACGGCGGACACGCTGGAAGTGCTGCGTCGTTGGGAAGATGTGCGTAAGTCCGGCTGGCTGACGCAGGAGAAGAAGGAACAGCTGCGCAATACCGCGCAGGAGCATACGCTTCTCATCAACGAGCAGGGCGCGTATGAGCTGGCGGCCTATGATAAGATCGAGAAGGCAGCCGGCGGCGACGAGGCGCTGTCTGCGTTCGTGTTTGAGAGAAACGGCAGGAGCTACGTGACGTTCTGGCATACCAAGGGCGAAGGAAAGCTGAGCCTTGCACTGAATGCGGCGGATGTGTGCTGCGAGAAGGCACTGGGCGGCGAGAAGCTCTGCGTTGAGGCAAAGGACGGCGGCATTATCCTGCCGGTCGCAGGTAAAGCCTATATCAGCGCGGCAATGCCCAAGGAAGCGCTCATCGCGGCTTTTGAGAGCGCGAGCTGGGCTGAGTAAGCGTATCTGACGAAATGCACCGGCGGGGATGATGCTTGTAACAGATACAGCGGCGCAGCCGAATGAGGAACCGCGCTCGGTTCCTCCGGGTGCAGGGCCACTGGCCCTGCCGAGGGTTGAAGGGGCGCGTAGCCCCTGGATGATCCCGTATGGGCGACATATAAGATGCGATAAAGCTGTATCCGTATCGGCAAATATAAAAACTGAAACCTGTCCCGTTGATGTATTTCCCTGTGATCTTGGTCCGAATCGCAAACGAAAGTGAGCGATGAGCCACGCTTGAGCACGTCTTCTTTAATCTGATCTGACAAAGAGAACCCGTATTCTGTTTTCCGCCGTTTAATCGGTACAGAATACGGGTTCTTACTATCAGCAGGTATAACAGATAACGGTATTAAGCGTGGCTCATCGCTTGCTTACGCGTGCGATTCGGAGTAAGACAGCAGAGAATACGAGCAAAAGCAAGATTTTTTGATTTTTCAATTTACCGATACGGATGACGTTCCATCTCTCATTCTTCCGCTGCGCCGATACGGGAACGTCCAGGGGCTGCGCGCCCCTTCAACCCTCGGCAGGGGCGGCACGCCCCTGCACCCCGAGGAACCGCGCGCGGTTCCTCATTCGGCTGCGCCGCTGTATCTGTCCTTACCATTTTCTCTGATTATTGCAGTTCATCAGCCGGTTTTTCTGCTGTTCGTATCCGTGGTACCCGGATCGTCAGCACCACCCAGTCGCCATCCGTCGTTTTTCTGCAGTCGGTCGGCAGCCCGGACTCCCGCATCACCGACAGCGCCCGATTAACTGTGTTGAGGAAGATCCGGGAGTCCTTGAGCAGAATCTTCGGGGGCGTTTCATGCCGCACTTCCGGTACGGGCGTCAGCAGATGCCCGATGTATGCTTCCGTCTCCGCCACCGTCAGCTCCTTTTCGATGATATGCGCCAGCGCTTCCTTTACCTGTCCCACCGGAAGGCGCAGAAGAGCTCTGGCATGCCGCTCCGACAGCTTATGTGCCCGGATGGTCTCCATCGTATCACTGTCAAAACGCAGAAGCCGCAGCTTATTGGCAACCGAGGACTGACTCTTTCCCACCCTCGCCGCGGCTTCCGACTGCGTCAGTCCAAAGGAGTCCATCAGCCGCTGATATCCCAACGCAACCTCGAAAAAGTCCAGATCCCGCCGCTGCAGATTCTCAATCAGCGCAAGCAGTGCGCTCTCGCGGCTGCTCACCCGCAGCAGTACACAGGGGACTGTGGTCATGCTCAGAAGCTGCGCTGCCCGCAGCCGCCGTTCTCCCGCCACCAGTTCATACCGGTCGCCGACCTGCCGTACCGTCAGCGGCTGTAAAATCCCGTGCTGCGCAATGCTGCTGGCCAGTTCCCGGAGTGCCTGCGGATCAAAGTGCGCGCGCGGCTGCGCGGGATTGGGAATGATGCGCCCGACCTCGATATGCGCAATTTTCTCGCTCATTTGCGGCCTTTCCCGGACTTCGTTCACGCAAGACACCTTCCCATCTGTTTGTTCTGACAACAGTCTACCATAAAATGGAAGAAAAACAAGCCCTAATCGTTCGACAAAGTTCGCGCTTGAAGGGTAATAACGGCTTTATGGGAATATTCTGCCGGCAAACAGGCTACACTTTCAGGGAAATGAACAGATTGGGAGGAGAACGGATGAAGAGGAGCGGTGACAGCGCAGGCGATCTGCGCCGGGAGATCCGGAGGAGCATCCGGGGAGAGGCCGCGCGGGATGCAAGGCGCCGCTGGATTGAGGAAAACCGGGAGCGGCTGCTTGATGCGGTTGGTACGGGGGATATCTGTCCGGCAGCGATGCACTTTGCGTCGATGGCAGCCGCGCAGGCGGTGCAGTCCGGGCAGTGCCCGACGGAGGAATCTCTGGCTGCGGCGCTGGCAGCCTATCCGGGACGGGAACGGCTGGAAGAGCAGGAGCTTTGGATGCTGGTTCCTGCGCTGCGGCGGGAATTTGCCAGGAGGGCACTTGCCGAAGATGCGGACGGAGCTGTGCGCACGGTATGTGCGCAGGCGCTGGGGTGGCTTGAGAATGCGCCGCAGCTTGCAGCGCGTCTGCAGGAACTTGGCACGCTCCACGGTCTGCTTTCGCAGGACGGCGTGTATGCCCGGATGGATCGGGAGAGCAGACGGGATTGCAGGAAGGAACTGGCAAGACTTGCAAAATATCACAGAATCCGGGAAGTGGAAGCCGCAGCGCTGGTGCTGCGGCTGAGCCGGGAAGCACGATCTCCCCATGCACAGCAGGTGTGCCATTTTATCTGGGAGGAACCGTTGGGAAACCGCCGCAGTCATGTCCCGGCGAGAATATACAGGGCAGGGCTGATCATTCTGCCGGTACTGCTGACGATGGCTCTGTGGCCGGTCTGCGGGGTACGGGCGGTGTTTGCATATCCTGCGTGGCTGGTACTTGCAAAGGAAGCGCTGTCACGCCTGCTGATGCGCCTGACGCCGTCGGTATACATCCCGCTGATGGAAAAGGGAACACGCAGGACGCTGTGCGCCGGTGTGGTGCTGCTGCACGACGAAAAGCAGATCCGGAGGCTTGAACAGCAGCTTGAAGAGGCGTATCTTGCCGGTGTCTGCCCGGAGGAGCGGGGACTTTTGAAGCTGGCGATTCTGGCAGATCTGCCGGATGCTCCGCATGCGCAGATGCCGGGGGATGAACCGCTCATTGAAACGGCGGCAGAGGTGATCCGGAGGCTTGAAAGCCGATGGGGAAAGCATTTCTGCCTGCTGGTGCGGGGACGCTCCTACAATGCGTCTCAGGGCTGCTGGATGGGGTATGAGCGCAAGCGCGGCGCGGTTTTGGAAGCGCTTGCATTGCTCAGAGGCCGGGAGAATGCTTTGCAGGCAGCAGCGGGAGATCCTGCAATTCTTGCGGGTTGTGAGAGCCTGATTGTGCTGGACGCCGATACCCGGGTGGACGCGGGAAGCCTGTCGGTTCTGATGCGTGCGGCATCCCATCCGTCCAATCGGCCTGTATTGAGTCTTGACGGCAGGCGTGTGGAGCATGGATACGGTATTTTGCAGCCTCGGCTGGAAACAGATCCGGAAAGCCTGCAGAGAAGCGGGTTTTCACGGCTTTTCGGAGGCCTTGGCGGCAGCATACACTACCGGGAACCGGTCTCGGAGCTTGCACAGCGGCTCTATGGAAGTGCAAACTTCACCGGCAAGGGAATCATCAGCGTCAAGGCTGCCGACGCGGTGCTCTCAGGGGTTTTTCCGGAAAATACCGTACTCTCTCACGATTATCCGGAGGGGATCCTGCTGCGCACGGCGATTGTGGGGCAGGCGGCGTTCACCGACGGCTTTCCCGGCGGCAGCACGGCATACTACAAGCGTCTGCATCGCTGGATTCGCGGCGATACGCAGAATCTGCGTATCACCAGGCTGCTTCCGCACTTTGCCAAAATGCACATCAGGGGGCTTCTGGGGCAGAATCTATGGCCGGCGTATGTGGTGCATCTGATTACGATGGCGGTCTGGTCACAGTCTGCTTGGATGAAACGGTTCCTGCCGGAAGCCGGGATGGAGATGCAGCAGACCGCGTGGCTGCTGCTGCCGGTGGGACTGGCGCTGCTGCTGCCGCTGATTGGTACACGGGCGCGCCGCTGTCTGTCACCAGTGTCGGTGGGAGTGATGGCGGCGGTGGGACGGGAGCTCGCACGGTTTATGCTGCTGCCCATCACGGCATGGGTGCAGGTATCGGCTGTATTCACCGCGCTGCGGCGCATGTACGGTACCCATCGGGGGATGCTGGAATGGGTGACGGCAGGACAGGCGGAAGGAAAAAACGCAGGAAGCATCCGTGAACGCTGCAGGCGGGTATTGCCCTGCATCCTGAGTGCAGCGGCGGTACTGGCTGCGGGAAATGCCGCCGGCTGGTGGCTGGGACTGCTGTGGCTGTCGGCTCCGGCACTGCTGTGGAGGCTTGATCAGAAGCCCGCAGGAGAGGACGCACTGAGTGCGTCTCAAAAGGCTGCGCTTTGTGCGCAGGCAGGGCAGATGCTGGGGTTCTACCTGGATCACATGAATGCGGAAAGTGCCTTCCTGCCTCCGGACAATGTGCAGGAGCAGCCTGCAGGCAAACGGGCGCCGCGCACGTCGCCGACCAATATCGGCCTTGCGATGTTGTCCCTGCAGGCAGGCGTGGAGCTTGGACTTCTTGAGCAGGCCACAGCACTTGAAAGACTGGAGGGCTGCGTGGAGACTCTGGAACGGCTTGAGAAATGGCACGGGCAGCTTTACAACTGGTATGAAATTCCCTCCTGCCGGGTACTGGAGCCGCAGATGGTATCCACGGTGGACTGCGGCAACCTGGCGGTGAGTCTGGTGAGCCTTGAGAGATCTCTCATGCGCACGGGGAACGCACGGGCTGAGGCTCTTGCCGCACGGATACGTGCGCTGCGGGAGCCCATGGACTTTGCGCCGCTCTACGATGAACGGCGGGGGCTGCTGCGGCTGGGGTGGGACGTGCCCCATGACGCCCCGGCACCGGGGCATTATGACCTGATGGCAGGAGAGCACAGGCTTGCGTCCTACTACGCCATCGCCATGGGGCAGATTCCGCAGACGCACTGGCGGCAGCTGTCCCGGCGGCTGGTCGGGGCATACGGTTATGCAGGGCTTGTCTCCTGGACGGGCACCTGCTTTGAATACCTTCTGCCGCAGCTTTTTCTGCCAAAGATTCCGGGGACACTCTGGGATGAGACGGTGCGCCTGACGGCGCTTGCACAGCGACGCTGGGCACAGGACGTGCAGATGCCCTGGGGGGTATCGGAGAGTGCGTACTTCGCCTTTGATGAGTCGCTGGACTATCAGTACAAGGCGCACGGTGTTCCTGCACTGGGACTGGCACGTGGACTGGGGCAGGAGGCGGTGGCGGCACCATACGCGGCCTATCTTTTGCTGACGGCAGCGCCCCAGGAGGCAATGGCGGCGCTGGCACGTTATGAGGGGTGGGATATGCAGGGCAGGTACGGCCTGTATGAGGCTCTTGACATGACGCGGCGGCGGTTGGGTCCTGCAAGCCGCGGTATGCCGGTACGCTGCCACATGGCTCACCATATCGGCATGAGCATCCTGTCAATCCACCACGTGCTGACCGGCGCCGGTACGGTGCGGGATTTCATGGCGGAGCCGCGCATGGGAGCCTTCAGGAGTCTGCTGCGCGAGCGTATCCCGGTGCATGAGCGTGTCGGGCGTATGCCGGGAACGGACAGGGAATTGCCGGGGTATCATGCAGAGCCGGAGGGCTTTCTTTGCAGGATAGCGGAGTACGATGCGTTCTTTCCCTTCGGTACGGTTCTTGGAAACGGCGCTTACCGGATGTATCTGAGCAATACCGGGCTGACGTATGCGGTATTCCGGCGGCATGAGCTGTATCGAGCAAACGTTGATACGCTGGGACGGCAGCCGGGACTGCAGGTTTTCCTGCATGACGACCGCGGTGTGTGTATGTCCCTGACGCCCTCTCCGACGTTTGACGATGCCGTTCGGTATTCCAGCTGCTTTGACGGCTGCAGCAGCATGATCGGCGCCGTGCATGAGTCGTACCGTACCCGGATGAAGGCGCGGGTAAGCCTGTCGGAACCGGGAGAGCAGCGATGCCTGCGCATTACCAATACGGGAAAGGCACGGCGTCATGTCTGGATAACGCTGCGGCTGCGGCCGTCTCTGACGCTGCCGGGAAGCGGCAGCCAGGCCTGCGGGCTGTGTACGCAGGGGCGGGCGCTGCATTGGGAAAGGAAAGTCTCGGACTGGGAGGTACTGCATGCCTGTATGCTCTGTGATACGGCCTGCGGATGGGAACTGCAGGCGGACGGTACGGCACAGGCGGTGGTGAACGTATTTCTGGAAGGGGGACAATCGCAGGAAATCACGTTTTCCCTTGCGTGCGGGGAGAGTCGGACGCAGGCGCTGGAAGCGGCGCAGCGTTGTCTTTCACTCACCGGGAGCGGTGCGTCACGCCGGATGGATGCGCTGGCTTCGGTTCTGGGACTGTCCCATGAGGACGTGAGCGCGGCATGGGAGATGTATGCCGAGCTTTACTTTCTCACGCCTGCCTTTCGAAAGAACAGCGCGCATCTGCAGGCCAACACGCTGGGAGCGGCGGAATTAACGCGCCGGGGTCTGTCAGCGGATCTGCCGCTGCTTGCGCTGCGTCTGCCCAAGGAAGAGAAAGATGCGCGGCGTGTACTGGAGCAGACTTTGCGGCTGTGGCTGTTTCTCTACTGCAGCGGTGCGTTTGCGGAATTTCTGGTTTTCACCCGGGACGGGGAAAACTTTGAGCGGACGCAGCAAAAACTCGCTGCAGCGCTGCTGGAGGACTGGAATGCAGCCTCTCTGGTGGATTGCAGAGGGGGGATCCGGCTGCTGGATGAGGGGAATCTGACGAAGGAAGAGCGGGAGTCCATGACCGCGCAGGCATCCCTTTTCCTGGATGGGGAGGAATTTGTGAAACCTCGGCGGCAGTACCGGAAAGTTTTCCCGTGGGAGAGGGAAAACCTCCCGGATAAGGCGGAAAAGACGCTGGAATCCCCTTCGTTTCACTGTGAATACGATGCGTACGGCTGTATTCGCAGCCGGTGTCGGCATGCAAGAGGGGAAATCGGTGTACCGGGATCAGAATGCATCACGTTGGTGCATGGAAAGAAGCGGATGATTTTCCCGGGCACGGGGGAAAAGTCTGAAAGCGGAGAAAAGTGGTTGACGCGGCGGCTCACGATGGAGGAAGGAACGCTTTCCCTGACGGAATTCCTGCATCCGACGATGTGCGCACGTATTTTGCTGTTTGAAGGGGAGAACATCCCGGAAAATGCGCAGCTTGAGGTGTATATGCCGCTGCAGCTTGGGGAGAATCCGGAACAGGAACGCACGGTGCTGACCTGGCGCGACGAGGCGGGAGGCGGGCTGTATGCCCGCAATCCGGGTGTGCAGGCGATGGCGTTCATGGCGATGCTTGGCTGCTTTCCGCAGCCGTCTGTCTGGACCTGCGACCGGATGGAATATGTGCAGGACCGGCTGGAAGGGGTCAGCGGCGCAGGGCTCTCGCCCTGCTTTGCCGTGCGGCTGACACCGGAGCAGGACGGCAAAGGCGGCAGCTGTGCGGTAGTCGTGCTGGGATGCTGCGCCTCGGAAGGAGAGGCCGCGGAGATTGCGGCTCTTGCGTCTCCGGAAAAAGCACGGGCGCTGCTTGCGCAGTGCCGGGTTCGCGGTGACGGATACAAAAAAATCCCCCGGGAGGGGGAAAAGCCGCCGACACCGGGCGAAGAACTTCTCCGGCGGGCACGGGAAATGAAACAGGATAGCTGAAAAATGAAAAAAGACGGGTCATGCAGGCATGACCCGTCGGAAAGGTTTAACCGGATGCAAAGACAGATGCGAGAAGAATTCAGCGCACAGCAGGCGCTGCAGAGGCTGGCAGAGGACATGGAGAGGGTGAGACGGGAATTTGCCGAGACGCAGGATGAGGATCTGCTGGAGGCCTGCACGTTTGAGCTCAAAGCGCTTGAGGCACGCTGCCGCTGTCTCCTGCGCGGTATGCGTGAGGAGACTCAGGACGTGTGTGCAGAATCCGTGCAGCCGCAAACCGTTCCTGCGGAAATGCAGACGGAAAAAACCGACGGCTCCAAAACCTCTGCCGGAAAAAAACGGGGAAGGCTGATCAGAATTTGCGGTACAGACCGATGACCTTGCCGACCACGTGCGCGTTTTCGGCGCTGATGGGACGGTAGGCGGGGTTGTCGGGCATGAGCCAGACTTCGCCGCGCTGACGATACAGGCGCTTGACGGTCACTTCGCCGTCGATGGCGGCGACAATGATCTCACCGTGCTGGGCATCCTCCTGACGGCGGATGACAACCGTGTCTCCGTCGTTGATGCCGGCGTCGATCATGGAATCACCCTTGACACGCAACGCAAAGAAATCGCCGTTGGAATGACCGACGTCGAAGGGAATATAGCCGTCCACATTCTCAGTGGCCAGAATCGGCGCACCGGCAGCGGTGTGACCGATGATCGGGATCATCTGCCAGCCGTCGCGGATGGGCTCGGTGCGGGCGGGAGCGGCCACGCGGATGGCGCGGGTCTTGCGGTCCTCGCGGTCGATGAGACCGGCTTCGTCCAGCGCTTTGAGGTGAGAATGAACGGTGGAGGGGGAACGCAGACCCACAGCGGCACCGATTTCGCGCACGGAGGGCGGATAGCCCTGTTCGCGGGTGACCTGCTGTATATATTCGTAGATTTCCATTTGTTTTTTGGTGATACGCTGCATGGCGGTACCTCTTTCTGCGCGTTATTTATCGGAGCGCATCTACAGTATAACACATCCAAACGGAAAATGCAAACGTTTGTTTGCATAAAAAATACATTTTTTCCCCGTTGTTGATAAATTCCCGGTTGACAAACCGCGCACTTTCGATTATGATAGCTTTGACAAAGACAGATAACACTGTCCGGGCGCCGAAAATCCGGCGGTCCTGAAAAAGACATTTCACTGAAAAGGGGTTCGTTCCATGATTTACGACAAGGTAGTTTCGCTTCTGTGCGACCAGCTGGGTGTGGAGGAAGACAAGGTCAGCACCGCTTCTGACATTTTTGAAGATCTGGGTGCCGATTCTCTGGACGTCGTCACGCTGCTCATGAGCCTGGAAGACGAGTTCGGACTGACCATCGAGGACGATCAGGCCCAGGAGCTGCATACGGTCGGCGACATCGTCTCTTTCATTGAGATGAACACCTGATAAAAGATCGCCCGCATCCGGGCAGAAAACTGTCGGGCATGGGGGCTAAAGCTGCGACGTTTACAATTTGTTGCTTGAATACCTGTCTGCCCTGTGTTATTGTATAGTAAATTAAGTAATGTGAGGTAAGATCAGGTATGAAGGTTATGCGCAGACTGAGCATCATCTGCCTTGCTGCGATGATGCTGCTGACAGTCCTGGCGGGCTGCGGCTCAAAAAAGGTAATTGACAATCCCAAGGAGTTTGAAGAGTATCTCGCTCCTTACGATCTGTCCCTTCCGATCAAGTTT
>SVMB01000036.1 GCA_015067675.1 Oscillospiraceae bacterium
CGAAGAACTGAGGAAAAAGGCAGCGGCGTGACCGAAGTCACGCCGCACCCCCTGAAAATACTCGTTTTTCAGGCAAATTTGATTTTTACTGTTTTACGACCGCCGGGATTCCCGGCGGGCTTTGTTGGTTCCTTATGCCTTCGCGTCGTCAGACGCGGCCAGTCCCGCCGCACGGCGGTACTGTAACGCGAGGGTCAGGTGCTGCACGGTGATGGCGGGCGCACCTTCCAGGTCGGCGATGGTGAGCGCCAGACGCAGTAACCGGTCGTGGGAACGTGCGGTCAGACGGTAACGCTCGTAGGCGTGGGAGAGGAAACGACTTTCCGCGTCGCCGAGGGTGAGCACCTCCCGCAGGAGCGTGCCGGGCGCATGGGCGTTGCAGGTGTAGGGCGTGCCGCGGAAGCGGTGCAGCTGCCGTTCGCGCGCGGCGCAGACGCGCTGACGAATGGCGGCGGAGGATTCGGCGGGCTTGGCGTCGTGCAGATCCTCAAAGCGGACCGGAGGGACGCTGGTTTGCAGGTCGATGCGATCAAGCAGCGGGCCTGAAATCTTGGCCGTGTAGTCGTGGACGGCGCGGGCACTGCAGGTGCAGGCACCGTAGCCGTGCCAGCCGCATTTGCAGGGGTTCATCGCGGCGACGAGCATGAACCGTGAGGGGTATGTGAGGGTTCCCGACACGCGGGAGATGGTGATGATGCCGTTTTCCAGCGGCTGACGGAGTACCTCGAGAGCCTGGGCGTTGTACTCGGGCATCTCGTCGAGGAATAAGACGCCGTTGTGGGCAAGTGAGAGCTCACCCGGACGGGGAACGCTGCCGCCTCCGGCGAGTCCGCCGGGGCTGATGGTGTGATGGGGCGCCCGGAAAGGGCGCTCGGTGAGCAGCGGAGCGTCCGAGGGGAGCGTGCCCGCGACAGAGTGGATCTTGGAGGCTTCCAGAGCCTCCTGCCGCGTCATCGGCGGGAGGAGCGTGCCGATGCGGGAGGCAAGCATGCTCTTGCCGGAGCCGGGAGGTCCGATAAGCAGGATGTTGTGCCCGCCGGCGGCGGCGATTTCCATGCCAAGCCGTGCTACGTATTGCCCGCGTACATCGGAGAAGTCGGGACGGGGTAGGTCGGGACGGGAGGAGATGCCGTCCCAGGCAGGCGTGGGCGTAAGCCGCGCCGTGAAATTGAGGTGGTTGACGAGATCCGACAGGGAGGATACGGCGTAGACCTTCAGATCAGGGGAGGCAAGGGTAGCCTCGGCGGCGTTGGCCGCCGGGCAGAAGAGCGTCTTGATGCCGAATTCCACGGCGCAGCAGGCCATGGATAGTACACCGCGGGCAGGGCGAAGCGAGCCGTCGAGGGCGAGCTCGCCGATGTAGGCGGCGCATTCGGGCAGCGGCGGAATGGAGTCGTTGGCACGCAGGACGGAAAGGAGGATGGGAAGGTCGTAAATGGAACCCTCCTTGCGGGTGTTGGCGGGAGCCAGATTGACGACGATGTGCCCGCCGGGGAAATCAAAGCCGCAGGAGCTTGCCGCAGCCTTGACGCGCTCCCGGGATTCGCGCACGGTGGCGTCGGGCAGTCCAACCACGTCGAAAACGGCGTGTCCTCCGCTGAGGTAGCACTCAACCGTGACGGGATAGCCGTCGATTCCGGCCAGACCGAGAGAATGGACACTGGAAACCATGGAGAACACTCCTTCCGGATCAAAATGACGCCTGAAAGGCGGAAAAAAGGCGGAAATCGATGGATTTCCGCCGAATGAACCTTAAACTGGCAGCTTGCGCAGGAGATTGAGCGCATTGGAGGCAGCGGAGAGACGGATGCGCTCCCGGTTGCCGCTCAGATGCAGCTCGCGCACGAAGGTGACGCTGCCTTCGCCCTCGCGGCGGGAGACAGCGATGTAGACCAAACCCACGGGCTTGTTGGTGTCGTCGGAGGCCGGGCCTGCAATGCCTGTGATGCCGATACCGATGTCGGCGTTCATTAGTCGGCGTACCCCCTGAGCCATCATAACCGCGACAGGCGCGGATACCGCACCGTGCTTGGCGAGAATCTGTTTGTTCACGCCGAGAACGCCTGCCTTGATCTCGTTTGCATAGGAGCAGACGCCGCCGAGCAGTACAGCAGAGGCGCCGGGAACGTCGGTGATGCGCTTGGTGACGAGACCGCCGGTGCAGGACTCGGCGCAGGCGAGGGTCAGACCCGCCGCGCGGAGCTTTTCCACCACAACCTGCTCAAGGGAGTCCACGTTCACGCCGTAGACCACGTCGCCCAGCTCGTTCTTGAGACGCTCCACCATAGGCGCGGTCATCGCAGCGGCGGCTTCCTCGGTCTCCGCCTTGGCGGTGACGCGCAGCAGGCATTCGCCCTCCTTGGCGTAAGGTGCGACGGAGGGGTTGACGGCGGCTTCCATCAGCTCGCGGAGCTTGTCCTCCACGGCGGATTCGCCCATGCCGAAGATGCGCAGCCAGTCGGAGTGCAGAGCACCGCCGGAGAGCGCGGCGAGGTAGGGCATGGCCCGGTAGCGAAACATCGGCTTGCACTCGCGGGGAGGTCCGGGCAGCATCAGGATGTGCTGGCCGTTTTTCTCCATGGCGCAGCCGGGGGCAGTGCCCCAGTCGTTGGAAAAGACCGTGCAGCCTTCGGGCAGCATGGCCTGTTTTTTATTGTTTTCGGTCATGGTGCGGCCGAGCTTTGTGAAGAAGGACTCGATGCGCTCAAGCGATTCTTCGTGCATCACCAGCTTGTAACCAAAGACCTCGGCGCACATCTCCTTGGTCAGGTCATCGTAAGTGGGGCCAAGGCCGCCGGTGGTGATGACGATGTCCACGCGGGAGAGCGCCAGCTCCAGAGCCTGGCGCACGCGGGCGGGGTTGTCACCCACGACGGTGTGATAGAGCACGTCCAGACCCAGTTCGGACAGGCCCTGGGATACATCCTGGGCATCGGTGTTTGCAATCTCTCCGAGCAGCAGCTCGGTACCGACGGCTAAAATTTCAACGCGCATGGAAATGACTTCCTTTCGGATATCAGATAGAGGATTCCGGATAATCGGATGGCAGCCAAACGCCTGCTTACACCTGATCGGCGACAATGCGCTCGGTGTAGACCTGGGACAGCGCTTCGGCAAGCAGAGCCTCGCCGTCGATCATGGCCTCACCGGCCTCCACCTGGGCAAGCTTAGGTTTGGTCTCGGGATGGCGGGGTGTAAAGACCGTGCAGCAGTCCTCATAGGGCAGAATCGACGTCTCGAAAGTGTCAATCTGGCGGGCAATCTTGACGATATCGGACTTGTCCATACCGATCAGAGGACGGAAGATGGGCATATTGCAGACCGCGTCGGTGCAGCCCAGCGCCAGCAGAGTCTGGCTGGCCACCTGCCCCAGGCTTTCACCGGTGACGAGGGCGGCGCATCCGTTATCGCGGGCAACGGCCTCGGCGGCACGCACCATGAAGCGGCGCAGAATCAGCGTGGACAGGTACTCGGGGCAGTGGTCACGGATCTCTTCCTGCAGATGGGTGAAGGGAACGACCGTGAACTGGATGGGGCCGGACCAGCGGGCGACGATGGAGAGGAGCTTCTTCACCTTGTCCAGCGCACGCTGGGAGGTATAAGGATAGCTGAAGAAGTGAATGGCGTGCAGGGTCAGGCCGCGGCGCGCCATCATGTACGCGGCAACGGGAGAGTCGATGCCGCCGGAGATCAGGAGTCCCGCGCGACCGTTGATGCCCACCGGCAGACCGCCGGCGCCGGGCAGGGGATCGGTGTGGATGTAGGCGTCCTTGTCACGGATCTCCACGCGCACGGTGATCTCGGGGTTGTGAACGTCAACCTTTAAATGGGGGAAGTGGGACAGCAGGCAGCCGCCGACTTCGCGCATGATCTCGGGAGATTTGAGGGGGAAGCGCTTGTCGGAACGCTTGGCTTCCACCTTAAAGGTACGGGCGGCACGCAGCGTATCGGCCAGATACTCCGGCGCGATGGCGCAGATCTCGTCCATGTTCTTCTCACAGACCGCAGCGCGGCACAGAGACACCAGACCAAAGACCTTCTTGCAGATCTCAACGGCGGAGTCCATGTCGAAGTTTTCGTCGTCGGGACGCACGGTGATGGTGGACTGGCTGCTGGTGATGGCGCAGCCGCCGCAGTCGCGCAGACGATGGCGCAGCGCAGAGATCAGACGGTCTTCAAATTTGGCACGGTTGAGACCTTTGAGCACCAGCTCACCGCATTTTAAAAGCAATGTTTCCTGCATAATAACTCCTGCATGATTTCATCAGTATTATAAGGAAAGCACGGAACTTGGCAGGCTTTCCGAAATGGTCGATTGTAAAGCCACGGGGGCAGACCGCTCAGCGGCGGGCAAGCCGGGAGACTGCGGCGCTGAGCGCACGCAGAAAGGCATCCACGTCCTCGGCTTGGGTAAAACGGGAGAAGGAGACGCGCAGTGCGCCGTCCACCACGGGACCGGGCAGGCCGCAGGCAGCCAGAATCGGGCTCTTGGCACCTTTGGCACAGGCAGAACCGGTGGAAACACAGACGCCTTCGCCTTCCAGCACGCGCATGACCACTTCCGCACGCAGTCCGGGCACGGAAACGCTCACCACATGGGGCGCGCCTCCGGTGAAGTTGACCTGAGCACCGGAAACCTCGGACAGCCCGGCAATCAGCCGGTCGCGCAGAGCATTCATCCGGGCGATTGTCTCGTCCATAGCGTCCACGGCTTCCTTTGCGGCGACTCCGAAGGCGGAGACCAGGGGAACAGCCTCGGTACCGGAGCGCATGCCGTTCTGCTGACCGCCGCCGCGCAGCATCGGCGGGATGCGCACACCACGACGGATATAGAGCGCACCGATACCCTTGGGCGCGTGGAGCTTATGGCCGCTGACGGCGTAGAAATCCACGCCCAGCTTTATCACATTCACGGGAATATGACCGAAGGCCTGCACGCCGTCGCAGTGGAAGAGCACCGGCGTCTGGCGGCGGGCATTGTAAGCCTTTAATAAGGATGCGATTTCGGCGATGGGCATGATGGCGCCCGTTTCGTTGTTGACGTGCATGATGCTCACCAGCGCGGTGTTCTCCTGCAGTGCGTCACGCACCTGGTCGGCGGTGATGCAGCCGTCGGTACCGGGGGTCAGGAAGGTGGCGTCCCAGCCTTGAGCCTGCAGTGCACGCACAGCTTCCGTGACGGCGGGATGCTCGACGGCGGTGGTGATGATATGTCCGCCCTTTTTGACACGGGAGGCGGCGCCGAAGATGGCGGTGTTGTCCGATTCCGTGCCGCCGGAGGTCATGATGAGGCAGTCGGGCTGGCAGCCGAGAGCAGCGGCAACGGCACGCTTGCCGTCTGTGAGCAGCCGTTCGGCGTCGATGCCGGCTTCGTGAAGGCTCGCGGGATTGGCGTAGCACACGCGCATGGCGTGCATGGCGGCGTCAGCCGCGGCGAGACTTACCTGTGTGGTCGCGGCGTTATCGAGATAATGATATTGCAAATATGTCACACTCCTTGGATTACAGGTTTCAGTATACCACTGTTTGGGGATATTTGCAACGTCACGGGGGGATTTTTTATCGGACAGAGAGGCAAAAGGCGGGAATTTCCATCCGTTACGGAGGATAAGGCCGTGAGAGCCGGAACGGTAAGGCGGCGATCGTTCTCAAAACCGGTGAAAATATGGCACATATCCGGGCGAAAACAGGGTGATTTCGGGGATAAGGAGGGCGTTTGAGGGGAGTGCGGCGGGTTATGTTTCAATTTGGAAACAAAAATGCCTTGACAGTTTGACGGGTTTGTGGTATGATGTAACCAATGTAACCGAATTGTAACCTAATGACATCTCTTTGAAACAATCAAGTGGAGGCGCTCCGTAATGGAAACACATACAAAACGAAACAGCATCCGCGCGCTGCACAGTGCGGCGGTGGGTATGATGGCACTGCTGATGCTTGTGCTGATGGTGCTGCCGGTCAGTACGGCGAAGGCTGCGGATGAGACGTCTTTCAGCGTGGCGGCGCTGCCGCATGTGGCGATGGGCGCGGCGATCCGGCTCGACGGCAAAACAATCGGAATCTGCGACAGCATCGAGATTGCCCAGAAGGCGATCGACCTGTCTTTGAGTTACCTTGGAGTAACCGGCGGTGAAACAAGCGTTGTGGGTAATCTGGAAATTGTGGCGGCTGTACATGCCAAGAGCGAATGTGCCGATCTGGCGACGCTGTTTCGGAAGTTTACCCAGGAAGAACCGCTGCCGGTGATGAGCGTGGTGACGCGGGAATACACCGAAACGGTTCCCTGCGAGACGATTACCGTCAATGATCCCAAGACGTATGAATGCCAGATTGAGGTATTGCAGCAGGGCGTGAACGGCGAATATGCCTACACGGTGGAGGATATCTACGTCAACGGTGAGCTGACCAAAACCGTTGTGGTCAACGTGGATATCGTGACAAAGCCTGTTACCCATATCGAACAGGTCGGCACCCAGCCCAAACCGGAATGGTGGCCCACCGGTACCTTCATCCAGCCCGCGCAGGGCAAGATCAGCTCTGAGTTCGGCAAACGCCGGTATGAGCATCACACCGGTATTGATATTGCCAACAAGTCCGGCTCTCCCGTTGTTGCCGCCGACGGCGGTACGGTGCTCTTTGCCGGGTGGCTGGGCAATTACGGCCGGTATGTGGTCATCGATCACAACGGCATCTACACCTGCTACGCCCACAATTCAAAGCTCCTGGTTTCCGAGGGAGATCATGTTGTTCAGGGTCAGCAGATTGCCCGCATGGGCAGTACGGGCCGCTCCACGGGTCCGCATTGCCACTTTGAAATTCACGATGGAAATGCTTTCCTGCAGCCGCGTGACTTTATCGACTTTGTGGAGACTGAACGGAGTAAATAGTTACAAATTGTAACAAAAAGGCGGTGCGAACCGCCTTTTTGTGTTATTTATACAAAATAGTGCGGGCAATATGAGAAAAATGCGCAAAAAGACCGGTTTGCTTCGGGCTGCAACATGGCGTTTTTTCAAAATTTTTATACATTTACCTCTTCCTTTTTTTCGTAAAGTCTGGTACTATATATACTGTATCCCCGTATATACTCAAGAGACCTCTGCGATAAATGAAGTGAAGCGCTGCCGGGGAAGGAAACATTTGCAGAGATCGCAGCGTCTAAGGTAAGAACAGAGAAATACCGATGTCACGAAACTGAGTGGAGGTACAGAAGATGAAACGCCGTGTATGTGCTTTTTTGTGTGTAATTTGCCTGCTGTGTACGCTGATACCGTCAAGCCTGATGGCGTCTGATATCAACGGACACTGGGCGCAGGCCGATATACAGAGGCTTGCCGATCTGGGCGTCATGAAAGGCTATACCGACGGCAGTTTCAAGCCCGGCAACCAGATTACCAAGGCTGAGTACATTACCCTGCTCAACCGTGTATTCGGTCTGACCGCTTCCGAAAACGTGAGTGCGTCGGATCTGAGCAGCAGCAAGTGGTATTACCAGGAAATCCTCAAGGCTGAGGCGGCTGATTACCTGTTCGTGTTCAACGGCAAGGTAAGCCCCGATAAGTCCCTGACCCGTGAGGAAGCCGCGGCGATGTTCGGCCGTCTGCTGGGACTGCCCACTTCCACCAGCGCCACTTCCTTTACGGATGACCGGTCCATCTCCTCCTGGGCCAAGCCCTATATTCCTGCCGTGGCCGCCGCCAGAATCATCAACGGCTATCCCGACGGCAGCTTCCATCCCACCGAGACCATCACCCGCGCAGAGGTTGCCCGTGTGCTCAACAACGTCTGCGGCACCTTCTTCGGTGCGGCGGGAACCTATTCCTTCATGGATTCGGCAAAGGAGAATGTCATCGTGATGGTGCCCGGCGTGACGCTGAGCGGCCTGAACATTCCCGGCAACGTCTATATTTCCGGCAGTGTCGGCTCCGGCACCGTGACGCTGCACAACTGCACCGTCGGCGGTGAGATCATTGCCTTCGGCAATCCCGGTGCGACGGTTCGCTTCACCGGCACCACCGCGAAAGCGGCTGTGGATGCCGACGGACTCAGCATCCTGGCTGACGGCGTGGTCAACGAACTGACCGTGACTTCCGATACAAGCCGAGCCTACGTGATTGCGGGCAGCTCCGGCAGCATCGAGAAGCTGAACATGAAAACCGTCGGTGCAATCACCGGAACGGTGAAGCACCTGGATGTGTCTGTCTCCGGTGTCACCGCTGCGCAGCTCCCCGAAAAGTGGACGCTGGCTTCCGGTGTCAGCGTGACGCTGGCAGGCAAGGTATATACCACCTCCGGTACCAAGGGTCCGGGCTTTGCCTCCGGCTATCCCAAGGCCGAAATCCGCCAGACTGCCGGCGGCCTGAGCCAGGAGATCGTCGTGACGGTCAAACTGGAAGAGCCCGGCCAGATCTATACCATCGCGGTTCCCCGGGGTTCTGCTGTTCCCAGTGATGAGCAGGTCAAGGCAATGGCCAACTACGGCATGGTGAGCATCTCCGGCCGCAACTTTGCCGCTGTGACCACCACCGGTGTGGAACTCAACCTGACCATGGGCAGCCTGCCTCTGGGTACGCTCTATGATGTGTATGTCGTCGTGGAGAGCATGGAAACCCAGCCCCGACTCGGCAGCGCCGTGAAGCTGATGCCCAGCGAACAGCTGATGGCCTCGGGTTATCCCAAGGTCAGTGCGCTCGGCGACAATTCCGCCACTGTGCTTGTCAAGACTGTTGCGCAAGCGCAGATTTACATGCTGGCGCTTCCGACCGGTTCTGCGGCTCCCACGGCTCAGCAGATGAGCGCTTCGGCCGCCATCACGGGTGCTGTGCGCGTTCAGGGCGCGGTTGCCGGCGGCAATGAAGAGTATCTCACGATCAGCGGCCTGACAAAGGGTCCGGCAGCGTATGATCTCTATGTGGCGGCGGCGCCCATCGGCGGCTCCGTTACCACGGAAATCAGCAAATTCGCGCTTGCCAGTACCGGCAATTCCGTAACCGTGCAGTATTCCGCTGCCGCCGTCAACGGCAGCTATCCCGGCCATACCAGTCTGACCCTGCAGTTCCATGATAAGATGTACAAGGCAGGTACCAACATTGAGATGGGCACCTCCGGTGCAGCGCTTGCCGATCTGATCACCATCACCGGCACCAATCTCCATACGGGTGCCGTCAGCCTTGTCACCGGCTTCACCGTAACCAATGCAGGTTCCGGTATCGTCATCCTGACGCCTCCTTCCGGCGGCTGGAGCGGCGGCATGAAGTACACGGTCTCGCTGAAAAACATCACGGATGCCTCCGGACGCAATCCGGCGCCTTCTGAGATTACCTTTACCGTCGGTTCCGGCGCCGTTGTGGCAGCTCCCGCGTTCAGTCTGGCGACCGGCAGCACGGTGACGCCCGGTACAGCCATTACGGCGACCTCTGCGACGCCCAATGCGGTGATCCAGTACACCACCGACGGTTCGGATCCCATTACCGGCAACTATCAGCTCAGCTACGGAACCACGCTGACGCTGAAAATCCCCGAAAATGCCATCAACGGTGCCAGATATCAGTTCCGCGCCGTGGCGCGGCTGGATACGGCCTATTCCGACGTTGTGGATGTGTGGTACACGGTGGGACAAAACGTCCTGGAGCCTGTTGTGACCCGCGCCGACACCGGTGCGCTGCTCAAAGCCTCCGGTGAGACCCTGATTTCCGGTACCGCGATCAACGTGGCAAGTCTGGATCCGGCAGCGGTG
Organism: Oscillospiraceae bacterium; assembly: GCA_015067675.1. GTDB lineage: Bacteria > Bacillota > Clostridia > Oscillospirales > QAMX01 > SIG502. Next base: position 9,737 of record SVMB01000036.1, read on the forward strand.
ATCTATTACACCCACGACGGCTCCACACCCTTTGCCACCGGTATTGGACAGAAGAATGTACAGCTTGTGGTCAGCGGTCAGCTGGGACAGGCCATTGTGCTCAAGTTCCTGGTGGTCTCCGGCAGCAGCCAGTCTCAGGTGTTCACCTACACCTTCACAATTGGCAGCGCCAACACCGCAAGCACCCTGCAGGCACCGGTTGTCCTGGTGGGTTTGGCCACCTCGCCGGCTGTCAGCAATGCATCCTATACCGTCACCGGGACGGATACCCTCAAGGTCTACAGCTTCAATAACCGTTCGGCGACGAAGCTCTACTATACTCTGGACGGCTCTGATCCCCGCATCAGCGGTTCTGCTCGTCAGTCGCTGACGATGGCAGCCGCAGGTGCGCCGGTCGAACTGCCGCTGAGTGCGCTGACCATCGGTCAGCAGTATACGCTCCGCTTTGTGGCGGCGGATGAGACGGCGAGTTCCTTCACGGGACTTCCGAATTACTCCGAAGTGGTGACCGTCAGCCTTACCCGCGTTTCCTGACCCCCGCGCCAACATCCTTTATCATCTGCGGCCGGTTGGCAGCAGCTATGATATATCGCACGTTACCCCGAAAGGGAACAAATTATGGGAGGTAAAACCATGAGCAAGAAAACCACGCGCGTCCTGTCTATGGTTCTGGCTATTGCGCTCGTCGTCACGATGATGGCTGGCGTTATGACTGCCGGTGCCAAGACCTACAAGGACATCTACAACGGCCACTGGGCTCAGCAGTATATTGCTTACCTCAGTGACAAGGGCGTCTTCGAGGGCAACCCCGACGGCACCTTCGCCCCCGACAAGGCCATCACCACCGCCGAAATGATGGCTGTTATCAACCGCACCTTCGGCCTGTACTCCAAGTCCAGCATCTACTATTCTGACGTCAAGAGCGCCGATTGGTTCTATGGCGACGTTCAGAAGGCTGCGGCTCAGGGTTACATCATTGCCGAGGGCTACTACGTCTACCCCAACCAGGGTCTGACCCGTGAAAAGGCTGTCGCCATGATCGCCAAGTATCTGGGTCTTGAGCCCGCCGCCAACAGCACCCGTTATTTCGCGGATGCCAGCTCCATCAATTCTGCCTATGTCGGTTACGTCAACGCGGCTGTCAACGCCGGTATCATTGACGGTTACATCGAGAACGGCGGCTTCTACTTCAAGCCCAAGCAGGCTCTGCAGCGTGACGAAGTTGCCAAGATCATCCACACCATGCTCTCCGGCAACATCATCACCTCCAGCGTCACCGGCATCAACGCCAAGGGCGGCTGCGTGACTCAGAGCTATGTCACCGTTGCAAACTCCTATTTCAGCGGCACCGTGTACGTCACCGAGGGTGCTGTCAACGGTACCACCTTCTCCAACTCTGTCATCGATACCCTGGTTATCCGCGGCAACGGCTATGTTTCCCTGAAGGATACCAGAGTCCGTGAGCTGATTATTGATGCCTCCTCCGGCACCGCTTCCGTCATCGCTTCCGGTTCCAGCAGCATCCAGACTACCACCGTGAAGTCCGGCGCTTCCCTGACCGACAGCTCCACCGAGGGCGGTCTGTTCACCAACGTTGCTGCCGCTATGGGCAACAGCGAGACGCTGAACCTGAACGGCATCTTCCCCAACGTTTACGTTACCACTCCTTACACCAACATCGCTCTCGCCGATGATGACACCGTTGTTACCAAGCTGACTGTCAACAATACCGCTGCCAACACCAAGGTTACCGGTAAGGGCGTCATCACCAACATCGTTGTCAACGCTTCCGGCGTGACCACCCAGCAGCTGCCCATCAACTACTCCATCGCCAAGAACCTGTATGCCACCTTCGCCGGCATCAAGTATGAGGGCACCGGCACCACCGTCGGCACCAGCTCCGGCTTTGTCGTGGGTTATCCCTCTGTGAGCGCCAGCTACAGCTCCAGCACCGGCAAGACCTCCGTTTCCGTCAGCGTCAAGGCTGTCGCGGGCGGTAAGGTTTACGTCGTTGCCTATCCTGCCAGCTACACCGCTCCCACCACTTCCACCATCATCAGCAACGCTTCCTCCAACAGCGCTTATGTTGGCACCGTCGTCGATGTGACCGCCAACACCGCCAAGACCATCTCCCTGACTGTTAACAACACCGCTTACGGCGCGGACTATCGTGTGGCTGCGATCTTTGTGCCCACCAACGGCACTTCTTCCAGCTACTCTCCCGTCTATGCCAAGGTTAACACCAGCTACACCACCTACATGACCGTGGGTTCCGGCACCAATCTGGACACCTACTTCGTCTCCAATCCCCAGATCAGCGCCTACACCGCTCCCACCAGCTCTTCCAACGGCTCTCTGAGCGTTGACTTCACCACCGGCATTCCCGGCACCGTTTACCTGTATGCCTACAATGCCAACACCACCACCCCCAGCGATGCTACCGTCAAGGCCTACGGCACTGCCGTGTCCGTGACCTATAAGAGCAGCACCGGCTACTACACTGCCACCGGCACCGTGACCCTGAACCGCGGTACCACCTACAACGCCGTGGCCGCCGTGTTCGTGCCCAACTACAGCACCTATCCCATGACCATGGTCCGCTCCACGAGCCTGGCCAAGAGCAATTACCTCTACCCCGTTACCACCACCCCCACCACCGCGATTGCCAACATCTACCTGACCGGCAGAACCGCTGCTGCGGATGCCAAGATGACCATCAACGTCAACGCCAATGTCGCGGGTTATCTGTACTACGCCATCGTGCCTGTTGCGGATACTCCCAACGTTGACACCATCAAGGCCAGCACCAAGTCCGACGCCATCCGCGTGTATCCTTCTCAGATCGGCACTGTCGTCTCCAAGGAGATCACCTACATGAGCGCCTACGACTCCAGCGCCTATAAGGTTGCTGCCGTCTTCGTGCCCGACTCCGCCAGCTACAAGTCTGTGTACTATTACTGCGTCCTGGGCAACACCACCAATAACTTCTATCCGTACACTCCCTCAAGCGTGACCCTGACCATCAAGGATGCTGGCGGCAATGACGTGGTTGCGGCTGACGAGGCTCTCGTTCTGACCTTCAACCAGAAGATGTACTACAAGAACGGCGTCAACTATACTGCTCTGTCCAACGCTCTGAGCAATCTCAAGACCCTGTTTGCGGTGAGCTCCGCCACCGGCACCTTCTCCGACTACACCGTGAACGTTACCACTCTGACCAACGGTGCCACTCAGGTTACCCTGAAGCCCACCACCGGCAAGAGCTGGCCTGATGGCGCTGATCTGACCGTGAGCACTGCCGTGACCAACGCCGAGGGCAATTATCCTGTTTCCACTCAGCGCTATGTTGCCGACTTCTACAAGATTGTCAACACCAAGGCTCCCAACGTTAAGGTTGACGGCACCAAGGTCACCGAAGCCGACCAGATCTTCTACGTCCTGCCCAACGGCAAGGCCATGGTTGAGATCACCTTCGAGGCTGGCCAGGTTGTCCGCGTCAACGGTGTGAATCAGGCCACCACCGCCACCCAGACGAAGCTTGAGAAGGAATATGCCAAGGGCACCTACACCGTCGACTGCGGTGCTCCTGCCAACGCTGTCTCCTTCAAGATCGTCGAGGCCGAGAACCTGAAGGTGATCGTTGACGAAGCCAAGAAGGATGTCTGGACATCTGCTGACGTGTTTACTTGGGAAGCCCATGAGGATGCTAAGACCTACGCCGTGACCCTGCTCGACGCGAATGGGAATATGCTTGACTATGAGGCTGACAACATTACTGCTCCCGTTGAGAGAAATATCAGCGTTAACCATTTGAGCAAGGGCATTGTTACTATCAAGGTTGACGGCTTTGACGCTAACGGTAATCTCGTAGCCACTGGTAAGGCCACTGTCACGGCTAAGAATTACGGAACGCTGACCGTCCTGTCTCCCACAGATGGTCTGCTGTATGCAGATACTGCAATTACGTTTGACCACCTCAATAAACCTACCGATGTGACCATTTATTACAAAGTCGTCAGCAGTCAGAAGGGCGTTACTGTTTCAGGACTCACTGCCGGAACAGAGGAAGGTAAGGAGAACCAGAGAACCTTTACTGTTAGTGGTGCAGAGGATACTGTTACCTTGACTATCAACGCTACTGCGGGTGCAGATGGCCCTGTTGTAGCTACCACCAGCATCACTCTGAAGGTCAAGGATGGTAGCAATCCGACTCTGAAGGTCGAAAATGATCTTGCAGAAGATGTGACTAAGTGGTCGGCAAACAACAAGTTTACTGTAACCTTTGGTGCTGGTTACACTGTTAAGGTTACTCAGGGAAATGCCACTCCTCTTGTTCTGAGTACAAGCGGAGATGTCTATTTGACGGGTGACGGTGTACCTAGCGCGTCTCCTGGTACCCTGAACATGGATAAGAAGTACAATGTTACCTTTACTCTGTTCAAGGGTAATGAGAGCATCACTTCCGAGACTGTTGTCGTAGATACCACGATGCCTACCGTCACAATCACCGTGTCTAACAAGGATAAGGTGATTACCAGTGATACTGTGACCATCAGCGTTAACGGAGAGATTCCTGCGGGCTATAAGCTGTTCTACAGAAGTGATGCTGGTTCTCTCTGGGAGAATGCTTTCGCAGATGGTTCTAAGTCCGTCACGAATTATATCAATTTTACCGACAAGACACTTCGTTATTCGAGCACCAAAGCCAATATCCTGGCAGAAACCGAAAAAACCGTGAATATTACTGCTTGGATTGCTGCTAATGGTTCTGATACTGTAAAGTATAAAGAAACTTCTGAGACTGCAAAGAACGTAATTCTGCCAGAACTGATTTTCAGTACTCTTTCCGTTACTGCTACCAATACTGAAATCAAAATTGGTACAAAGGACAATGTAGCTATTCCTGCTGGCTACAAGCTGATGATCGAACCTTACGGTGGAAAAGCTATTGAGATTACAACTTCTACCAAAGTGGGTTTAAATTTTGCGGATGGTTCTGTTAATACAACAGGGACTCACACTGCAGGACAAAAGAATGCTAAGAAAAGCGTAAGTGTATATCTGCTTGATGCTGCTGGTAACAAGGCTGCACTCAAGACGGGAACTATTTCTAGTACGCTTGTCTCTCCTGTGACTGTTTCGATCAGTGGTGGCAAGATTTCCTTTAGTCATCCTGATAGTGAATCGTATCAGTGGACTTGGGATAAAGGAACTACTAGAACAAAAGAATGGTGGGGCCTCGAATCAATTTCAAAAACCTACACAATCAAAGAACTCGGCGGCCTCAAAGCAGGTGACCAGATCACTGTGTGGGCACGTGTAGCTGCAAACGAAAATACAGTTGGTTATCTGACCTATACGGTAACTGCTGCTGATTTAGCATAATCAAACTAACCCTCCCATTCCCATAATCGCATCCCTTGCAAAGCCCGCCGGGTCATCCCGGCGGGCTTTGCTCATAATGCGCCCTCTCAGTCTCTTGAACCCGCAGGGTTCAAGAGACAGCTCCCCCAAAGGGGGAGCAGTCCGGGGCAAAGCCCCGGACTGAGAGGGCTAAAAAGGGCGCTCGAGGGCATAAAAAAACCCGGGAGAGGGTGTGTACCCTCTCCCGGATGGGAAAACGATGAAACAAGATGGAAATGCGCCGGTCAGACCTCGATTTTGGTCCATTTGCCGTCGGAAAAACGCTTGCCGTTGAGGATCAGACGTAGAATCTGGTCGAATACAATGCCGTACCACGTGCCGTAAAGACCTAACCCCAGCGGATAACAGAAAAGCCAGGAGGATCCGGTGCGTACAATCGAGATCGAGAGCATCGAAACCATCGCCACGAATAACGTGTCGCCGGCACCACGCAGACAGCCGGAGTAGACCACCTGCGAGATCTGTGTCGTGATGATGATCGAGCAGAGCATAATCAGGAAACTGCCCTTTTCGATGATGTAGGGGTCTTGGGTGAATAGCCGCATGATGGGGACGTTGAGCGTCAGACAGATGATGACGATGCATAACGAGATCAGCGCGCCGATGCGCTGGGCGCAGCGGCCGTAGAGAATCGCCACGTCCGGGCGGCGTCTCCCGAGGGATTGGCCGACCAGCGCGGAGGCCGCCATCGTCAGACCGTCGCCGAAGCAGTAGGAGAGGGACAGCACGTTCATGCAGATGTTGTGGGTGGCGAAGTCGTCGGTGCCGAGCTCGGCGACGATCTTTGCGTAGAGGAAGAAGCCCACGCGGATGAAAAGCTGCTCGAGGGCGGCGGAGCCGGAGACCTTCATGACCGAGCGCAGCGTCTCCATGTCGGGACGGAAGGAGTCGGTGAGACGCACGTAGAGGAAATTGTCGCGGTGCGAAAGGGAGGCAATGGCGATGGCGAGACCGACGTAGTTGCCGATGACCGTGGCGATGGCGGCGCCTGCGACCCCCAGGGCGGGGAAGCCGAGGTGGCCTTCGATGAGCAGGTAGTTGCCGATGCAGTTGACCACGTTTGCCGAGAGGTTCGTTTTCATGGCGATGCGGGTGTTGCCCGCGCCGCGCTGGGCTGCGTTGATGACCATGTTGAGCACCACCGCGGGAATGCCCAGAATCATGATGCGGAAGTATGTAACGGCGAGGTCAATCGTGTCCTCCTGGGCGCCTGCAAAGTGCAGAAGTCCCCGGGAGAACGGCTGCATCAGGGCGACCACTGCGACGACGGCGATAGCCGCGAGGAGCAGTACCTGCCGCAGACAGCGGTTGGCGCCTGCGCGGTCCTCCTGACCCCGTCGGCGTGAAACGACGGCGGTGACGCCGTGGGTGAGAGCCATGAAGAGCGCGAGAAGAATCATGCGGGGCTGGTTAGTCAGACCCGTGGCGGCGATGGCGGCGGAGCCGAGGCGGCTGACCATGATGTTGTCCACGACACCGACCAGGCAGACCAGAACGGACTCTGTGACGGCGGGCCATGCCATCTGTGCGGTGACCGAGTAGGCGTCTTTGGCACTGGGGAGGGGGCCTGTGCGCTTTTCGGGCGGAACGAGGTATTCGGGATCAAACAGACGGCGCAGCAGCGTCACGATAAGCACGACCTTTCGAGTAAATAATGATGATTACGGCTTGACGAAGCCGTGAGCGGCGTGGTATCCTGAAAGTGCAATCTTCATAAAGTGAGGTTTTGTCTGATGGAAATGAAACTCTGCGGAAGAATGATCTACGGTAAGTATACCGCCGTGCGGCATAAGCCCGGTATGCGCTTTAACTATGCAATCTACGTGCCGCCCTGCACCAATCCCGACGGCTCCTATGCCGTGGCGATTGACCATGACGGCCTGCCCGATGCCAACTGTGCGGCGCTTGATTATCTCGCCGAGCGCGGCGAGGCGCCCTGGACCGTGGTGTTCGGCCTGTGCTCGGCCAGTCTCCCGGCGTCCGTTGAGGGAGGCACGGAGCGCGGCATGCGCTTCAACAATTACGACCTCTACAGCCCGGAATACGCCGATCTCGTGGTGGATGAGATGATCCCCGCGCTGGCGGCGGAGCACCGTCTGACGCTGTCACCGTCCCCGGATATGCATATGGCCATGGGCGGCTCCTCCGGCGGCATTTCGGCCTGGTGCATCGCGTGGTTCCGCACCGATTACGTGCGCCGCGTGTATATGGCAAGCCCCAGCTTTCTCTCCATGGCTCACGGCCGGGAATTTCCCGCGCTCATGCGTAAGGTGGAGACAAAGCCCATCCGTGTGTATACCGATTACTCGGAAACCGAGCCCAACGACTACTTCGGCAGCTCCCATGTTGCGGGTATGGAGGCCGAACGTGCGCTGAAATTCGCCGGTTACGACATGGACTGCGCCTATTATCCCGGCGAGGGTCACTGTGCGCGCTGCAACGACTATGAGACGAACCTGAAGGTCTATCGATTCCTGTGGAAGAACTGGAAAACCGAGCCGGTGAGGCCGGGCGGCCTGTCCACGCGCATGGAGAAGCTGATTTCCCATGAGGAACCCTGGCGCGTGACCGACGAGCCGATGCCGGAGGCTGTGGGAGCCGTTTCCGACGGCAAATTCACCGCTGCCGGTGAATACATCGCCCGGGGCGGGCTGGTGATCTTCCGTACGCCCGACGGATCCGAACGCACCGTGGCGTCGGGCTTTGACGACATCTCGGCCCTTGCCATTTCCTCGGACCGCTGGCGTCTCTACATCGGCGATCGCCGCCGCGGAAGTCTTTACGCCATGTCCATCGCCCCGGACGGCAGCCTTTCCTGCAAGAGCCTGCACGCGGCGCTGCATCTGCCCATTGACTTCCGTTATCCCGGCGCCTATGACCTCTGTGCAGACAGCACGGACCGTATCTTCGCCGCCACGGAGATGGGCATTCAGTGCGTGCGTTCCTTCGGCATCATCGACGTGATCCTCCCGCTGCCGGGAGAGCGTGTACCGGAGCGCGTGGCACTTGGCGGCGAGGACGGTGCATATCTGTATGCCCAGGCGGGCGATGTGGTGTACCGTCGGCGGATGCTGCAGGGAAGCCGTCAGGATCCTTCTGTGCAGTCAGAGCCGCTGGGCCGCGCCTATTATGACTGATAAGCGGCGAAACAACTGAATATGCTATATAAGCGGGACTTCAGCGGCTGTGCGGCCGCTGAAGTCCCGCTTGTTATGTCTTGCTATTTAGTGCTGATGGGTGTCGCATTCAGCGTCACTGCGGCAGCAATTGTCGCAGGCGGCGTCCTGCTGCAGCTCGGGGGGCAGCTCGCGGCCGGCCTTGGTGTAGTAGTCCAGGAGAGCGGCCTTGATGGCTTCCTCGGCCAGGACGGAGCAGTGGATCTTCTCCGGCGGCAGACCTTCCAGAGCCTCGATAACGGCCTTGTTGGTCAGCTGCAGGGCTTCCTTGAGGGTCTTGCCCTTGACAAGCTCGGTGGCCATGGAGGAGGTGGCGACGGCGGCGCCGCAGCCGAAGGTCTTGAAGGTGACGTCGGCGATCACGTCGTTTTCGTCAACCTTGAGGTACATACGCATGATATCGCCGCAGCGGGGATTGCCGACGGTACCGACGCCGTTGGCATCGGCCAGCTCGCCGACGTTGCGGGGATGGGTGAAATGATCCAGAACCTTTTCAGTGTACATAGTGGCGATTCCTTTCTATGGATTATACGGATCGGGCCTTGACCCGGAGTGATTTCAAAAGCTTACTGGAAGTTTGCCCACAGCGGCTTGCCGTCCTCCCAGACAGGGGACACGGCGCGCAGATTCTCGGCCATGGTCTTGACGGACTGGATGATGTAATCCACGTCCTCCTCGGTGTTCTGGCTGTCCAGAGACAGGCGCAGGGAACCGTGAGCGACGGCGTGGGAGAGACCGATGGACATGAGCACGTGGCTGGGATCGAGGGAACCGGAGGAGCAGGCGGAGCCGGAGCTGGCGGCGATGCCCATATTGTCAAGGGTCAGCACGATTGCCTCGCCTTCGATGCCTTCGATGCTGAAGTTGGCGTTGCCCGGCAGGCGATCGGTGGGATGACCGTTGAGGCGGGTGTAGGGGATCTCGAGGATAGCCTTGACCATGCGGTCGCGCATGGCGGCGATACGGCTCATGTCGGCTTCCAGATTGACGCGGGCATCCTCGGCGGCCTGACCCAGACCCACGATACCGGCGACGTTCTCGGTGCCGCCGCGGCGGGAGCGTTCCTGTCCGCCGCCGTGGAGGAAGGTGTCAATGCGGGTACCGCGCTTGACATACAGCGCGCCCACGCCCTTGGGACCGTGGAACTTATGGGCGGACATGGAAAGCATGGTGATATTCATAGCCTCCACATCCAGCGGGATATGGCCGACGGCCTGCACGGCGTCGGTATGGAAGGCGATCTTGTGCTCTTTTGCTATGGCGCCGATCTCGGCCAGGGGCTGGACGGTGCCGATTTCATTGTTGGCAGCCATGACGGAGATGAGGATGGTTTCGGGACGGATGGCGGCGCGCAGCTCATCGAGGCTGATGCGGCCGTATTCATCAACACCCAGCAGAGTGACTTCAAAGCCCTGCTTTTCCAGCCATTCCATGGCGTGAAGCATGGCATGGTGCTCGATTTTGGTGGAGATGATGTGGTTACCCTTCTTGCGGTTGGCGAAGGCATAACCCTTGAGGACGGTGTTGTCGCCCTCGGAACCGCCGCCGTTGAAGATGATCTCGTCGGTCTTGGCATTCAGCAGAGCCGCAACCTGCTCACGGGCCTTCTTGATGGCGGCAGTGGCCTCACGGCCGATGGAGTAGATGGAAGAAGGATTGCCGTACTGATCCTTGATGAAGGGCAGCATGGCATTGAAAACAGAGTCCGAAACGGGCGTGGTCGCCGCGTTATCGGCGTATACAAAACGCTGTGACATATTCCTGATCGACCTTTCAATGTATAGTCAAGCGGAGACTTTTCTCCGCATCTATATCATACCACAATTGTCTAAAAAAGAAAATAGCAGAAGCTACAATATTTATTTCGGAGCAGCAGAAAAATATTTGCGTTCTATGGCGATTGGGTGTTGACAGTTGACGCAAATCCAGATATAATATAAGATGTTTCACGCTGCAATAATGTTTTCCCTCAAGGAGGTGTTCATATGCTTCGTACTTACCAGCCCAAGAAGCGCCAGCGTTCCAAGGAGCACGGCTTCCGCAAGAGAATGGCTTCCGCCAACGGCCGCAAGGTTCTCGCCAGAAGACGCGCGAAGGGCAGAGTCCGTCTGACTCACTAAGAAGCTGCCAGGATCTGTGTGAAAGCCCGCTTCGAGCGGGCTTTTCAGCGTAGATCGAAAAGTGCCTGCAGCCGCGGTCATACGCGTGCCGTCGTATTTTTGGGACGGCACGTCGTCAAGCGGCATTTTGTTATGCCCAAATGACGGTTGTATGCCCCGAATTCAGCATGGAAGTTGGACAATCGAATGCTCTATACAGTATCACTCAAGGAAAACCGGGATTTCAGACGGCTGTACGGTTCCAAGACCAATGTGGTCAATCCGTACATGGCGGTCTATTGCCGGAAAAACAAGCTGGGAATGAACCGGCTGGGGCTCACGGTGGGTACGAAGGTCGGACACGCCGTGGTGCGCAACCGCGTACGCAGAAGGCTGAGGGAAGCCTATCGTATGCAGGAGGCCGGTATTCTCAAGGGTTACGATATCGTGATCGTAGCCCGGGTTCGTGCCGCAGGTGCGGCGTATCAGGCTTTGTACAGCAGTCTTGCGGACAGCCTTGTGCGGCTCAAACTCATGCAGCGCTGAAACAAAGGGAGCTTTGCAAGGTGAAAAGATTGCTGCTTGCCCTGATCCGGTTTTACCGCAGACAGATTTCGCCCATGAAGGGCGGCGCCTGCTGCCGGTTCATACCGACCTGCTCGGAATATGCGATGCAGGCCATTGAAAAATACGGCGCGTGCAAAGGTACGTGGCTGGCGTTACGCCGCGTGCTGCGCTGTCATCCCTTTCACCCCGGCGGCTATGATCCTGTCCCGTAAAAGCCGCCCCTTTGATTAAGGAAAGGAGTCGCGGGGAGATTCTGATTCGTAACCCCGCGCAAAATCCCAAATGTCGAAACGTTTCATCCGTTCGCGTCTGGCACTCATCGGCATCCTGACGGTGCTGATGGCCCTGGTGCTGTCCGGCTGTGTTCCCAACGGTGACGGCACCTCCTCCAACATCTTCATTCTGCTCATCGTTCGCCCCTTCGGTTATATCCTGCGCTGGATCTATGACATCGTGGGATCCTACGGTTGGGCGATCATCATCTTCCAGCTGTTGGCCAAGATTGTCATGCTGCCTCTTTCCATCAAGAGCAAGAAGGGCACCATGGCACAGGCCAAGCTGCAGCCCAAGATGCAGGAGCTGGAAAAGCGTTACAAAAACGACAAGCAAAAGTATCAGGAAGAGCTGACCAAGCTCTATCAGACCGAGGGTGTCAGCCCCATGTCCGGCTGTCTGCCGATGCTGCTGACCTTCCCCATCATGATTGGTCTGTACTGGCCCATCAGCCAGCCCCTGACTTACCTCATGCATCTGACTGCCGATCAGATCAACCAGATCAAGACCACTCTGGCCATTGCCGCCGAGGGTGTTGTGTCCGAGATTACGGTTGCTCAGCAGGTGTTTGAGAATTTTGACAAGGTTGCGCACATTTCCGAGAACATCATCCAGATGGATATGCGTTTCTTAGGCGTCAATCTCGGTGTTGTGCCGGACTGGAAGACTCTCAACATCGTTTTCCTGTTCCCCATCATCTCTGCTGTCACTTCCTTCCTGCTGATGAAGCTGACCAGCTACCTGCAGTTCCGCGCCAGCGGCAAGGCTCCCGCCAATGAGAATGCATCGATGACCTTTATGATGCCCCTCATGTCTCTGTGGATCGGCTTCACGCTGCCTGCCGGTCTGACCCTGTACTGGATTGCCGGTAACCTGACCTCCATGGCTCAGGAATATTTCATGCATATCTATATGCAGCGTCTGGAAGCAAAGGAAGCGGAGAATCCCAGTCCCAAGGCGAATGCCAGAGAGATCGCCAAGAAGGAGGCCATTGAGGCTCATGTTCAAAAGAGTGGAAGCAAGCGGAAAAAGCACTGAGGATGCCATTAACGCAGCCGTTCGACGGCTGGGCGTCTCCCGTGACCGCGTCACCGTAGAAGAGCTTGTTAAACCCCGTTCCGGATTTTTCGGTATCGGCAGCGTGGAAGCCCGCGTCGCCGTCACCTATACACTGACCCCCGCCGAGAGTGCCAAGGAGTTCCTGGAAGGTCTGCTTGAGCGCATGGGCCTGGAAGCGCTGGTTGATTCCGAGATGACCGACGACGGCGTCTCGATGAACGTGCGCGGCGAGGACATGGGCGTGGTCATCGGCCGTCGCGGTGATACCCTCGACGCGCTGCAGTACATCACCTCGATCGTGGTCAACCGCGATCAGGACGAGCACGTGAAGGTTACGCTGGACACCGAGAACTACCGCGCCAAGCGTGAGGAGTCTCTGGTGAATCTGGCCGGCAAGGTTGCCGCCCGTGTGCTCAAGTACAAGAAGAACGTCACGCTGGAGCCCATGAGCGCCTACGAGCGCCGTGTGATCCATTCCGCGATTCAGGATATCAAGGGCGTCACGACCTTCTCCACCGGTACCGAGCCCAACCGCCGCGTGGTGATCGCGCTGGCCGGCGGCAGCCGTCCGGAGCGTCGTCCCCGTTATCCCCGCCGCGGCGGCAACGGTTCCGCCAAGGCCGAAAACGCTGCGGAAAGCGTCGAATAAGGAACCTTTATGGGCGGGCAGCCGGCGTTTCCGGCTTGTCCGCCCTGTTTTTAAACAGTCAGGTTTGAAAGAACAGTCAGTCAGGTTTGAATGATCTGCAAAAAGGAGTCTGCCCATGGACACGATTACCGCTCCCGCCACAGCGCCGGTTCGCAGCGCCATTGCCGTACTGCGCATCTCAGGGCCTGAGACAAAAGAGATCCTGCAGCGTGTATTCCGGGGCAGAAAAAAGCAGCTGAAGCCCCGGGTGATGCATTTCGGACAGTTTATTGCCGACGGCGGGATATTGGACGAGGGTTTATGCGTCTTTTTCCCGGGTCCTGCGTCCTACACGGGCGAGGACATGGCGGAGTTATCCTGTCACGGCTCTCCGGGGGTGATACAGGCGCTGCTGGACGCGATTTTAGAGGCCGGAGCGCGCATGGCGCAGCCGGGTGAGTTTACGCGGCGTGCGTTTTTGAACGGAAAGCTTGAGCTGACGCAGGCGGAGGCGGTCATTGATCTGATCGATTCGGAGACGAAGGCTGCGGCGCGCAATGCGGCGGCGCAGCTGGACGGTGCATTGGGGAAGCGCATTGATGCGCTGCGCACGGAGCTCATCGGTTTATCGGCGCATTTCGGTGCGGTGATCGACTATCCCGACGACGACATTCCGGAGTTCATCACGGAGCATGCGCAGGAGGTACTGGACCGGGTCAGCGAATCTCTCCGGGGATTACGGGAGAGTTTCCGGCAGGGCAGTTTACTGCGCGACGGTGCGGTTTGCGTATTGGCGGGACGTCCCAACGCGGGCAAGTCCTCGCTGCTCAATGCGTTGGCCGGCGAAGAGCGTGCGATTGTGACACCGGTACCGGGTACGACCCGGGACGTGGTGGAAGCGCGCATTGAGCTGGGCGGCATTCCGGTGCGTTTGATGGATACGGCAGGTCTGCGGGAGACGGAAGATCCGGTGGAGAAGCTGGGTGTTGAGCGCACGGAGCGTGCGCTGCGTGCGGCGCAGCTGATCCTGGCGGTCTACGACGGCACGGAGGCGTTATTTGAGCGCGACATCGAGGAGATCGACGGCTGTCCGGTGATTGCGGTGGTCAACAAGGAAGATCTGGGCGTGAAGCTGGACGTGAAGACGCTCAAAGAGCATTTTCGGGTTGTGATCACGGTTTCGGCGGCCACCGGCGAGGGTATTGACGAGTTACGCGCCGCGATGGCGCGTGCGTTACGGGTAAACGAGATTATCCCGGACGGCACGATGGTAACAAATCCCCGTCAGGCGGAGGTATTAAGCCGGGCGTATGCGGCGGCGAAGCGTGCCGCAGATGCGCTGCGCATGGGCATGACGCCGGACATGGTGCTCGCCGACAGCGAGGAAGCTGTGAGTATTCTCGGCGAGCTGACCGGCAGGAGCACCACAGAGGATGTCCTCGGCGCGATTTTCTCACGGTTCTGTGTGGGAAAGTAGGGCGCAGGGAGCGTTGGAAGCCGGGAACGGGTTCTCGCTGTTGGGAATGGTTGAAGAAGACGGGTTCTGTCGTGGCTTGCGACTAGGGAACTCGCAGAGTTCCCGCGTCGCTCGACGGTGGTATAAAAGAAAGTGCCGTCAAAAGTACAGCTTTTCGATTTATATTTTTATTTTGTCATCCGCTGTTTCGCTTTATCTGTCATTCTGTTATTGCGGAGCTGTGGGAAGGACGAGGGACTACTCGCCCCTCTTTGGACCCCCGCAAGGGTCCAAAGGACCCTTGACCCTTTTTCGTGTGCCACGTTTAGAAAGTATTGCATTTGTTGATCGTTTTTGCATTTCATTGATACACTTTTATTCGGAGAGTTCATATGCGTTACGAAGCCGGAACTTTTGACATTGCGGTCGTCGGTGCGGGTCACGCCGGCATCGAAGCGGCCCTCGCCGCTGCCCGTCTGGGCATGAAGACCCTTTGTTTCACCATCAACCTCGACGCCATCGGCAACATGCCCTGCAATCCCGCCATCGGCGGTACCGCCAAGGGTCATCTTGTCCGTGAAATCGACGCCCTCGGCGGCGAAATGGCCCGTGCGGCCGACGCTACCTGCATCCAGTACCGTATGCTCAACCGCGGCAAGGGTCCCGCTGTCTACAGCTTACGTGCCCAGGCCGACCGTGCAGCCTACCGGCTCTACATGAAGCATGCCCTGGAAAAGCAGGAGAATCTCATCCTCAAGCAGGCCGAGATTGTCGAGCTGCTCACCGAGCCCGGTGAGGATGGCCGCGAGGCCATCACAGGCGTGGTCACGAAAATCGGTGCGATTTATCGTGTAAAGGCGGCGATTCTCTGCTCCGGCACCTATCTGCAGGGACGCATCATCATCGGTGACGCAGTCTACGAGGGCGGCCCCGACGGCATGTACGCCGCCAAGGGGTTAACGGACAGTCTCGATCGGCTGGGACTCTCCATGCGCCGGTTCAAGACCGGCACGCCTGCCCGCGTCAACCGCCGCAGCATCAACTTTGAAGGGCTCTCCGTCCAGCCCGGCGAGGACGACGTGGTGCCGTTCTCATTTGACACGCCCGAGCTTCCCGAAAACCGCGCGGTATGCTGGATGACTCACACGACCCAGGAAACCCATGAGATCATCCGCCGCAATCTGCACCGCTCGCCGCTCTTCGGCGGCGTCATCGAGGGTGTGGGCCCGCGCTACTGCCCGTCCATCGAGGACAAGGTGGTACGCTTTGCCGACAAGGAACGTCATTCGCTGTTTCTGGAGCCGATGGGTCTGGACACGGAGGAGATGTACATTCAGGGTATGTCCTCGTCGATGCCGGAGGACGTGCAGCTGGAAATGATGCGCAGCGTCCCGGGACTGGAAAACGTCGAGGTTATGCGCCCGGCGTACGCCATAGAATATGACTGTCTGGATCCGCTGGAGCTGGACGCGACGCTGGAAACCCACAAGGTTTCCGGTCTTTACGGCGCGGGACAGTTCAACGGCACCTCCGGTTACGAAGAGGCGGCGGCGCAGGGGCTGATCGCGGGCATCAACGCGGTTATGAAGCTGCAAGGCCGTGAGCCGCTGATTCTCTCGCGCTCTGACGCCTACATCGGCACGCTCATCGACGATCTGGTGACGAAGGGCACCAACGAACCCTACCGCATGATGACGTCGCGGGCTGAGTACCGGCTGCTTCTGCGGCAGGACAACGCCGACTGGCGGCTTTCGGCTTACGGTCACAGAGTGGGGCTTGTGTCCGACGAGCGTCACGAGGCGGTGCTGGAGAAGTACCGGCAGGTGGAGGAAGAAAAGGCGCGCATCGAGCGCACGGTGATCCCGCCGTGCGGGGAGCTGGCGGCGCTGCTGGAGTCCGCCGGCAGCACGCCTGTGTCCACAGGCATCAAGCTGGGAGCGCTTCTGCGCCGTCCCGAGCTGAGCTACGAAAAGCTCGCCGTCGTGGACAAGAACCGTCCCGACCTGCCCCGTGCGGTCTGGGAGGAAGCGGAGATTCAGATCCGCTACGACGGCTACATCCGCCGTCAGGAGTCGCAGGTGGAGCAGCTCAAGAAACTGGAAAGCCGGAAGCTGCCCGAGGACTGGGACTACAACGCCATGGAAGGGCTTCGCATTGAGGCGCGGCAGAAGCTGTCAAAGCAGCGTCCCGCCAGTCTCGGGCAGGCGATGCGCATTTCGGGCGTCAGCCCCGCCGATGTGGCGGTTTTGATGATTGCTCTGGAAGAAAAGAGGGGAAGTCATGGAAACAATTGAACTGCTGCGGCAGGGAATGGCCGAATACGGCCTTGATACGGCGTCGGCCGAGGGGCTGATGACCTATCTGGACGCGATGCTTGCCAAAAACGAGGTGATGAACCTCACGGCGATCCGCGATCCGGAGGAAGCGGTGAAGCTGCACCTGCTGGATGCGCTGTCGCTGCTGACAGACTTCGATTTCAAGGGAAAATCCGTCATCGACGTGGGCTGCGGCGCGGGACTCCCCGGTATGCCGCTGCGCATTGCCGAGCCCTCGGTTAACCTGACGCTTCTGGACGCGACCGGCAAGAAAATTGCCTTTCTGCAGGAATGCTGCGACGCGATGGGGCTTTCAAATGTGACCTGTCTGCACGCGAGAGCCGAGGAAACCGGTATGCGGGAGTGCTTTGACGTGGCGGTGAGCCGCGCCGTGGCGCAGCTTAACGTGCTTTCCGAGCTCTGTCTGCCGTTTGTGAAGATCGGCGGCTGGTTCTGCGCGATGAAGGCCGTGGCCAGTCAGGAAGAGGTAGACACCGCCATGAGCGCGATCAAAAAGCTCGGCGGACGGCTCGACCGGCAGGTGGATGTGAAGATCCCCGGCACCGACGTGGTGCACAGGCTTGTGTGGATTGAGAAGATCGCCCCCACGCCTGCTGCCTATCCGCGCCGGTATGCCAAGATCAAAGCCTCTCCCCTGTGATGAGTGAAAGGAGGATATCCTGTGAACGCATATCTTGATCTATACACGAGCTTTTTCCGCATCGGCGCCTTTACCTTCGGCGGCGGCTACGCGATGCTGCCGATGATCCAGAAGGAGATCGTGGAAAAGCACAAGTGGGCCTCTGACGAGGAAGTCATGGACTACTTCGCCGTGGCGCAGTGTACTCCCGGCGTCATCTCCGTCAACTGTGCTACCTTTGTCGGCACCAAGGTCAAGGGCGCCCTGGGCGCGGCGGCTGCCACCTTCGGCGTCATCTCCCCGCCGCTGATCATCATCTCGATCATCGCCCTGGTACTGCAGAGTTTTGCGGATCTTCCTGTGGTGCAGCATGCCTTCAACGGCATCCGTGTGGCGGTTTGCGTGCTGATTCTCAACGCGGTCATCAAGCTGTGGAAGTCAAACATCAAAAAAGCGCTGCACATCATCGTTTTCGGCGTGGCGTTTGTGATTATGTTCTTAGTAAAGCTGTCCCCGATCTTCTACGTGGTTGTGGCGGCGATTGTGGGCATTCTCGACTGTGTGATTGCACGGAATCAGGGCAGAAAGGCAGGTAAGGACGCATGACGTATGTACTGCTTTTTTGGGAATTTCTCAAAGTCGGTCTGTTCGCCGTAGGCGGCGGCCTTGCCACCATCCCCTTCCTGCAGGAGATGACGACCCGATACGATTGGTTTGACACGGCGATGTTGGCTAACATGATCGCGGTGGGCGAGTCCACGCCAGGCCCCATCGGCGTCAACGTGGCGACCTACGCCGGCATTACCGCCGGCGGCATCCCCGGCGGCTTTGTGGCGACATTTGCCCTGACGCTGCCGTCTTATCTGATTATCCTCGTCGTTGCGCGGATTCTGCAGAAGTTCCGTTCCAACTTCTACGTCAACGCGGCTTTTTCCGGCATTCGTCCGGTGGTCACGGCGCTGATTGCCTATGCCGGATGGGGCATGGTGGAGCTGTCGCTGGTGGATCTGGGTGCATTTGAGACGGGCGGTCTGCTGTCTGTGTTTTTATGGCCGCAGCTTGTACTGTTCGGCGTGTTGTTCTTTGTGAGCCGGAAGTGGAAGAAGCTGCATCCGATTGCGTTGATTGCGATTGCCGCGGTTGTCGGCATCGTGCTGAAACTGTAAGGAGCGAATTGGAATGGCAAATGCAAAATCGAGTGCCGGTGGAGCCAAGACCAATGCCATGCGGCTTTTGGAGCAGGCGGGGATTGCATTCCGGGCATATGAGTATCCGGCGGACGATCCTGCGCAGACGGCGGTTGACGTAGCGGAGGCGGTGGGACTGCCGCCGGAGCAGGTGTTCAAGACGCTGACGGTGAGAGGCGAGAAGCGGGGTGTGATGGTATTCTGCATTCCGTCGAACGCGAGTCTGGATCTGAAGAAAGCTGCGAGTGTGGCGAAGGATAAGAAGATAGAGATGCTGCCGCTCAAGGAGCTGCTGCCGGTGACGGGGTATATTCATGGTGGATGTTCGCCCATCGGGCAGAAGAAGAAGTATCCGACGTTCATTGATGAGACGTGTATACTGTTTGATGAGATCACGGTGAGTGCGGGCATGAGAGGCTGCCAGATACTGGTGAACGTGGATGAGCTGGTGAGCTTCACAGAAGCCACAGTGGCCGACGTAATCAGTGAGTAGACGAAATGCAATACCGAATCACGAAATGCAGTGATTGCTAAGCGTGGCACACGGAAAAGGGTCAAGGGTGCTTTGCACCCTTGCGAGGGTTGAAGGGGCGAGCAGCCCCTGGACGATCCCGTATCGGCGATGCAGCAGAATAAAAGATGAAGCGGTTCCCGTATCGGCAAATAAAAAATGAAAAAAACAGAAACCTTGCCGCTTGATCGTATTTCCTGCTGTACCAACGTCGAATCGCAAGTATAACGAGCGATGAGCCACTATTGAACCCGTCTCCTGTTATACCAAGTTAAAAGTCAGAACCCGTATTCTGTGAAATGTGAGCCTTGCAGAGGCCGATACGCAGAATACGGGTTCGTTTTTTGCACTTTTTGGGGGAATTTTACGTTATTTTAGGGTGATCTTGCGTTCTTTGGGATATTTTTGCGCCGAAGGCGGGATAAGTATGAAAGCCAAGTACGCCGGATACGGTCGAAAACGTGGCTCACGACTCACTTCGCTTGTCGTTCGACGTGGGTATGACAGAAGATACGATCAAAAGTATAGCTTTCCGATTTATATTTTTGTTTTTTGCCGTCCTCTATCCGCTTCCTCTGTCATTCTGTCACTGCACCATATGGGATCGTCCAGGGGCTGCTCGCCCCTTCAACCCCCGCAAGGGTGCAAAGCACCCTTGACCCGTTTTCGTGTGCCACGCTTAGCAATGACTGCATTTCATGGTTCGGTATTGCATTTTATCGGATACCATTACAAATTCCGCTGATTATGCTTGCACTTTCCTGATTTTGCATTATAATGGAATCAAAGGAGCGTGAGTTACTATGAAAAAAATCGATATCCACTGCCACGTCGTGGCCTTCCCCCAATATATGGCCAAGCGTCCTGACGGCAATCACTTCCTCACCGTCGAAGAACAGCTCTCCGTCCACGAACGCGTTAACGTCGAAAAGGGCGTCCTCCTCCCTGTCGTCGCCCCGGAAGCTTTCCATACCCTCATGACCAATCAGGAAGCCAAAATGGTCGCCGACAAGTACCCCGACCGCTTTACCTGGTTCTGCAACGTCGATCCCCGTATGGCCTCCTACAGCGAAAAAACCGACCTCAGCTGGTTCCTCAACCAGTACAAGGAAATGGGCGCGCAGGGTCTCGGCGAACTCACTACCCCCCTCGACGCCGACTCTCCCATGATGGATAACCTCTTCACCCACTGTGAAGCCTGCTCCCTCCCCGTGCTCTTTCATATCGCTCCCCAGCACGGCGGCGCCTACGGCATCGTCGATGAACTCGGCCTGCCCCGTCTTGAGCGTATGGTGAAGAAGCATCATGACCTCAAGTTTATCGGCCATTCCACCGCTTTCTGGTCCGAACTCTCCGAGGGCTGCACTCAGGAAACCCGCAACACCTACCCCAAGGGCAAGGTCGTTGAGGGGCGTCTGCCCAAGCTCCTGCGTGAGTACGGCAATCTCTACTGCGATCTCTCCGCCGGCTCCGGTTCCAACGCCATGATGCGCGACCCTGAGTACGCCGCAAAGTTCATGGAGGAGTTCTCCGACCGTATCTTCTACGGCATCGACTCCTGCACCTACGACCGCGATACCTTCCCCTACACGTTTGACGCCTGGCTGACGAAGATGGTGGAGGATAAGATGCTGTCGCAGGAAACTTATGAGAAGATCATCCGTAAGAACGCGGAGAAGATTCTCGGTATCTGAGTGTGAAAAGAATGACGCCGCCGCAGACTGTCTGCGGCGGCGTTTTTGTGGTGTGAAATGATCTAAAACTTACAGTTTCACGTCGGCCACGGCCTTGTGGGCGGCATTCTGGCCGAGGATGAACTCATCTTCGCTCATCTCGACGTTCACGTCGCGGAAGGTATTGCCAACACAGGACATGCCGGTGAGCGTCTCAAACCAGGTGCAGCCCAGGGTGTAGCAGCCAAGACCGGGAGAGGCGTGGGAGCCGTCGGCATGGATGACCTCGGCGCCCATGCGCAGCAGGTTCTGCATGGCCTCGCCGCAGGGGATGATCTTCGCGGCGTCGATGGCCTCGGCAGCTCTGGCGTAGGCATCGGTCAGGCGCTCGTACATCTGATACTGGTGGTCGATCTCCACGTTTTCCAGATGCTTGCCGCCCTCGGCATAGGCCCAGGTCTGGTGGATAACCAGCTTTGCCTTGGGCTGATAGTCGCGGACGTACTGGGCAAGCTCGGAGATATAGGGCTCGAAGGTTTCAAAGTCAAAGCTGAAGCGGCTGGCCTGCTGCAGGGTGATGTAGTCCCACTGATCGGCGCGCAGAGCCTCGCGGATGGAGACCTTGAAGCCGGTGGAAAAGCCGTTGACGTGCAGACCATAGGCGCGGTCGTCGTCGAGCATGTTCTGGTAATGGGTGTAGAGCGGGCAGCCGCCGATGAAGAGGTTGACGCACTTGAGATCAACACCGGCAGCACGGGCGATCTGGTGCAGATAGGTCATGGCGTTATTGGAAAAGCTGTTGCCGATGGCAAGAACCTTTATCATACTACAATTCCTCCGGTATTTCTTCTTTGCGTGCTGGATTTGACAGTGTTCGGGCGATTTTTGGTCGGAATGTGAACTTACAGTCTCACATCCGCGACGGCCTTATGGGCGGCGTTCTGGGCGAGGGCAAACTCTTCTTCGGTCATGGGGGCATTCACGTCGCGGAAGGTGTTGCCGATACAGGACACACCGGTGAGCGTCTCAAGCCAGGTGCAGCCCAGGGTGTAGCAGCCCAGACCCACAGAGGCGTGGGTACCGTCGGAGTGGATGACCTCCGCGCCCATGCGCAGCAGGTTCTGCATGGCTTCGCCGCAGGGAATGAGCTTCACCGCGTCGATGACATCGGCGGCCTTGGCGTAGGCGTCGGTCAGACGCTCATACATCTGGTACTGGTGGTCGATCTCAACCTGTTCCAGCCAGGGGCTGCCTTCGGCATAGGCCCAGGTCTGGTGGATGACCAGCTTTGCCTTGGGCTGGTAGTCGCGGATGTACTGGGCAAGCTCGGTGATATAGGGCTCGTAGGTTTCAAAATCGAAGCTGAAGCGGCTGGCCTGCTGCAGGGTGATATAATCCCACTCGGCGGCACGCAGAGCCTCACGGATGGAGACCTTGAAATTGGTGACGGCGCCGTTGATCTGCAGACCGTAGGCGCGGTCGTCGTCGAGCATATTCTGGTAATGGGTGTAGAGCGGGCAGCCGCCGATGTAGAGGTTGACGCACTGGAGATCAACACCGGCAGCACGGGCGATCTGATGCAGATAGGTCATGGCATTCTGGGAGAAG